>QWHO01000004.1 GCA_021404945.1 bacterium CPR1
CTGGGATTGGATCAGGTTCCAGCCGGCACCGGTGGGATCCCGCTCGGGGTGCATGAAGGTGAGCAGCCGCTCGCGCTGGTAATCGTGCAGGACCAGCGGCCCGGCCAGCAGGCCGGCCAGGGCGATGGCGCCCAGCCAGAGGGGGCTCACGCCCTGAGCATAGAGCAGCACCAGCAACACGGCCACGATCACCAGAGCCGTGCCCAGGTCGGGTTGAAGAAAGATCAATAGAATCGGCACTCCGGCCAGCAGCAGGGCTTGCGTCCAGGGGATCCGCCTCCCGGGCTCGACGGCCAGCACGCGGGCCAGGCTGTTGAGTACGGCCAGCTTGGCCACTTCGGACGGCTGGAAGGCGATCGGGCCCAACGATAACCAGCGCTGCGACCCGCGGGCCGTATGGCCGGCCACGTCCACCGCGATCAAAAGGCCAACCGCAAGCAGGTAGAGCAGCCAGTGCAGCCGTCCCCAGGTCTCGTAGTCGCTCCAGGCACAGAGCACGAACAAGACCAGGCCCATCAAGGCGAACTGAAACTGCCGGCGGAACTCGCCTTCGGGGGATAGATCCTGGCCAGTAGCGCTGTAGATGGCGATCAATCCAAGACCGGTGAGCACCAGGATGACCAGAGCCAGCGGCAGATCGAGCCGTTGCACAGCGACTCAAGGCTCTCCTGAGGAAATCGGCATGGGCGTCAGTATACGCGCAGGTTTGCGCCCGCGCAAGGCGAACTGCCTGCCAGGCGAAACGCTGAGGCGAAGCTGAGAGCCTTTGGGCAAAGGAGATTGTCGGGCATGCGTCGTCAGGGAGCCATTCCCTCCCAGATCATCGAGGAGTTTCTTGGCAACGGCAGCATCACATCCGAGCTGAGCGTGCCGGCCAAGAATCTCCAACCCGCCAGTCTCGACCTTCGACTGGGCACCCGAGGGCATCGAGTGCGGGCCGCCTTTCTGCCCAAAGCCGGCGAAACCATCGAAGAGGCGCTGAGAGCCACCGCCGAGGAGAGCTTCGACCTGACCTCCAGCACCGTTCTCAAGCTCAATCACACCTACGTGCTCGAGCTGATGGAGACGTTCAGCTTGCCCGAATCGGTGCACGCCTACACCAACAACAAGAGCTCGACGGGCCGCACCAACATCTGGGTGCGCACGCTGGTCGACCGGCTGCCCCGCTTCGACAAGATCCCCCCTGGCTACAGGGGGAAGGCCTATGTCATGATCACGCCCCGCTCCTGGCCCATCCGGGTTACCACCGGGGTGTGCCTCAACCAGGCCCGTTTCTTGATCGGCGACAACCGCCTGTCCGATCTCGAGTTGGAAATGGCCCACCAGAAGATCGGCCTGGTTTACGACTGCGAGGGGCGCAAGCTCGAGCCCGAATTTGATAAAGGCCTGTTGCTGAGCGTCGACCTGGACCAGCCGGTGGTGGGCTATGAAGCCATCGCTTCCACGCAGGTAGTCGACCTGACCTCGCCCGAGGCCCACCCGGCCGAGGCGTTCTTCAGTCCCCTGGAGCCCAGCGGACACCAGGAGGTGCTGCTGCGCCGGGATCACTTCTATATCATGTGCACCCGCGAATTTCTTCGCGTCCCGCCCATGCACGCTGTCGAGATGGTGGCCTACGACATCCACAGCGGTGAGTTCCGCTCCCACTATGCCGGCTTTTTCGACCCCGGTTTCGGCTACGGCCAGGAGGGCGAGGTGCTGGGAACCCCCGCCGTGCTTGAGGTTGCTCCGCACGAGGATGTGCTCTTCCGTCATGGCCAACCCATCTGCAAGATGGTCTACGAGTCTCTGCTCAAGGAGCCCGACAAGATCTACGGAGTGGATATCAAGAGCCACTACATGCACCAGCGCGGTCCTCAACTGGGGCGCTACTTCACCTACCCGGCCGCCGCCCTTACCTCTTAATGTGCTCGCACTTTGGTCTGGCACATTAGCACAATCTAACGAACGCGCCGGAACGCCGTTCCTGCGCGTTGTAAAGTGCAAGACCAAAGGCCTTGCACTTTAGCCTGATAAAACCTCCCCTGACACAGTTTTCCGGCGCGACTCCCAACAGATTGTGCTGAGATTGTCTTAGAGTTTCCGCGATCTCGGGTTCTGTGGCTCGACAAAAAGGCCGGGACAGACCTTGCAGGACCACGTCTCGGCGAGTCAACCCGCTCCATCCGGGCGCGCTGCTTGCTCCGCAATCCTGGCGATGGCTCGAATCAGGTCGCTGAATATCCACGCGTGAATGGGGTAGAGAGCATACCAGTAGGCCACGCCCACCAGACCGCGAGGCTGAAAGATGGCGGATTGAACCAGCGCGGAGCCTTCGCCATCGGGATGGGTTTCCCAGACCAGCCAGGCCCTCCCCGGCACCTTCATCTCGGCGCGCAGCACCAGTTGCCGGCCCGGCTCCACCCGCTCGACTCGCCAGAAATCGAGCGCCTCACCCGGCAGCAGCTCGTCCGGGTGGCGCCGACCACGGCGCAGCCCGGGTCCGCCCAGGAACTGGTCGATCAGGCCTCGCAGCCACCAGGCCCAGCGCCAGACCAACCATCCTCGCTCGCCCCCGATGCCCGTGAAGGCTCGAAAGACCGACTCGGCCGGGGCGCGGACCCAGAGACGTCGCACCTCGCGGATGGTGCCCTGGCGGTCCTGCAACTGGAACGTGCGCCGCCCCTGAAGGCTGGTGCTCCAACGTGTCAGCACCGTCTCTTCCTCGGTTCGCTCCAGCGCCTTCAGGCAGGCGGTCTTGTAGTCCATCGGCTGCACCTCGGGGAAGAGCTCTCGGGCCCGAGTCGTGTCCGCCACCACGTGGTGAACGACGCCTTCGATGATGGGCACAGCCAGGGAGTTGGGAATTGGAGTGACGAGTTGGACCCAGCGAGCAGGCCCCGCACCTGCGCGTAGCCCTCCAGCATCTCTCGGAAGGTCAGCTGCTCACCGCCGATGTCCACGATCCCGAGCGGCTCGCGCTCAGCCGCCCTGACCAGATAATCAAGCACAGCTCGGATATTGATCGGCTGCACCCGATTCTTGACCCAGCGGGGGGTCAGCATGACCGGCAAACGTTCGGTCAGGTAACGCACCATCTCGAAGGAGGCCGATCCGGAGCCGATGATGGGCCCGGCCCGAAACTCGGTCACCGGTAGGTGGGCGGCCAGGATCTCCCCTACTTCAGCACGACTGCGCAAATGCTCGGAGGTCTCGGCCTGACGGGGCAAAAGACCGCCCAGGTAGATGACCAGGGGCACGCCCTGCATTGCCTGCGCGAAGTTCACGGCGCACTGTCGGTCGGTGCTGGCAAAACGCGATCCGTCCACCATGGAGTGCACCAGGTAGTAGGCCACCTGGATGCCGTCTCCCAGGCCGCTGTCTCGTTGGAGTGATCGCAGGTCCCCTGCGACGATCTCCACCCTCTCGGTCCAGGGGCGATGGGACACGCGTTCGGGATCTCGGACGAGCACCCGGACTTGATGTCCCGCGTCGAGAAGCTCAGGGATAAGACGACCGCCGATGTAGCCGGTGGCTCCCGTGACCAGAACCTTCACCTGGTTTACCCTCTCCGTGGAGCTGGAGTCTGCCTGCAGACTTTGACCCGCCTCAGCCGCCGACCTTCCGGCTCAAGCTCAAGGACGCTCGCAGCCCCGAACGGCCAGCTCCTCGAGCCGGGAAGCAAGGGCATCGGGAAGGGTCTCGCAGGTCGGCTCCCTGAGCAGTCTTTCGACCTGCTCGCGGGCTCGCTCAGCTGCATCGGAGGCCCCGGAGCTCTCCCAGTCAGAGTAGGCGCGTCGCTCGATGAGCTCGGAAGCGACCGACAACTCCTTGCGCCAGAGCTGCCGGGTGTGCGAGCTGGAAAGAAGCTCCCCGCGCTCCACCAGGACTCTGGCCAGGGAGAGGACATCCAGGCCATGGTCGGAGATGCCACGCCCCACTCGCAGGGCCAACTTGCAGGCCTCGTGATCGAGCACCAGCTTTTCGAGAGACAGGGTCATGACGTAGTCGAGCAGTCCGGGGCCCGACACCAGGCTGATACCGCTCAAGACAGCGAGGATGGCTCCCGCGGTGGACTCCATCCCGGCCTGGTAGTCGCTCAGCCGGGCATCCGACAGGGCCAGGTAGCCGTGGCTGGGCAGGTCGAGCTCGCGGGCTATCGAGGCGTTGGCCGCATTCATCAGAATACTTTCCGGAGCCGAGAAGGGTGCCGAGCCCTGCCGCATATCGAAGGCGACCGGGGCACCCCCGAAGACAACCCGTGCCCCGGGGCTGACGAATTGAGTCAGCGTCAGCCCCGCAAGGTTCTCAGCACAGTGCTGCACGAGGGTTTCTCGCAGGGTAACCGGTGAGGTCGCCCCCGTCAGGGGGGCGGCAATCAGATTGACCGGTTGCCCCGCGCTCGCGGCCTCGAGGAGAGTCTTGCAACTGAGTGCGCTCCAGCGCAAGGGGGAGCTCGGGCAGCAGTCGAGCAGCGCCAGAGGCTTCTCCACCAGGGCCTGGCGACTTCCACGCACGCTGGTGAGCATGGCCATCATGGCCGGCAGCGATGCAAGAGAGAAGACGCCGGTCACGACGGGTTTGGTCCCGTGCAGCAGGGCCAGGTAGAGTCGGTAACGGTCGCTCGCCTCGGAAACGACATCCGAGGGCACCAGTGCCGTCGATTGGGCAGCCAGGTGGGGGAGGGCCTGCGTGAGCCGGATGAGTCGGACGATGTCGGCTCGGGTGGCCTCACGGCGGTGGCGCTCGCCGGGGTCGAGCACATGCAGGGCAGCTGAGCCGGGATTGAACGAGGTGACTCCCGTGCCAAGGTCGAGAGCCAGATTTCCGGAGCGGTCGAAGAGGCTGAACTGGGACGGCACCGTTTCGAGCGCCTGACGCACCAGATCGGGTCCGATTCTGATTCGGTCCCCGGCTGCCCGCCCGCCCTTCGAGGCCAACAGCCTCGCGGTGGCCTCGTCCTCGAACAAGATGCCAACCTCGTCGAGGATTTCAAGCGCCTGCTCGATGAGGCGGGCGGGCTCGCCAATCAGGCTCAGCACCCGGACCTTCGATAACGGCAGCGCTCGAGCTGGCAGGATTGACAACCGCTGAGCCCGGCCAGGGGGCGCGCGTCGGCGCCAAGCCACATGGCAAAAGAGATCGACTTGCGCGGCACCATGAGACAGGAGGGTTGTCGGAGGCCAACCCCCAGCTCGCGATGAGGAAGCCTTGCGAAGAGCCCTTTCTGGGCGGTCAGGGGCCAGCGTCCGTAGCCCGGGCTGATGCGGCAGGAAAGGCTGGGAGCCTCGTCAGTCTCCTCATCGTCCGCGCCGGCCAGCCCCGCGCCCAGCCGGTCAGCAGCCTCTTCCACTGCCGCGTCGGCACAGGCGTCCAGGATCAGAGCCCGGGTGGGCTCTCCCTTTTTCAATGTCTCGGAAACGACCGTCTCGAGAGCTTCTCCGATGGTCACCAGCCCGATCACGAGTGAGCGGGCTGGTTGCGGCTCAAGTCCGAGCGTCTCCGCCTCCTCGACGGGCAGTCGTCGCCAAGCGCCACGGGCCGAGATGAGCCCTCGGGCCTGAAGCACGCACTCGTCGATCAGATGAAGGACTCCAGGCCGGGGTTGGCGGCCCTGAGGATAACCCAGGAAATGCAGCACATTTTTTGTTTTGAGTGAGATCGTAAGCTCCATCGGGTGGCTCACTTCAGGCAGCAGGCCAGGGAGGCGATGAATTCGGGAGTGGTTCCACAACATCCGCCCAGGGCGGCAAGACGGTGACCCAGGGGAGCCATGTCCTCGGCATAAGCCTGTGGGCTCTGAGCATAGTGGAGCGCCCCATCCTGCAGCTCGGGCTGCCCGGCATTGGCCTGGAAGACGAGCCGGGCCCCTGGCAGCTTGAGGCTGTCCCCCAGCTCGCGCATCTGGTTACTGTCCAGACCACAGTTGGCCCCCACCGCGTCGGCCCCGTCGCTCGCCAGCTGCCCAAGCGACGCCTCAGCCGCATCGCCCATCGGAGTATAAAATCCGCGCCTGGTTCGCATGAAGCAGAGCGACACGAGCACAGGCCGCTCGGATACCGAGCGGATGGCTGCCAGGGCAATTCTGGCCTCTCGCAGGTCGGTCATGGTTTCCACGTGGAACCCATCCACACCGGCCTCATCGAGCGCCTGAGCCTGCTCGCAGAAACTCGAATGAAGCGCCTGGGGGCTGGCCTGGCCCAGGGGAGGAAAAAACAGGCCGCTTGGCCCCACATCCCCGATGACGTAGCCGGCGCTCGCCCGTCGGGCGATCTCAACAGCTCGCAGATTGATCTCGCGGCAGCGTGGGCCCAGGTTGAAGTGGGCCAGTCGCAGCGGGCTGGCCCCGAAAGTGTTTGACTGCACGGCCTGGCTGCCAGCCAGGGCATAGGCTCGGTGGCATTGCTCCACGACATCGGGGCGCTCGAGGTTCCACAGATCCGGAGGGGTGCCACTGGGCAGCCCGCGTTGCATCAGCATGGTGCCCATCGCCCCGTCCAGCAGCAGGCACGGCCCTTTGCGGAGATGTTGGACGAGCGAGGTCAACGCGATTGGACCAGTCGGCAAGCAACCTCCACGGCTTCGGGCGCGCTCTCGGCATAATGGGCTCCGACCTCCCGGGCCCAGCGGGCCGAGGTGGGAGCGCCTCCGATCAGCACAGCGCAGTCGAGACGAGCTTCAGCCACCGCCTCGACCAGCGCTCGCTGGGTCACCATCGTGGTGGTAAGAAGGGCCGAGGCGGCCACGATGTCAGCCCTGCCTTCGCGAGCCCGATCGATGAAGGCGCAAACGGGAACATCCACGCCCAGGTCTTCCACCTCGAATCCGTGAGCGACCAGGAGGGCACCGACCAGGCTCTTGCCAATGTCGTGCAGGTCGCCGGCGACTGTTCCGAGCACGACTTTGCCCCGAGCTTTATGCCCTCCGCTCCTGGCCAGCCGCGGTGTCAGCGCCGCCATGGCGGCTTTCATGGCTTCTGCCCCCTGCACGAGCTCGGGGAGAAAGTACTCGCCCTCTTGCCACAAGCGACCTACCTCTCGAATTCCCGGGATGAAGCCCTGCTCCAGCGCCATGACCGGGTCGAGGCCCGGGTCTGCCGCTATCTGCTCAGCTAGATGCCGGGCCTGCTCCACGTCGCCTTCGACGATCGCTGAGCTCAGCATCCGGGTGTCCAGCATGAGGCCAGGTTTGCCGCCTCGGCAGCACTTCCTTCAGGGGCTTTGCGGCCGGCCTCGAGCGACCTACTCCGACTCCTCCGTTTCCCGCGTCGGGGGCACAGGGCTCGTCGCCTCCGGGGCAGGCTGAAAAATTGCCAGCAAGCAGGTCGCAAGTCGACGCACCAACCCGATGAATGTGGCCAGCCAGGCGACAAGGGCGACGTACAGGAAGCAGCGAGGGAAAATCAGCAGGAACTTCAAGTGCATGGCCTGGGCCATCTGGTAGGTCGCAACGGTGTACATCCCGAGGGGAAAGACCGCTCCCCAGTAGAGGGGGTCATAGCTCAGGGGAAAGCGCTTGACGACGTGCCTCCAGAACATCAAAACGACAAGCATCGGGATCCACCATGTGCCGGTCGCCCAGTAGAAAATCGTGAAGCCTTCCAAGAAAGGCAGCAGCGACTGCAAGAATGGAGCTTCAGGGGTATTGATGATCAGCAAGGAGCCGCCAAGGGTGGAGATGGCCATCGCTCCCATGTTGATCCAGTAAGGGGGCGTGAGGTCACCGGGGGAAAACTTGAAGAAGGTGTAGCGATAGAAGATCAGGGAGATCATCCAGATGTAGAGCATGCCGCCCCACAGCCACATGGACAGGGCGACGAAGTTGACGTGCAACCTGTGAGGCTGCTCGAAGTGAGCGGCTATGTAGACGCCCAGAACCGCTATCGACTGGGTGGCGACGACGGCGATGAGCCAGGCTCCGGTGATTCCCTCGGCCAGGGTTGGCTTGTCTTCTTTGATGATGAAGCCAGTGAAAATCGAGTAAGTCAGGGCGATCCAGAGCGCGATTCCCAGGAACCAGAGCGCCACTGCCGGCTCAAACCAGCGCCACATCACGACCAGTTGGCTGCCCAGAACTCCCGTTGCAGCTACGGCAGTGAGGAACCCGGGGCCGCGAACGTGGTCGATCAGGTCCCTGAAGGTCTCGCGTGGGCAGCGTACGAGGCGCAGCAAAGTCAGAAGCCACAAAATGGGGTAGGCCACAACATTGAAGAAAAAGAGCGTTACGGCGATCAGGCGCAACCCGTGGAGGTGGGCCGCGATGGAGATCACCCCGGTGGCCATGACGATGGCAAAATAGGCCGGCGACAGGTTTCTGACCCCCTGGTCCAGGGCTGCACCAAGCCGGCTCCTCGTCCCCGTCAGCACGGCACCCTGTCATCTGCCCAGGCGCGTCTGTCGGCGGTCCCCTCGCCGTGTACGGGCGGGCTGGTCATCAGAAAGCCTCTCAATCTGGCCCCTCAAGCTGAGCACCCTGGCCCGCCCCGCGCACTTCCAACACCCAGGCAGGGCCCGACTTATCAGCCGGAATCCCACCAGTAAGCCTGCCCACTGCGCCATTTGCGGGCGGTGCCTCCAGGTGCTTCGGTCCTGTAAGTTCGTTCCTACCCATTTTGATAAGAGGTGGAGAGCGTGGGGATCGGGGAGAGAAAACCCTTTGAGCACCCGAAATCTCCCAACTCCCCCATCTCTCCTGAATTCGACGGAGGAGGGGAGGATTTTACGGACGCTGCCTCAGTGCTTCGTCCTGGAAATTCGTTCCCCCCCTGGAGCCGCGGAGAGCTTCTCTGCGGTTTGACACAAGAACAGGACGGATTACCCGGCGATGCAGCAGGAGGGGGCCGGGAGCCGGGGGCCGGTCGGGTCCCGATCAAGTTTTTTCGCCTTCATACCGAAATTATACCGCTTCAGCGCGAGGAATCCAGACCGCAAGCAGAGCTTCCCGCGAGGCAAAACTTTCGAGGTGGACGAGCAGCTGTTGACTGTTTGTTCATCTCTCGGCAACTTGTCGATTGCCCGGCATAGGTAGAGTCGTGGCGATTCAACCGAGGAGATTCTTGGACATGACCATCACTAGCAGTCGACCGGCCTTTCTTTCCACTCCACTGGCGCGAGCCAGCGCCCCGGCGGACGCGGCCGAACCGGCCGATTCCTTCCGTGCCAGCGAGGAGAAGCAGGCCCGCAGCGGGCTTCTGAAGATGGCTGGCTTCACCCTGGCGGGCACCGGCCTGGGGGTCTATTCCGGACTCTCCACCGGAGCGCTCGCGATGCTTGCGGGCGCCGGCGCGGGCATCGTGGGCGGCGGCGTGGTGGGCGCCCTGGCGGGCGGTTTCCTGGCCGAGAAGGTGCTCCATGGGAGCGACGAGAGCAAGGTGGCCGGGCTCGTGCTCGGCGGAGGCCTGGTCGGTCTGGCCGTCGGCCTGATTGGAGGAGCCTATGTGGGTAGCGCCGTGAGCAGCCCCTTGGCCGCCGTGGGCATGGGCCTGCTCGGGGGAGCGGGCGGCTTCCTCCAGGGAGCATTGCGGTCGCAGTAGGCCCCTCGGAGGACTCGAGCCAGCTCAGATCATCCAGGACCAGGTCGGGCTGAAAACCAGACAGCTTGAGTTTGCGGGCCGGGTTGTGGCCCAGCCTCTGACGCAAGAAGGACAGGAGCTGGCGGAACGCGGTTCGATAGCTCTGCACGGTATGCGGGCTAACTCCCCGGTGGCCGGGAAGATACCGTGGCCCTGGTCGACCGGTTCCACCCTATTCGGCCCCTCAGTGTGGTAGCCCGGTCAGGAGCGTTTTCGGACTGCAGCTCCACCTACCACGACTGCCCCGTCGCGCTCAGAGACGCCCTGGCCGCGCGGGTCGGAGGTGAGGGACTCCACCTCGAGGCGGGTGGGGTCCACCTGGAACAGGAGTTGGAAGCTGCGGCCGGTGTTCTTTCGATCGACGTGCATCCACTCGCAGCTGCCGTCGGGGCTCAGGGTGAAGTGGTCCACCGCATTCTCGGAAAAACGGGCTACCACACAATTTTCGCTGCTGGATTCCACGAAGTAGCCGGACCTGGAGTCCCCGGAAGCCGTCACATCCAAGCCATTTTTGTTCTTGAGCTTCACGAAGTCGGACTGATCCAGGGCCTGATCGGCGATGGTCTCGTCCAGCCCCAGATAGGACTCGCACTGGCGGGAAAATTTGTCGTCGAAGTGCGCGAAGCCCAAGTCGAACTTCCACGCCACCTCGGGCTTGGCCAGCTTGCGCTCAACGCACGCGTAGGGGGTCTTGGCCCAGTCGGGGAGTCCCTGAATCGTCATCGGCTCAAGCATACGTCGACGGACTTAAATCGAACTGAATTTCAGTCGTATGGGATGTGGTGATCGGTCAGTTCTTTCGGCGCACCGGCACCCGAACTGCACCCACCTGCACCGCCCCGTTCTCCTGGCGCACGACCGGAACACCCCGGCCCTGATCGCCGGCCATGGCGGCCCGGGCCTGGGCTGGATCGCCGCTCACCAGCAGGTTGCTCAGGTAGCCCGCGATCAGCTCCTCGAGGGTGCCGGACAGACGTCCGAGACGCAGGCCCTCCTGCAAAAACCGGTAAGCGTCGGAAGCGTCCTGGGGCCGGCCCATGGTGACCAGCCCTTCCAGCAGCATCCGGTAGGCGGCCGCGCCCTGGCCCAGATCGGCGCCCGGTCGATGGAAGGTGAGGATGTTGTCCAGGTGCACCTCGGCCTGGGCCGGATGGAGCCTGATCAGGTCCAGGAAGACCTCGCGCCGCCGCTCGGGGGTTTCGCCCAGAGGGCAGAGGGCCAGACGCTCGGTCAACCGGACGGCCACCTCCACCGGCAGGCCCTGGGCCAGCAGGGCCAGCAAGGTATCCTCGCGCTCCTGACGGGCTTCGGCGTAAAAGCTCTTGTGGGGGAGCTCGTCGAGCAGGTAGCTGCTGACCTTGAGGGCCTGCTCGGCGCCCACCACCCGGGTCACGCGGCCCAATTGGGCCACAGCGGCGCCAAAGTCTTGCGGGGCGGCCTTGGCCAGGTGCTCGTAGAGCTTCAGGGCCCGGCCGGTGCGGTCGGCCAGCCAGGCCTTGCCGTCCGGTCCCTGGCGCACGTCCTCGGCCAGCTGCAGGAAGTGCTGGCCCCGCTCCTCGAGCGTCAGCCCGTTCACCGGCGGACGCAAGGACCTGGCCACCTCGCCCAGCATGAACTCCTGCAGTCGCTCGGCCCGCGCTTCGGGCAGCAGCACCCGGCGGTAGTGCTCCAGGTTCTCGGCGTAGGGGGCCAGTTTGGCCTCCAGCTCGCCCGGGTCGGTGGTGTTCACGTTCACCAGCGTGTAGCGTCCCAGCATCAGGTTGGCCGAGCCGCCCCGGCTGAGAGCCAGGTAGCCGCTGTAGCCGTCGTGGCCGGGCACGTCCGAGCCCCCGCCAGGCTGGACTTTGAGCCCACCGCTCTCCAGCTCGCGGATTTTTCTGGCCAGCTCGGGATATTCCAGCCCTTGCGTCGAGCCCGTGCCATGGAAGAAGTCCAGGGCCGCCACCTCGTCGGCGCGCACCAGCCTGAAGTAGCCCCCGCCCGCGCGGCTGGCCACGAGGCGATCGCCCATCGAGCGGTCGAGCTGGCGGTTAGGGCGGGCCAGGAAGGCCTCCACCTCCGCCCCGCTGGCCGGTTGGCCCGAGCTGTAGTCGTTGGCCCGGTTCAGGGTAAAGCTCCAGCCAGCCCGCTCGAGATTGTCCAGAGCGATGCTCAGGCGTGGGTCGGTGCCCTTGGGGCCGGCCGGGACGGCCAGCCGAAAGCCCTGGCTCTGGATTGAGGTCAGCATCGCCTGAGTTTTGCATGGAGCCGCCCCGATAGGGTGTCCGGCCGGTTAACTCTTGAGCATCTCCAGCGCCTCGGTGCGGAGTGTTTCCAACTCGGCAGGCGTGATCCCGAGACGGGCGGCGAGTTTGTCGATCAGGTCCATCTCCGCCCCAGCCAGGACCCCATCGCAAAAGGCCACGGCGATCATCGTGCGCATGCCCTGCAGACGGCTCTCGTGGTCGGGCAGGATGCGCTCGATCTCGGTCAGGTCGGAGTGCGGTGGTCGGGCTGCCAGGTCCTCCAGGTCCTCGGGCTGGCAACCCGCCTTGAGCAAGAGGCTGGTGACCAGCTTCTCCTCCTCGGGGGCCCAGAATTTGTCGGCCCAGGCCATCTGGATCAGGGCCAGAGCTTTTTGCTTGAGATTGCTATCCATTCGGGGGGCTTACCCGGAGGTCGGACGGGATCCTGCAGGGAAGGGCCGGTCATGAGCATCCAGCGCTTCTCCACCGGCAATCCCTGGGAGCGCGCGGTGGGCTTTTCGCGCGCCCTGCGGGTGGGCGACCTGGTCTACACCGCCGGCACCATCGCCTCCGACCCGGACGGCATCATTCAGGGCCAGACCTGCTACGAGCAGGCCATCTACATCCTCCGAAAGCTCGAGGGCGTGCTGGAGCAGGCCGGCAGCTCGCTGGGCCAGGTGATCAAGTGCGTGGCCTACCTGACCCGGATCGAGGACGAGCCGGATTTCACCCGCGCTCACAGCGAGCTGCTCGGGCCGGCTCGGCCCGTGACCACCTGCGTGGTGGTGCAGCGCCTGTTCGGGGAAGGCAGCCATGCGGGAGCAACGCGCCCGCACGAGGACGCGTTCGACCCGCACGACCCGGGGGCACCTTGCCCCTGCCCGGTCGGTCTGCTAGTCTGTGCCTATGAGCCTGGACCCCGTTTCACTGCTCGGCACCCCTCTGGCCGGGCGGCTGCGAGTCGACGCCAGCGGCCATCCCCTGCCGGGCGAGAGCGTGCAGGGCATCACTCCCGACGTCATCTGTCAGGCCCTGCGTCAGGGCGACGCCGACCAGGCAGCCGAGCTGACCCGCATCTTGCAGCAAGCGGCCCGCTCGGGCCAGTGGACAGTGGAGGAGCCGGGCGGGCAGATCTATCCCCTGGAGGTGTCGGCCGGCAAAGGCTCCGACTTGATGCACCTTCTGCGCAACGGCGTGGTCATGAAGCTGGCCCTGGAAGCGCGCAAGAATCCCGATCTCAAGGCTCGCCTGTCGAGCTACGAGCAGGTGGTGACCGGCCTCAACGCCCCCCTGACCCAGGCCGATCCCAGGGCCCCGCTGCTGGCCGAGGAGTGCGAGCGGGTCATGCTGGGAATGGCCGATCCGGCCACCTCCGAGCGGGTGCGGGGGGCGCTGCTGCACCGCCTGGACGTACAAGAGCGCACCTTGCGCCCGCTCTCCGAGGGCCAGCGCGAGATTCGCGCGAAGCTGGAAGGGAACGCAGGTCTGGTCGAGATCCTGGCCGACCTGCAGGTGAACCATCCCGAGTTCATCGGCCAGCACATGATCTTTCGCAACGCCCTCTCGCTCTCGCACTGGCTGGGGATTCCCATGACCGAGCAGCTCGAGCCGGCCGACCGGGCCGTGGTCGTGGGCGGACTGCACGGCAACGAGCGCTCGGGCACGGCCGCAGCCGAGCAGATCGCTCAGGAGCAAGACCAGCGCGTGCAGGTCTTCCCCCGGGCCAACCCGTGGGCCCACGAGCACTGCGCCCGCAATGGGCCGGGCGAGGTGGACATGAACCGCGTCTTCCCGGGCGACCCCTACGGCACGCCCGAGGAGCAGCAGGCCCACGTCATCTTCCAGGCCGCCTCCAAAGCCGACGTGGTCATCGATCTGCACGAGGCGCTGCACGACTGGCGCGATGGCCGGGCCGGCCGGCTGTGCTTGTTCCAGCCCACCCCGCGCACCCTGGCCTTCCTGCACCGGATGCAGGACTTCCTCGACCAGCATGATTTTCGCCTGGTGCCCTTCCGCTACCCGGGCACGCTGGTGCAGGAGGTGGCCAGAGCAGGAAATACCGTGGGGCTGCTCTTCGAGGTGCCGCTTACGCTGGACTTTGAGGCCCGCACGCAGCTCGCGACCGGGCTGACCCGAGCCGCCCTGGACGTGGCTTTCCAGCCCCAACGTGAGCCCTGACCGACTGCTGCTGGGCTCTGCGCTTTTGGCCGTACTGTCCGCCCTGGTCAGCCTGGCCTTCTTGCTGCGGGCCCGTGCCCGCGCCCGGCGCTGGGAGGCGGTTCTGCAGGCCGTGGCCAGCTCCGAGTCGCTCTCAGACGCGGCCGTGCGCGCCCTGGCCGTGCTGGGCGCCACGCTGGGAGTGGAGGCCCTCTATATCTTCCAGCGACCCGACCTGAAGCTGCTGGCCCGCTGGGACAGCCTGGGCGAGCGCGAGTCTCAGGCTCGGGCCCGCGAGGGCGAGCCGCTGGGTCCGGACCTGGTGCTGACATGGCTGGGAGAGACCACCAGAGCTCGTCGGCAGGCTTTCGTCCACCAGGTTCAGCCCCTGATTCCGCTGCTGCGGGCGCTGAGCGTCGGCGAGCGGGAGGACCCCCAGCAGGGCTTCCTGGCCCTGGCCCGGGTGGCCGGGGGCGTGGCCCACGAGCTGAACTCGCCCCTGGCGGCCATCCTGACCGAGGCCTCCCGGCTCAAGAAGACCTCCCCCGACCCTCGTCGGGCCGAGACCATCGTGCAGGCTGTGGAGCGCTGCCGCACGGTGGTGGACAAGCTCTTGCTCTATGCCCGCCGGCCCTACGACATGGTGCAGCAGAACGCCAGCTTCTCTCAACTGGTGCGCCTTCCGGTGGACCTCAACGCCATGGCCTCCGAGACAGCCCAACGGCTGGAGGTGGACGGCCTGGCCGTGACCACCGAGCTGGGCAGTTTGCAGCGTCGCTTTGCGGGGGACTCGCGCCAGCTCAGCGACCGGTTGGTCGACCTCCTGTGCGGCCAGGAAAGCCTCTATCTGGCGACCCGGGAAGAGCCCGACCGGCTGGTGCTGGAGGTGCGCGCCTCCGGCGAGCTGCTCCCGGCTCCGCTGGAGGGCCTGGAGCAGACCGCCCGTGACCACGGGGGGGCGCTCGAGACCGAGAACGGCCGTCTGCTCTTGCGGCTGCCCGCCCTGTCGTGACCCTGGGCGAGCGCTACCGGGTGGTCGAGGTGCTGGCCCGGGGCGCCACCAGTACGGTTTACCTCTGTGACGACCTGCGTCTGAGCGGCGCTCGCTGGGCCGTCAAGCTGGCCGACCCCACCGGCCTGGGCCCGGGCGCCTCGGCGCGACAGCTGTTCGACAGGGAGGCCGAGCTTCTGGCCCGCCTCTCCCATCCGCTGCTGCCCCGGCTGGTGGACCGCTTCATCCACGAGGGCCAGCCCGCCCTGGTGCTGGAGCTGGTTGCCGGCCCGACCCTGGCCCAACGAGGACTCCTGAGCCAGGCCGAGACCGTGCGGGTGGGCCGCGAGCTGGCCGATTTGCTTTGCGAGCTGCACAGCCAGGACATCCTGCTGGTCGACCTCAGCCCCTCCAACGTCCTGCTCGCTCCCGACGGCCGACCCCGGCTGGTGGATCTGGGCCTGGCCCGCACCGGGCCCGGTCCGACGGCCGGGGGCACGCCCGGTTTCACCGCTCCCGAAACCCACCAGACCACCGCTTCCGACGTCTACGCCCTGGGCGCGCTGCTCAAGGCCAGCCTGGGCCGTCGCGGCACCCCCCGCCTGCGAGCCCTGCTCGAGCGCTGCACCGACAGCGACCCCACCCGGCGCCCCTCCCTGACCGAGCTGCGCCAGGACCTGCAGGCCGATCCCGCCGCGGTCAGCGCCGAGAGCGTGCCTCGCGCGGCCGTCCTGGCGGCCGCCCTGCTGCTGCTTGCCTCCCTCTCCAGCCTTACGGCCGGCCTGCTGGCCTGGCGTCCGCCCCCCGAGCGCCTGGCCGTACAGGCCTGGGAGGCCCTGCTGGCGGGCGAGCGGACCCGGGCTGGCTTGCTGGCGGCCCGGATCCTGGAGCAAGACCCCTCTGATCCCGAAGGTCACATCCTGGCCCGCAACGCCACTCTCGACCCCGAGGCCGTCGTTCTTCCGCTGATCGTGCCCGTCACCGGCCCCGAGTGGCGCGAAGGTCGAGCCTTCTTGCAGGGGGCCGCCCTGGCCCAGCAAACCAGCCCGCGCCCTGTCTTCCTGCGCGTGTGCGACGATGGCGGTCAGGTGGACCGGGCCATGAGCTGGGTGGAAGAGCTGAGCCGCGACGAGCGGGTCTTTTGCGTGCTCGGGCCCACCAGCTCCGAGCGCAGCCTGGCCGTGGACCTGGTGGCCGCCCGTCTCGAGCTGCCCGTGTTGTCGCTGGGAGCCAGCCACCCCCGGGCCTGGGACAACGCCGGCTGGCTCTTTACCGTGGGCGTGCCCTATGAGGCGCGGGTGGCTCCGCTGGCCCGCGAGTTTCGCTCGCGCGGCTTTCGGAAGGCCTGGCTGCTCTACGACCCCCAGCAGGTGATGGCCCGCGACCTGGCCTTCGCCATCAAGAGCCAGCTCGGACCGGTGCGCGAGCAGGTCTACTCCACCGCCTCGCAAGACTTTCGCGAGCTGGTGCGAGCGATGGTGCAGGAGCGGGCCGATGCAGTCTTTTTCGTGGCCGCCCCGGGCAGCTATCTGGGCGAGTTCGCCGTGCAACTGCGGGCCGCCGGCAGCCAGGCCGCGCTGTACTCAAATGTTTCGGGCTACACCGAGGGTCTGCGCAAGGCGGGCGGCCCCGCCCTGGAGGGCCTGCGCCTGAGCGAGACCTTTTTCCCCGGCTCGGAGCAAGTCAAAGCCTTCGAGCAGGGCTTCAGGAAGCTCTTCCCGGGGGTCGAGCCAGGTCGTTCCTCGGCTCAGGCCTATGACGCCGTGCAACTGGTGGTCAACGGCCCGCCGGCGCGCGAGTCCTTGCGACAGCACCTGAGCCAGCTGGGGGTCAGTTTGCCGGCCTATCCGGGAATCTCCGCCCCGCTCTCCACCGGGCGCATCCCGAAGGAGCTGCCTGTCTACCTGCTCGAGGTCAGCTCGGGTCACGAGCAGTTGCTCCGGGAGGAACCTCCAGCAACTCCCTGAAGCCTGGCTGCGTGGCCCGACGGATCCTGCTGGTAGAAGACGATGACCTGTTGCGCGGCAGCTTGAGCCTGCTGCTCGAGGAGGAGGGCTACCAGGTGACGGCCGCCGAGTCGGCCGCCCGGGCCCTGGAGGCGGCCAGCGACTGCGCCTTCGACCTGGTCATCACCGACGTTCGCATGCCCGGCATGAGCGGCATCTCCATGCTGCGCCAGATGCGCCAGACCGCCCCCGAGACCCGGGCCGTGGTGATCACCGGCTTTGCCGACTTCGAGACCCCGGTGGAGGCATTCCGCCTGCAGGTGGACGACTTCCTCACCAAGCCCTTCGATGAGGAGACTTTTTTGAAGGCGGTGGGGCGCGCCCTGGAGTGGCTCGACCGCCAGGCCTGGTGGCGGGCCAGCCAGGAGCGCAGCTACCGCGACAGCCTGGCCCTGTGGGAGTGGAGTCTGCTCTCCCTGGCACCCGATCGTGAGGCGGCTCTGCGCCGTCGCGAGCTGGCGCGACGGGTGGGGAGCCTGTCCGGCCTGCAGGGCGAGGAGCTGGAGGCGCTCTCCTGGGCCGCCCTGCTCACGGCCGTGGCCGGCGGAGCCACCCTGCTCCATGGGCTGGAGCGCTGCCGGGAGCTGCTCTCGCAGGACCCGGCCGACCGTCAGGGATGGGAGCATCGCTCCACCCTGAAGCTGGCCGAGCGAGCCCTGCAGCTCTCCGAGGCCGAGCCGATCCTGGCGGCGGTGGCTCGCTACGATGCCCTGGCCCATCCGGCCGATGCCTCTCTGGGACTGTCGCGTCAGGAGTGCCTCCAGATGCTGGAGGCTCCGAGCGAGTTGCGCGAGCGCCTCGAGCAGGCCCTCAGCGGGGGGGCCGTGGAGAGCCCGCCCGAGGAGCCCCCCAGCGGGGCCGCGGGGCTGGCGTTGACCTACCTGGCTGCGGGCCAGCCCGAGCTGGCTCGCCAGACGCTGGAGACGCTCCCCAACCCTTCCGCCCCGGCCCGGCTCTGCCTCGGCACGGCCAGGCTGGCCTGCGGCGATGCCGCCGGAGCCATCGAGCAGGGCCGTCTGGCCCTGGAGAGGGTCGGGTCGCGGCTGGCCCGGGCCGATACCCTGGCCCTGCTGGGCGCGGCCCGGCTGGCGGCGGGGGAGGTCGCTCCGGGCGAGGCCGACCTGGAGCAGGCCGCCCGGCTCTATGAGGGAGCGGCCCGAGGAGCCGTGCGGGTCCGCCTGCTGCGGGCCTGGGGCTACCAGCTGGCAGGCTCCAAGCAAGCCCCCTCGGCGGTGGAGGAGCTGTTGGACAAAGCTGAGGGGCTGGAGTGGGCCCTCCTGCGCGAGCGCTGGCTCACCCAGCGAGTGCTGGGAGCGTCCAGCTTGCACCGGGCCACCGAGATGCTGGCCCGACTGCGCCTGGGTCCGCCGGCCGAGCCCCCGGCCGCGCTGGAGGTGGAGGGGCTGGGCCCGCTGCGCATCCGCTATCAGGGCCGCGAGATCAAAGAGCAAGATTGGAAGACCTCCAAGAGCCGGGCCCTTTTCCTGGTGCTGCTGCTTCACGGTGGAACCGAGGTGCCGGACGAGCGCTTGACCGACCTCTTCTGGTCGGAGTTGGAGGGGGATCGCGCCCAGGCCAATCTGTACTCGGCCCTGACCTACATCCGGCGGGCCCTGGGCGAAGGGGATCTGGTGCAGCACCGACGCGGGCGCTGCCGCTTCAACACCGATCTGTCCCACCGGGTCGACTTCCTCGACTTCGAGCGCGAGGTCAAGGCCGGTCGCCTCCAGCAGGCGCTGGACCTGTACCGGGGCGATTTGCTGGAGAACCTCCAGGAAGACTGGATTCGCCCCTACCGCCGCCGCCTGCGCGAGCTGGCCGTGCGGGCCCTGGAGGGCCTGCTGGCCCAGGCCGCGGGCCAGGACGACCGCCTGCTTTCGCTGGCCGAGCAGCTTCTCTCGGTGGACCGCTGTCACCAGGGTGCCTACCAGGAGCTGATGCGCCTCTGGGCCCGGGCCGGCCAGCCCGAGCGGGTGGCCCGCCTCTACTGGGCCTGCCAGGAAGCCCTGGCCGAGGAGCTGCAGCTGGCTCCCAGCGCCGAGACCACCCGGCTCTTCCAGGAGCTGACCGCTCAGTCAAGGATTTCCCAAGGATCCTCTCAGTAGCCTCCAAGTCAGATAGCTTACTCTGATCGGGATGACCAGAGAGGAGCGGGTGATGGAGGAGTTGAGGATCGTGAACGGGGGCCTGGTCGAATCCACTTCGGACCTGCGTTTCCTGGCCGAGCGCACCCGCGAGGTGCTGGCCAGCGAGGCCGTGCTCGAGCGCCGCAAAGCCCGCCTTCAGGCCCGCCTGCAGCGCGCCTCGCGCTGGCTCGACCAGCTGAGAATGGCCGCCCTTCTGGCCCTGGCCGCCGGCGTGGCCGGCCTGTGGCCGGTCGCCCTCTGGGTCATCTCGGGCTGCTCCGCGGCCGCGCTGGGGATCTCCCTCTGGCGCCAGAGCTGGGAGGAGGCCCTGGATCGGGTCCAGCGGCGGGCAGACCTGTGCCGTGTCGAGTTGTGGCACCTCAAGTGCCGGGAGATCTACGTTCCTTTGCCCTCGCGGCGCTGACCTGAGGCCCGGGTGTCCTGGACCCTCCTGGGATGCAGAACCGGCTGTGGTGGCGAAGCCATGCTTCGCCACCACATAGGGGCTTGCGGCTGGACTTTTAGAGAACGGCCGTCGCTTCGAGCTCGACCCTGGCCCCTTCCTCGAGCAAGGCTTTCACTTCCACCAGGGTCATGGCCGGATAGTGTCGGCCCATGCGAGCGCGATAGACTTGCCCCACTTGCTTGGAAGCGGCTGAATACTCCCGATGGTCGGTGACGTAGATGGTCAGGCGGGCTACGTTCTCAGCCTGGCCCCCGGCGGCCTTCACCACCTCGAGCAGGTTTGCCAGCGCCTGGTCGAACTGGGTGGCGAAGTCGTCGCTCACGATCTGGCTGTCTCGATTCCAGGCCACCTGGCCTGCCACGAACAAAAGACGGCCAGCCGGGGTCAGGATTCCGTTGGAATAGCCACGCGGCGCGGCCACAGATTCGGGATTGACCGGGGTCAACATGGAAGCCTCCTGTTAGAAAAGTATGGGCTCGCGATAACGGCCGAAGACCTCCACCAGTCGGCGAGTGATCTCGCCCACCGAGGCATAGGCGCGCACCGCCTCGAGCACCGCGGGCATCAGGTTGGTACCCGAGCGGGCCGCCTCATCCACGGCTGCCAGGGCCTGGTCGACCTGTCGCTGGTCGCGCTCACGGCGCACCTGGCGCAGGCGCTCGATTTGCTCGAGAGCTTTCTGCTCATCGTGGAGGTGGAGATCGACCCGGGGCTCTTCGGCCTCGATACGATAGCAGTTCACGCCCACCTTGCGCCGCTGGCCCGACTCCAGCTCTCGATGGCTGCGGTAGGCGCAGGCGGACACGGCGGCCTGAATCGCGCCCTGCTCGATCTGGCTGACGATGCCCCCGGCTCGATCGACCTCGTTCATCACCTCGCGGATGCGAGCGCGCATCTCGTTGGTCAGCGTCTCGACGTAGAAGGAGCCGCCCAGGGGGTCCACCGTATCGCAGAGGCCCATCTCTTCGACCAGGATCTGCATGGTACGCAGGGAGATCAGGGCCGAATGCTCGGTCGGAATGGTGTAGGCCTCGTCATAGGAGCAGAGAGCCATGGTCTGAGTTCCTGACAGCGCGCTGATCAGGGCGTAGTAAGCCCCTCGCACGATGTTGTTCTCGGGTTGCTCGATGGTCAGGCCGCCGCCGCCGCCGCCGGCGATCATGCGAAGCCACATCGAGCGTGGATCTCGGGCGCCGTATTCGTCGCGTAGAATTCTGGCCCAAAGGCCCCGGCCTGCGCGGAATTTCGCGACTTGCTCGAAGAGATTGCCAAACACGTTGAAATTGAACGACAGCCGGGGAGCGAACTCGTCGATGGCCACTCCTCGGCGCAGGACCTCATCGATGTAGGCGCGGGCAATGCAGAAGGCATAGGCGATCTCCTGCACCGGGTCGGCTCCCGATTCGCGGATGTGATAGCCGCACACGCTGACGGGGCTGTAGAGGGGGGCATGGCGAGCACAGTACTCGATCGTGTCCCCCACGAGACGCACCGAGGGTATGACCGGAAAGATCCAGGTGCCCCGGCCGATGAACTCCTTGAGGATATCGTTCTGGGCCGTGCCGCGCAGGCGCTTGAGGTCGTAGCCCCGGTTCTCGGCCATGGCCAGATACATGGCGATGGCCACCACCGCCGAGCCGTTGACGGTCAGCGAGACGGTGATGCGCTCCAGGTCGATGCCCGCAAAGGCGATCTCGAAGTCGCGCAGGGTATCGACGGCCATACCGACGCGTCCCACCTCGCCTTCAGCCAGCGGATCGTCAGAGTCCAGGCCAATCTGGGTGGGCAGGTCGAAGGCCACGTTGAGGCCGGTCTGTCCCTGGGAAAGGAGGTAGTGAAACCGCTGGTTGGTGGCCTGAGCATCACCGAACCCGGCGTACTGGCGCATGGTCCAGGGGCTCTTGCGATACATCTCGCGATGGATGCCCCGGGTGAATGGGAACTCGCCCGGCAGACCTAACTCGTCGAGCCCGCCGCTGGCTTCGACCTCTCGGGCCGTGTAGACCGGCTCGATCTCGATTCCGGACTCGTTGAGGATGCGTTTGGGACTCACTCAGCCCACCCTCTCTGGCGCTCGGGCTCGCAGAAAATCGACGATGGCCTCGAGCCGGCTGCCGGTCGGGAAGACCTCGGCCACCCCCAGTTCCTTGAGGGCCTGTCGGTCGGCCGCAGGGATGTTGCCCCCGACCACCCACAGGCGGTCGGCCAGCCCATTCTCGTCCATCAGGCGACGAAGCTTGCGGCAGATGCTCAGGTGCGAGCCCGACAGGATCGAAAGGCCGATGACGTCGACATCCTCGTCGACGGCGGCCCGGACGATCTCTTCGGGAGTCTTGCGAAGACCGGTGTAGAGCACCTCGAAACCCGCCTCGATCAGGCCGCGGACGACGATCTTGGCTCCCTGGTCGTGTCCATCGAGCCCGGGCTTGGCCAGCAGGATGCGCAGGCGGGGAGTGCTCACGGATTGCCCAGCCCGCGCGCGATCGAAAGCTTCAACATCTCGCTCGTACCGCCGCCGATCAGGGTGAAGCGGACGTCACGCAGGTAGCGTTGGATCGGATACTCCATGGCAAAACCATAGGAAGCCAGAATCCGGGCGGCCCGGTCACAGACATCGGCCGCTGCCTCGCTGGCGAAGAGCTTGGCCATGGCGGCCCGTTCCTGGGTCAGCCGTCCCTGATCGAAGAGCCAGGCGGCCGAGCGCACGAGCAGCGTGGCCGCCTCCAGTGAGGTCGCCATGTCGGCCAGGTGGGCCCCGATGGCCTGAAAACGGTTGATGGGCTGGCCGAACTGGCGGCGCTGGCCGGCGTATTTCCGGGCGTAGTGCAGGGCCGCCCGGCCCACCCCCAGGGCCAGCGCACCGGTGAGAACGCGAATCTGGCTCAGCACTTCCCGCAGGTGCTTGTCTGCCACTCCCTCATCGCCCAGGCGACGGGACTCGCTGACGAGGCAGCCGTCCAGGGAGACCTCCGAGGTCGGCAGACCTCGCACGCCGAGCTTGTGGATGGCTCGACCGATGGCGAGCCCCGGGTCCGATCGCTCGACGAGAAAGAACGTCAATTCGCGCTGCTCGCCGGCGCGGGCCAGGACGGTAAAAAAGTCGGCCAGGGGCGCCGAGGTGACCCAGGTCTTCTGACCGTCCAGCCGGTATCCACCCTCGACCCGGGTGGCCTTGGTGGTCAGGCTGAGCAGGTCCGACCCGGCATCGGGCTCGGTCATGCACAGGGCGCCGATCTTCTCGCCGCGCAGGGCGGGCTTGAGCAGGCTCTCGTGCAGCTCGGAGTCTCCCAGGGTGTGGAGGAAGTGGGTTCCCATCAGCGCCTGCATGGATGCGGCCGCGGCCAGAGAGAGCGAACCCCGGGCGACCTCCTCCAGAGCCAGGCACAGTGCCTGCAGCCCCAACCCCACTCCCCCCAGCGACTCGGGATAGCGAAGGCCGTAGAGACCCAGCTCGGCCAGTTTGCCGAAGAGATCGCGGGGGAACTCACCGGTCTCATCGATGGCCTGCGCCCGCGGCGCAACCTCATGATCGGAGAAGCGCGCGAAACTATCCTGGACGGCCCGCTCGTCCTCGGTGAGGTCGAAGTCCATTCAGCACTCCGTTCCCGGGGGCACCGGGATGGACCCCGGGTCTTCCAGGCCGTAGACCCCTCGGGCGGCCTCAAGCGAAATGACGCCATTGCGGAGATCTTCTCTCACCCTGGCGCGGTCGCGCTGGAGGGGGTCGCCGTAGCCGCCTCCGCCGCCGGCGACCTGTTTGTAGAGCGTGCCTCGAGGCACGCCCGTGGTGAGCGACTTGTTCCTGGGCACCACGGTGGTGCCATCGGGGTAGTCGAGCGAGATGAGGTTGAGCACGCCTGGATGCCCGCCCTCGAGCCCGAACGGGGGCTCGAAGTCGCCATCGCCGAAGACCACCACCTGGGTGTCGTCCGAGCCGATCTCCATGACCGTCTCCACGCCCAGACCGCCGCGCCATTGCCCGGCTCCGGCCGAGTCGCACAAGTACTCGTGCTGGATCAGGCGGTGAGGTGTCTGCTGCTCGAACATCTCGTAATCCTGATCGAGCACGCCTCCCGAGGCGTCGATCATGCCGATGTGGTCATAGCCATCGATGCCCTGCATGGCGCCCGAGCCACCCTTGAGCCCCATGAAGCCGATGTCCACGTAGCGGTCACGAGTGCGCGGGTCGATTCCGGTGGTGAGCGAGCAGAGCAGGTGATTCCACCCGGCTGTGACGCGGTCCGGCAGCACCGGGGCCAGAGCTTTCATGATGGCGTCGGCATTGGGTGGACACAGGTGGTTGCCAAAGGTGGTGGCCCTGGGGTAGGCGGCATTGAGGATGGTGCCCTCCGGGATGACGATCTCGATGGGTCTGAGCATCCCTTCGTTGTGCGGGATCTTCGGATTGACCATCTGCAGGAAGGTCAGCAAGGTCGCCGAGGCGCTGGAGGCATAGGTGCCGTTCACAAACCCCTCGGTCTGAGGGTCGGTTCCGCTGTAGTCGAACCGGATGCGCCGGTCGCGAACCTCGACAGTCACCCGAATGGTGAACTTCGAACCCGGGGTGCGCCCGTCGTAGTAGACCGAGCCTTCCCCTCTATAGACGCCGGGCGGAATGGCTGCGATCTCGGCTTCCATGGCCCGGCAGGTGGCCTGGAAGAGAGCCTCCTTGTGAGCCTCGAAGCTTGCTCGACCGTACTTCTCCAGCAGTGCCAGCATTCGTCGCTCACCGACCCGCCCGGCCCCCATCTGCGCCCGCATGTCGTGCTCGACGATATCGAAGCGGATGTTGGAGAAAATCAGGTCCCACACGTCCTTGCGCAGCTTGCCTCGCTCGTAAACCTTCACGGGCGGGATGCGCAGCGCCTCTTGCCAGACCTCCACGGCGTTCGGGTTGTAGCCGCCAGCGACGGCTCCGCCGATATCCGCCTGGTGGCCCTTGACGGCCGTCCAGGCCACCAGGTCGTCGCCAAAGAACACCGGAGTGTAGACGGCCACGTCGTTGTTCTGGTTGCCGAAGCTGAAGACGTCATTGTGGAAGATCACGTCTCCGGGATAGATCTCCTCGCCAAAATAGTCGACGATGTGCCGGCACACCGGGGCCAGGGAAAAAGCCAGGATGGGCAGATGCTCGGTCTGCTCGAGCATGTTGCCCTGGGCGTCATAGAGTCCGGTGACGAAATCCTTGGCCTCGCAGAGAATGGGAGAGCGCGTGGTCTTGGCCACGGACAGGCTCATCTCGTCGGTGATCGCTTTAAAGCAGCGGGCGTACACCGAAAGAAGGATGGGGTCAATCGCGCTCATGCCAGCCCTCCCGCCTGTCCGGCCAGCTCTTGGAGGGAGACGTCGCGCAGCAGGTCGTCACGGCCTTTGAGGTGGATCACCAGAGTGCCGTGGCGGTCACAGAGCGCATCGAATGGCGTGGTCAAGAACAAGGTGGTGTCTACCCGCTCCACCAGGGCCGGGCCACTGATTCGGTGGCCCGCGCCGAGACGGTGGCCGTCGTAGACCGCAATCTCCGAAAAACAGCCGGCCTGGCCATCGGGCAGGTAAACCCTGCGCCGCCCCTTGAGGGCCGCGTCGACTCCGCCGGGAGGGCTCTTCTCGCAGGGCAGACCGGCTCGCTCGGCCCGGCCGATCGAGGTTAATCGAAGGTTGATCAGCTCGATCCCGGTCGCCTGCTCCTCGTTGCTGTAGCCATAGAGGCGATTGTGCTCACGGTGGAAAGCCCTGGCAACCGACCGGGCATCGCGCTGGCCCAGAGTCTCGATGGGAACTTCAAAAGACACCTCGTGGTATTGCCTGACGTAGCGGCAGTCGAGGGTGAGCACGTGGCTGCGGCGATCGGCTGGAACTCGCTCTTGCTCGAGCAGGGCTTCGCCCTCGGCGAGCATCTCCCCGAGCAGCTCCTCGAGTCTTTGCCAGTCGATGCGCTCCTCGTCCCAGGGCATGACCAGGCTCTTGACGTGGTCGTGCTTGAGGTCGCTCATCAGCATGCCGGCAGCACACAGGACCGACGAGCTTCGGGGGACGAGAAACCATGGGATCTCCAGCTCTGAGGCGATGAGGCAGGCGTGCAGCGGGCCCGCTCCTCCGGCCACAACCATGGGAAACTCGCGCGGATCGAACCCGCGCTCGAGGGTGACTTCTCTCACACCCTGAGCCATCTCTGTACCGATCACCCGATAGACGCCGGCGGCGGCCTGCTCCACGTCGAGCCCGAGTTGGCGGGTCAGATTCTCCTCGAGGGCCTGGCGGGCGGCGGCGACATCGAGCCGCAAGCGTCCTCCGGCGAAGAAATCGGGGTCGAGATAGCCGAGGATCAGGTTGGCATCGGTGCTCGTCGGCAGTCTCCCGCCCCGGCCGTAGCAGGCCGGCCCGGGCTCGGCGCCGGCGCTTTGAGGCCCCACGCGCAAGAGACCTCCGGCGTCAACGTGGGCGATGCTGCCCCCGCCCGCGCCGATGGTGTGGATTCCCAGCATGGGCAGGGCGATGCGCAGGCGGTTGATGTCGCCCTCGTTGATCAGCATCGGGCTGTCGAGCACCAGGGAAGCGTCGAAGCTGGTCCCGCCCATGTCGACCACGGTGCAGCTCGAGCGCCCTACCGAACGGGCATACTGCAGGCCGGCAATCGGGCCGGCCGCGGGCCCGCTGAGCAAGGTCAGGGCGCCTTTCTCGCGGGCTACTCGGGGGGAAACCACCCCTCCGTTCGACTGCATGATCAAGAGCAGGCCCTCGAATCCGGCTTCGTAGAGACGCCGGGACAGACCGTCGAGATAACCCTTCAGCTTCGGGCCGACAAAGGCGTTGAGCGCGGTAGTGCTGACTCGATTGAAGAAGCGGATGGAGGGCAAGAGCTCGGTGGATACCGTCAGGTAGGCTTCAGGAAACTCGCGCCGCACGACCTCGCCTGCAGCTCGCTCGTGTTGCGGATTGGCGAAGGCGTTCAGGAAGCAGATGGCCAGGGCCTCGACGCCCTGATCGCGGCAGAAGGCGACTGCCCGGCTCACTTGCTCCTCTCTCAGCGACCGCACCACCTGGCCTTGAGCATCCACTCTCTCATCGATGGGCAGGCGCAGGCAGCGGGGAATCACCGGAGGGGCGTTGGTGCTGCGGTTGTTGTACCGTTCCTCGCGAAGACCCCGGCGCATTTCCAGGGCGTCTCGGAAACCGTGCGTCGTCAAGAGCGCCGTGCGCGCGCCCTGACCCGTCAGCACGGCGTTGGTGGTGACGGTGGTGCCATGCACGATCAGCTCGACCGAGGCCAGCAGCTCGCTCAGCGAGCAGGCCGGCTCCAGCCTGGCCGCAATTTCCGCCAGTCCAGCGATGACACCCTCGGAGGGGTCCGACGGGGTGGTCAAGATCTTGTGCAGCAGCGGTGGGCGACCGACCCGCTGGAGATGAAAATCGGTGAAGGTTCCGCCCACGTCGATGCCCAGTCTGAAGCTCATCTTGCTCCCTTCACCCGGTGGCCTGGTCGACCTTGAGCACGACGGCCATGGCGCTGTCGCCGGCCGAGCAGCCGTGGAACAGCCCCCAACCTCCGCCTCGCAGGACCAGCTCTTCGATCAACTCGATCACCGCTCGCAGGCCCGTCGGCCCCTGGGGATGACCATAGACCAGCGAGCAGCCATAGTTGTTCATCGAACCAAGGTCGATGCCTGTCTCACGAGCAAAGACGATGTCATTGACGGCGAAGGGGTTGTGCGACTTGACCGCGCTCATCTGAGAGAGCTGGCGGTCGACGCTGGCCAGGGCACGTTGGGCCGCCTCGATGGGCGCCAGCGGCATGTGGGCGAGCTCGGCCCTGGCCTGGCCAAAGCCCATCAGCTGCACGCTGATATCGGGTTGGCGCGCCAACTCCCGGGCTTTCTCGGCGCTGCAGACCAACATCCCGGCGTTGCCATCGGCGGGGTGAGTCTGGCCGGCGAAGGTGACCGTTCCTCCCGGGGCCACTGGCTTGAGTCGGGCCAACTCCTCGCCCGACGAGTCGTGAACGCCTTCATCTTGTTCCAGCCTGGCCACCGTCTTGCGTCGGCGCCGGTCGGGGACCTCGAAGGGCAGCGGCATGAAGGTCTTGCAGAAGGCGCTGTCGTTGGCCAGCGCCTGGCGATACTGTTCCTGGCGCAGCAAGGTGACCTGGTGTTGGTCTTCGGTCGAAATGCCGTAGCGACTGGCGATCTTTTCGGCCGTGGCCAGCATGGAGTGCGAGCCCAGCGGGTCGCACTGGAAGTTGTCCAGGACCCAGTTCTCGCACTGGCCGGTGCCCCCCGGGCCGCCCGGGTCCGGGTAGTAAAGGTGCGGGCCGTTCGAGGTGCGGTCGCAGGCGACCACCAGGGCGCAGCTGGCCAGTCCGGAGGCGATCTCCTGGGAGGCGACCAGCAGACAGCGGGCGCTCGTGGCGCAGGCCTGCGAGATGGTTGGACCGGCAACGCGCTCGAGCCCGATCATCCCGGTCAGCCAGGGCAGGCCATAAAAAGAGTGCTTCTGCGGGACGGTCAGCCCCAGGACCCCGAAGTCGATCGACTTGCGGCTCTCCTCACTCAGCCTCTGGCCGGCGACGTGGGCAGCCAGCTCGACCGAGGGCAGATGAGCCAGCGCCCCCTGCCAGCGGGCAAAAGGAGTTGACCAGTAGGCACCATAGGGGATGTGTGCCGTCATCGGGAGCCCACCCATCAGTAATAGCGCGCCAGGCCAGGCTTGCCCCGCGACGCGGGGGTGTCCTTTGCACAGGCCCCGGGCAATTCCTTCCCGTCTACTGGCCGGCCGCCAGGCCCGCCTCCAGGGCCTGGCGGTTCAGGTGGAGATTGCCTCGGACGAGATTCTCCAGGGCCTGGCTGAGGCTCTCGGCTTCGAGGCTGAGGTGTCGGCCGGCAAACCCGGCCATGACCACGTTGGCCACCGCTCGCGAGCCGAGCGCATCGGCCATTTGACTGGCGGGCAGGCGGTGGGCGCGGATGTCGACCAGGTGCAAGACGGGCTCGACCTCGGCTGGCAGCGGCTGCTCCGAGTTTGTGAGCAGAACCGCGCCGCGACGAAGGAAGGGCAAATTTCGCAGGGTCTCATGGAGATCCAGGCCCACCAGGCAGTCGGCCGTGCCGCGACGGATGAGCGGGGAACGACTATCACCGAGCTTCAGGTGGCAAACGACCGAGCCACCTCGCCGGGACATACCGTGGGTCTCGGAAACCATGACCGGCCGTCCCGCCAGAGCTGCCGCCGTGGCCAGCAGCCGCGTAAGCAGGAGCACTCCCTGGCCGCCACGACCTGCCAGAACCGCGTTGACCGAGCTCAAGCCGTCGAGTCCTTCACGACGATGAACCCTTTGTAGCAGGCATCCAGGCACTGGCCGCAGTCGATGCACAGGGTCTCGTCGATGTCCACCCGGCTGCCGTCAGGCCGCAGCACCAGGGCCGGGCACTCGAAGGCCTCCAGGCAATATCGGCAACCATCGCACTGCGAGGTGACCTCGACTTTGACCTTGACCGTAACCGAGTCGGGCTCATACAACACGCAAGGGCGCTCGGCCAGGAGGACAGCCACGCCCCCCTGGCTGGAGCTCGCGTGCTCGTGGGCGCGCAGCAGCAAGCGAGCGAGCCCATCCTGGTCATACGGGTCGGCCCTTTCGAGGAATTCCACGCCGCAGGCTCGGACGAGCTGCTCGATCGAGACGGCTCGGGCCGAGGCGGTGCCGTCGGCACTCTCGGTGGCCGCCGTGGGCTGAAATCCGGTCATGGCGGTGGTGGCATTGTCGAGGATGAGCAGCACAAAGCGCGCACCGGTATGAACGGCGTTGATCAGGGCGGGGATGCCCGAGTGCAGAAAGGTCGAATCGCCGATAGTGGCTACGATCGGACGCGGGTCGCCCAGGGCCTGGTTGGCGTGGAAGAAGCCGCTGGCCATGGTGATCGAGGCGCCCATGTCCAGAAAGGTATCCACGGCGCGAAGATTGGTCCCCAGCGTGTAGCATCCGATGTCTCCCGGAAAAATTGCTCGATGCAGCACTTTGCGCATGACGAAGAAGGCTGAGCGATGGGCGCAGCCGGGGCAAAGTCGCGGTCCGCCAGGCGGAAGGCTCAGCTGGGAAGCGAGGCTCTCCAGCTCGGGCAGGCCAGATCCGGTTCCGGGCGCTTGCAGCAGACGTGCCAGGATCTCATACACGACCTCGGCGGTCAGCTCGCCCGCACCGGGAACGGTGCCGTCGAGGCGGCCGCGCACGTGGTTGCGCCGGGGCAGCTGCAACTCGATGCAGGCGTCGGGCTCTTCCAGCACCAGCACCTGGTCGAAGCGCTCGATGAAGCGAGACACCTTCTCGCGTGGCAGGGGATGGGGCGTGCCGATCTTGAGCAGCGGGACCTTCCGACCCAACTCGTCGAGCACTTCGCGAGCGGTTTCGAAGGCCACTCCTGAGGCGATGATGCCCAGTCCGCCGGGTGCCTCGGCAGCGAGCTCCTCATTGAGGGGGGAGGTCTCAAACTCCGCCTCCAGACGGGCGAGCTTGTCGTTGAGCTCGCAATGCAAGAGGTAGCGCAGACGGGGAGTGGCGATCCAGCGTTTTTTGTCTTTCTCGAAGCGAGCCTTGAGGGGGTGTTGCTGAATTGGCGCGGGGCGGGCCAGGCTCTGGACTGCATGGCACAGCCGGGTTGTGGGTCGGAGCAGAACGGGAAGCCGATAGCGCTCGGAGAGCTCCAGCGCTATTGCGGCCATCTGTCGAGCTTCCTCGGGGGTGGACGGATCGAGCACCGGAATCTTGGCCGTCAGAGCCAGCAGCCTGGAGTCTTGCTCGGTTTGAGACGAGTGCGGGCCCGGATCGTCAGCCGAGATGATCACCAGACCTGCGACGACGCCCGTGTAGGCGGCGCTGAAGAGGGGATCGGAGGCCACGTTGAGCCCGACCTGCTTCATCGCCACGGCGGCGCGCAGACCGGTCCAGCTCGCGGCCAGGGCCACTTCCAGGGCGATCTTCTCGTTGACCGACCATTCGGTGTGGATGGCCAGGCCAAGCTCTTTCTTCAGCGCGTTGATGCCGGCCAGGATCTCCGAGCTGGGGGTGCCCGGATAGGCGGTCCCGACCCGCAAGCCGGCTTCCACCAGCCCCAGGGCGATCGCCTGGTTGCCCATCAGGAGTTGCCCGCGCTCGTCTGCCGGTCGATTGCTCAAGGCCCGATGCTTCCAGGCTCGGCAGAGGAACCCTTTCGCAGGCCGCGAACAGGCTGAGCCAATTGCGCACGAGGAAGGTGTAACGCAGATGGCATATAGTTTTCAGGGTCGTCGGTTGGGGAAAGTTGCGGTCGTGGGCTCGGGCCAGATTGGCCCCGACATCGCCCTGCACCTGAGCAAGGTCCTGGCTCCTCACCAAACCAGGGTGGTGGTGACCGACATCAGCCAGACCGCGCTGGACTCGGGGCGCCGGCGGGTGGAGGAGAAGGTCCGCAAGGGCGTGGAGACCCGCTCGTTCAAACCGGAGCAGGCTGAGGCCATGCTGGCCTGCCTGGTTTTCAGCGCCGAGGACAGCGAGCTGGAAGGGGCCGAGCTGGTCATCGAGGCGGCCACCGAAGCCCTGGAGGTCAAGCGCGGCATCGTGGCCCGGCTCGAGAGGCTGTGCCCTCCCGACGCCATCCTGGCCTCCAATTCCTCGCATCTGCAACCCGAGGAAATCTTCTCGCAGGCCACCCGCCCCGAGCGCACGCTGGTCATTCATTATTTTTTCCCGGCCGAGCGCAATCCGGCCGTCGAGGTCGTGCCCGGAAAGCTCACCGATGCCAGCCTGGCTCGCTGGGTCATGAAGTTCTACGAGGCCATCGGCAAGATCCCGATCACGGTAAAGAGCCGCTACGGCTACGCCATCGATCCCATCTTTGAGGGCCTGTGTCAGGCGGCCATGCTGGGGGTGGAAGCCGGCTGGGGGAGCGTCTTGCAGGTCGATGCCATGGCCGCTCGGGCCCTGGGTCTGGGGGTAGGCCCTTTCACCGCCGCCAATCTGACCGGTGGAAACCCGATCCTCGATCACGGGCTGACCGAGATGGGTCAACGCTTGAGCAACTGGTTTGCCTCACCGGAACTGCTCAAAGAGCAGCTCGAGCGGGGCCAGCCCTGGGAGGTGGCCGGGCGCGGCCAGTCGGTCGAGTATTCCGATGAGGCCTACCGGCGGGTTGAGCGCCTGTTGAGTGGCGCCTACTTTGGTCTGGTGGGCCAGATTCTGGACGCCGGCATCAGCAACGTGGCCGACCTGGAGATGGCCCTGGAGATGGCCCTGGTGGTTCGACCGCCCTTTGGCTGGATGAACGAGATGGGGCCGCGGGAAGCTCTCGCCAGGGTGGAGGAGTATGCCCGGACGCAGACCGGCTTTGAGGTTCCCAACTGCCTGAAGGCTCAGGCAGTGCCCTGGGAGATTCCCCAGGTGCTCCGCGAGGACGTGGAGGGGGTAGCCGTTTTGAGCATTCGCCGGCCCCGTGTTCTCAATGCTCTCAATCACGAGGTGCTGGCTCAGCTCGATCGGCATCTGCAAGCGATCGAGGCGGATCCGGCCATCCTCGGGGTCGTGCTGACCGGGGCCGGCAACAAAGCCTTCGTGTCCGGCTCGGATATCGGCATTCTGGCAGCCGTCTCCTCGCCCGAGGAAGGCGAGCGGTTGTCGGGATTTTTTCAAGAGCACTTCCTGCGCCTTGAAGACTATCCCAAGCCGGTCGTATGCGCGCTGAACGGGCTGGCTCTGGGAGGCGGTTGCGAGCTGGCCGCCGCCTGCCACGCCCGGGTGGCCGGACGGGTGCAGATCGGCCAGCCCGAGGTCAACCTCGGCATCATTCCGGCCGCCGGGGGGACCCAACGGTTGGCTCGCTGGATCGGGATCCAGGCTGCCGCGAAGATTCTGCGAAGCGGCCAGCCCATCTCGGCTGACGAGGCTCAGCGACTGGGATTCGTGCACCAGGTCGTGGACCAGGACCCGGTCCATGCAGCTGCCGAGCTCGTCCGCCAGGTGGCTCGCGGGGAGGTGGTCTTGCCGCCCATTCCCCGGGGACCGCTCGAGAATGTGCCTGACAGCCTGAGCGAGCCGTGCCCCGACCATCTCTCGGCGGCGGTCGACGCCATCTTGTGCCGCGCCCTCTTGCAGGGGGCAAGGCTGGCCTTGCGGGAGGGACTCGAGCTCGAGAGGCAGGCCTTTGGAGACTGTTGTCGCCTGCGCGACATGCGGATCGGCCTGGAAAATTTCTTGAGCCACGGGCCCCGTTCTCGGGCTCAGTTCGTTAACGCTTGAGGAGCGGTCAGGAGGCGATTGAGCCCGGAGTCCGCGCGAGGCCTATGCCCGCAGCTCAGGCTCCTCGCGGAGCAATCCGCCCAGGTTGGCCAGAAATCGTTTGAGATCGCCCTCGCGGGCCACCGAGACGCGGATGTGGTCGCTCAGGCCGAACGGGCCCAGGGGACGCACGATGAATCCCCGACTGAGGAGGCGTTCGGTCAGGGTCGTGACCGCCTGCTCTCCGGCCAGGCGGAAGGTGACGAAGTTGGCCTGGCTGGGCAGAGGGGAGAAACCAAGCTCTTGCAGGCCTTCGGTGAGCAGCCGGCGCCCGAGGGCGGTGCCCTCCACCGTGCGCTGCAAGTGCTCGTGGTCGTGCAGGGCCGCCAGCGCACCTTCCAGGGCCAGCCGCGAGACGGCAAAGGGCCGATGGACGCGCTGCAGGCAGGCGACCAGCTCTTCTGAGGCGATGGCATAGCCCACCCGCATCCCGGCCAGGCCGTGGGCTTTGGAGAAAGACTGCAAGACCAGAGTTCTGGGCCGGCTGCGAAGCAAGGCAAGACTGTCCGGGGCATCGGGGCGGTCATGGTAGTCCTTGTAGGCGTCGTCGAGTACGAGCACCACATCTTCCGGCAGGCGGGACACGAACTGCTCCATCTCCGCAGATCCGATGCTCGAGCCGGTGGGATTGTTGGGGTTGGGCAGGAAGATCAGCTGGGTCTGAGGACCCACCGCGGCCAGAATGGCCTCCAGGTCGATTGAGTGGTCGCGAAGCGCCGTGGCGGTGGTGGGAACACCGGCTGCCCGCAAGAAGAGCCAGTAGCCCACGAAGGACCCCTGACTGATGACGGCGTGGCCATCGCTGCTCGCGAAGGTTCGCACGCAGAGCTCGATGAGGTCGGTGGCGCCGGCCCCCAACACGATGTGCTCGCTGCTCACTTTGAGCGCATCGCCCAGGGTCTCACGCAGGGCCTGACCGTCGTCGGGGTAGCGATAGACCTGGCCCAGGGCCGCGCGCATCGCCTCCACCGCCAGCGGGGAGGGACCGAAGGGATTCTCGTTGGAGGCCAGCTTGATCACCTCATCCAGCCCGAACTGGCGCATCACTGCCTCGATCGAGCGACCGGCCTGGTAGCGGGGCAGGTCGAGCAGGACGGGTGGAACCAGGGCTCGCACTAGCTTGCTCCTTTCGGGCCGAGGGCACATCCTTCGGCCTGCAATCGGCTCAGTTCGGCTTCGGAGAACCCGGCCTCTCGCAGCAGCGCGAGCGTGTGCTCGCCCTGGCGCGGCGGGAAGGCCAGCTGGCCGCCTGCTCGTGAGACCGGGTCGGGTGGCAGCCGAATCACCCGCCCATCGGGGGCGATGGTTCTTCGCAGGCGCTCTTTCACCCACGGCTCCTCCACGGCCTGCTCCACCGTCTGGATCGGCGCGCAAACCAGGCCCGCCCCTCGCAACTGCTCGAGGTTCTCGCGAGTGCTGCTCTTCCTGGTCAGGTCCGCGATGCGCTCGTGCAACTCGCGCCGACAGGCTTTGCGACCCTGGTTGGTCGCAAAGCGAGGCTCGGCCAGCGAGGCAAAGGACGCGAGCGAGACCAGGGCCGCCCACTGGCGGTCGGAGCCGACTGCCAGGTAGAGATAGCCGTCGGCGGTGGGATAGGCATTGGAGGGAACGAAGTGGCGGTGCTCGGAGCCGGAGCGAGTGAGCTCCTCGGCCGGCGCACCCGAATCGATCATCGGCAGCACGGTCACCAGCCAGCTCGCCGCGACCTGGGCCATGGAAAGCTCGATCTGGCTGCCCGTGCCGTGCTCGGAGCGCCTCCAGAGGGCGGCCAGAACCTGGGTGAAGAGCTCGTCGCCTGCTCGCAGGTCAATCAGCGGCAGTCCGCACAGGGTGGGAGGACCGTCGGCCGGACCGGTCAGGTCCATGAAGCCCAACGAGGCCTGCAGCGCCGGATCGTAGCCTGGCGCAGCGGGATAGTCCGGGCCCAGGGCCGAGATTCCGGCCCAGATCAGGGAAGGCCGGAGCCGGCTGAGGGTGAGGTAGTCGATGCCGAGCTTCTGGTAGCGGCCCGGCAGGGTATTGCAGCAGAAGACGTCCACCTGCAGGGCGAGAATCAGCCGATGCAGGGCCTCCCGGCCCGAGGGCTGCTGCAAGTCCAGGGTGATGCTCTCCTTGCCGGCGTTGGGTCCGACAAAGTAGGAGCGCCGGTCTTCGTCCCCTCCCAGCACGTGTCCGATTCGGCGGTTCGGATCGCCCGCGGGTGCTTCGACCCGGATAACCCTCCAGCCGGCCGATACCATCCGGGAGGTGGCGTAGGGAAGCGACAGCGCCTGCTCGAGGGACAGGACCGTCATGCCTGGCACGGCGAGGCCCCCAGGTCGGCTACCAGGCCGGCGGCGATCAGTCCCTCGAGCACTCGCTCGGGGGTCAGCGGCAGACGGGTGAACCTCACTCCGGTAGCGTGGTAGACTGCATTGGCGATGGCCGCCGCCAGGCAGATGGCGGGCGCCTCGCCGACTCCCTTGGCCCCGAAGGGGCCGGTCGGATCGAGGGTCTCGATGAACTCAACGCGAATCTCGGGCACCTCGGGAGCGGTGGGGATGTGGTAATCGCGGAAACTCGGGTTCAGAACCATCCCCTGGACGATCTTCAGCTCCTCCGACAGGGCGTAGCCCATCCCCATGACGATCCCACCCTCGATCTGGCCTTCCAGGCCGAGTGCGTTCAAAACTTTGCCCACATCGTGCGCTGCGCTCACGCGCACCACTCGGACAACCCCGGTATCAAGCTCGACCTCGACCTCGGCAACCTGGGCAGCAAAGGCATAGGTGGGCGACACGTTGCCCCGGAACTCGCTGTCTTGCTTGACGCTGGCCGGCTCGAAGTAGGCCTGGGTGACCAGCAGCTCGGCTCGCTCGGAAAAGTGCAGGCTGCGCACCAATCGGTCCAGAGCGGTGAGCCGCTCAGAGCCGCGCATGACCGAGCCGTCGCGCAGGCTGAGCTCCTCGAGCGGTACCTGGAAGCTTCTGGCTGCGGCGCCGAGCAGCTTGTCGCGGGCCTGACGGGCCGCCATGAGGGCCGAGTTGCCCGCCACATAGCTGGTGCGGGAGGCGTGCACACCCACGTCCCATGGCTTGACATCGGTGTCGTCGTTGATCACCCGCACGCGAGCGATGTCGATACCCAGGACCTCGGCGACGATCTGAGCCAGCACCGTTTCCGAGCCCTGGCCGATGTCGCTCGAGCCGGTCACCAGGGTGGCTTTGCCGAAGTCGTCGATGGACAAAATGGAGCCGCAGCCGTCTGAACGGTAGATCTTGGCTCCGCCGCCCACGTGCAAAAGGCCGGCCACTCCAACCCCGCGTCTGAGCTTCGCGCCGGCTTCGCGGTTGGACCGGGCTTGAGCCCAGTCGCTCTGACGGGCCACCGAATCGAGGCAGTCCTTCAGCCCGCAGGTAGAGAACACCAGCCCCTGCCCGGTCTCCTCGCCCGAGTGCTGAGCATTCAACCGCCGGATCTCGAGCGGATCAAGACCGCACCGCTCGGCGAGCATATCGACTTGCTGCTCGACCGCGAAGGTGGCCTGCAGATTTCCGTAGCCTCGAAATGAGCCGGAGTAAGGGTTGTTGGTGTAGACCACGTCGCAGGCGAATCGCACGTGAGGAACGCGATAGAGTGAGGAAACCGTCTGCATCATGACAAAGGGGATGGTTGCCCCCCAGGAAGTGTGCCCCCCATTGTCGAGCAGCACGTGGGCGTCGCGGAAGGTCAGCCGCCCCTGCCGGTCGCAGCCCGTGCGCAGCGTGACGATCGCCGGCTGACGGGTGGGCGAGGCCCGAAACTCTTCCTGTCGCGAGAAGACGATGCGCACCGGGCGTCGGGTCGCTCGCGCCAGGTGCACCGCGATGGGCTCGAAGGGGTAGATGTCGAGCTTGCTGCCGAAGGCACCCCCGATGGTGGGCTGGATGACCCGGATGTCGGCCGGATCCATCCCCACGATGGCCGCCATGTCGCGCCGGTAGAGAAAAGGGACCTGGGTCTGCGAGTGGAGCGTGAGTCGTCCCTCGGCATCGAAGCTTGCCAGGATGGCAGACACGCCCATGCAGCAATGGTTGACCCAGGTCAGCTCGAACTCGTTGTCGACCACAAAGGCGCTCTCGGCTTCGCCCTGCTCGATGCTGCCGTGGCCGTAGCTGTAGGTGAAGGGTCGGTTGTCCGGGTGCTCGGCATACAGGACCGGGGCGCCAGGCTGGAGGGCCTCGCGCGGGTCGAAGATTGCCGGCAGGTCTTCATAGGTGACTTGGATAGCCCGACAGGCCCTTTCGGCAGCCTCCTCGGTCTCGGCGGCCACGGCCGCGATCTCGTCGCGAATGCAGCGGACGATATCGTTCTTGAAAGCGTTGTTGTCGTTGCCATGGCCGAAAGCCACGTTGTCGATGTCGCGGGCCGTCAGCACGGCGTGAACTCCGGGCACGGCCAGGGCCTGGCCGATGTCGATGGTGACGATGCGCGCATGGGGGCGGTCACTGCGGCGAATCTTGCCGTGCAGCATGCCGGGCAAGCTGAGATCAGACAGGTAGCGCACCTGGCCGGTGGCTTTGGCAGGGGCATCGAGCTTGGGCACCCGAGCCCCGATCCAGCGCGTCTCAGTCGTCATTGACTGCCTCCACCGCTTCGATCATGGCCACATACCCGGTGCACCGGCAGAGATTGCCTTCGAGCCCGCGACGAATTTGCTCGGGAGTGGGGCGCGGTTCTTGCCGCAGGAGCGAGGCCGCGGCGATCTCCATGCCAGGAGTGCAAAAACCACATTGAATGGCTCCTTCGCTCACGAAGGCCTGTTGCAGGGCCGACAACCCCTCGCTGGAGCTCAATCCTTCCACGGTACGCACCGTCCGGCCATCGACTGCGAAGGCCGGCGTCAGACACCCGAGCACCGCCTCCTCGTCGAGGAGCACCGCGCAAGCACCGCATTCGCCCTCGCCGCACCCGAGCTTGGCTCCGGTCAGGTCGAAGCGCTCGCGCAGAAGCTCGAGCAGGGCCATGGTCGGCTCCACTTCGGCGCTGACAGGTCGTCCGTTTAAAGTGAAGGAGAGCTTAACCGGCATGGCAGCCCTCGAGACAGCGACTCACGAAGGCCCCCACGAGTCGCCGACGATACAGCGCCGAGCCGCGCACATCGTCGATTGGCTCCACCTCGGCCGCGGCCCTGCGAGCGCAGGCCAGGATCAAGGAGGGGTCGAGCCGCCGGTCAGCGATCAACCGCTCGGCCTGGAGGGCCCGCATCGGCGTCGGTGCCACCGCACCGCAGGCGATGCGCGGCTCGCGCAGATGACCGTCTTGCAAGACAGCGGAAAAAGCCACCGCGGCCGCCGAGATCTCCAGCGCCGGGCGCCTTCCGCTCTTCTGGAAGGCCCACACCGCCCCGGGCCGGATGGGCACGCGAACCGAAACGAGCAGCTCGTCGCTGGCAAGGGCGGTTCTTCGCGGGCCCAGCACGAGCTCTCGGATGGCCAGCGAGCGCCGGCAACGCCGGGAGGCAACTTCCACCGTGGCGTCGCTGGCCAGCAGAGCCACCGTCAGGTCGGCTGCCGGCGAGGCGTTGCACAAATTTCCCCCGATCGTGGCGCGAGAGCGCACCGGCGGAGAGCCGAAGCGATCGGCGGCCTGAGCCAACAAAGGGGCGTCTCGAGCCACCTCGGCCGATGCGAGCAATCGAGCCACTGTGACCGCCGCCCCGATCTCCAGGGCATCCGGGTGCCGGATCAGGCCCTGCAGCTCTTCCAGGCGGAAAATATCGACCACGGCCGCCGGGACCTGGCCCTGGGTCCGCACGGACAGCATCCAGTCGGTCCCCCCTGCCACCACGCGCGCCTGGTCGACCCGGGCCAGGATCTCGAGCGCGTCCGCCACCGAGTCAGGGCGGAAATATCCGGTGGGAGGATTCACGGCCCGCAGAGCTTCGCGAGCGGGTCCGCCCTTCACCTGCCGCGCCCACTCCCGCCGGCCGCCGCCAGAGGGCTCAGATTCTAGCCCCCAGCTTGAAGCCCTCGTGGATGGCGTTGTGCATCGAGCGGGGACGGATGGCATCCCCGATGATGTAGATCTCGTCCACGCTGAACTCGAGCTGAGTGAGCAAATCCTGAAGCGACTATCAAAGCAGTAACCAGCACGATACTTACAGGCTAACGTGGACTTCCAGATCAAGCTGGATATTACCCCTACTCTCGATGCCGGGAAGATCAACGCGATCCTCTCGGCATTGAAGACTGCGCTTGGCCCTTTGGGCAACCAAATCCAGCTTATTGACGAGAAACAACTGGGCGCGACCCTTGCCCAGATAAAAGGGACTGGGGATGAGTTGGATAACGTCGGGAAGAAGGCGAAGAACACACAGGAACAGACCGACCGTCTTGCGAACGCATTCTTCAAGTTCAACCAGATTCGGGAAGGTCTGCAGACCCTTACGGATACCCTTGATGGCCTAAGCAAACCGTTCGTTGCTTTGGACACCGCAACGGCACAGCTGCGCACATTAGGGGCTGAAGCTGCGGCGATGGCTCCCAGCCTTCGTGAAGCAGCGATTGTCATGTCGGAAGAACTGCCGTTTGCTGCTGCCGAACTGCAGCAGACGATGTTCGACGCGCTGGCCAGCGGTGTGCAGGGGGGAGAAGAAGGGCTGAAGAAGTTTGCCGACACTGCGGCCAAGCTGGCTGTTGGTGGCGGTTCCAGCATTGGCGAAGCGACGAACCTACTGGCTGGCCAGCTCAACGCCTACGGAAAGAGTGCCGAGGAGGCCGGAAAGTTCTCCGACATCTTCTTCAACACGGTGAACTTCGGTGTCACCAGCATTGGCGAGCTATCCGGTCAGTTATCGAACGTCGTCCCTACTGCTGCATCGCTGGGGATTGAGATTGAAGGTGTTGGAGCCGCACTTGCACAGATGACGCAGAAGGGTGTACCAACAGCGCAGTCCACCACTAAGCTGAATCAGCTTATGCTGGAGTTGGCGAAGCCAGCATCCAGTCTTGCCCCAATCTTGCAGAAGGCAGGGGTCTCGCTCGAGTCTCTGAAGCAGGATGACCTGCCCGTCACCTTGGCCAAGGTCAAGTCGGCACTGGAGGCCGCAGGAAAGGCATCTGTGCAGGCGTTTTCCTCTAGTGAGGCTGCGGCTGCGTTCAACGTGCTAACGGGTGATCTGCAAGGGTTCCAAAAGACGTTCGAGGATGTTCGCGACACCACCGGTTCGGCAGAGAACGCGTACCTCCAGATGTCGGATTCCATTGATACCCAGAATCGCCGTATCCAAGCCAGCTTTGAGGCTGCGTTGATCCGTGGGTTCGACGCTCTGGGCGGAGGGATCACCGGGGTTATCTCTGCTTCTTCATCGCTTGCTCCAACCATCACGACGCTTATCGGGCTGAAGCAAATATTCCCCGCTGGGATGGCAAAACAGGCGGGCCAGTTCGCGCTGACGCTGTTGTCGAAGGTTGTGCCTTCGTTGGTGGCGCAAACCGCCGCAACTGGTGGTGCCGCTACCTCGCAGTTGGCGTTGAACACAGCGATGTTGGCCAACCCTGTGTTCTTAGGTATTGCTGGGCTTGTTGCTGCCGCAGCGATAGCCTACGCAGCGTTCGGCAACAGCACGAAAGACCTTGGGGATGCTACCACCGATGCAAACGAGGCACTTGCGGAGTTCCAGAAGTCGAGCGCACAAGCCGACGCTGTTGCAAAGCAGGGAGAGAAGGTTACGGAGCTGGCGCAGAAGTACGATGCACTCAAGAACACCACAACAACGAAAGGGCAGGAGGAGTTCAAGAAGGTCACGGAAGACCTTGCAAAAGCCGTTCCCGATGCCGTCGTTGCCATTGACCAGTTCAACGAAGCAGGGGTAAAGACTGGCACAACGTATGAAGTCAACACGCAGCAGTTGCGGGAGTTCGTGGCGGAACAAAACCGGATTGCGCAGGAGCAAAAGAACGAGGCACTGGCCAACCTTGACGACCAGACCAAAGCGTTAGCTGACAGCTACACAGAGGCTCTTGAGAAGCAGCGGGAACTTCGCGATGATCGGCAGGAACTGCAAGCTGCAGTGGATCAAGGGCTGGGGGATGCAGGCACGCTCGAGACCTTTGGGAACCCCTTCGAGACAATGAAGGATGATCTGAAGGATGTGAACGTGGAGCTGGCCGAGCAGCAGAAGAAGATTCAAGAAGCACGACCCGCGATTGAGAAGCAGATCGCAGGGTATCGCGAGATGGGGTTGTCGGTAGAACAGATTGCTCAACGAACCGGGTTCACAACGGCCCAGGTCATTGAGTTTGGTGGAGAGATTAAAGGATCGGCAGCAAATGCGAAAGAACTGGAAGCAGCGATTGCTGGGATGTCGCAAACCCAGCAGCAAGCAATTCGACTGGTGGCCGATCAAGCCAACGGCTATCAGGCGGCTCAGGCAAAGGTGGATGAACTCAACGCTAAGATCGCTTCACAAAAGGCTGTTGGAGCCGACACATCTCAGTTGGAGAAAGACCTTGCGGAAGCAGAGAAAGTTGCCGGTGAGAAGAAGCTGAAGCTGGAGGCGACGATTCAAGCGCAGGGGGGCGATAAGATATTTGAGGGCTTGGACGAGAACGCAAAGAAGGGATTGTCAGGGCTGAACAAAGCCGTGGATGAATCCATTGCCGAGATAGAAGCAAAGGCTGCCCAAAGCAAACTTGGTGACGCTCTTTCCCAAGCCGCCACAATTAAGGCCGACCTTGATGCGAACGATCGAATTGGAGCATTGGTGGAGAAGCTCCAATCGGCGAAGACGCAGGCAGAGAAGGATTCGATTGCAGCAACGATTGCGGCTCAAGTCCCATCGGCGATTAGTGGGTATGACGAACTCACAGGAGCCGTGCAGGTTAGCGAAGAGAAGGTCAAAGAGTTTGTTGCCGCGCAACGGGAGAGCTTCGGTTCGGACATCGAGCAGAAGCGAGCGGCGTTTGAAGATGGGTTGCGGTCCCAAGCCAAAACGCTTGAGGAAAACCGAGACCGGATGGGCGAACTTCAGCAAGCCATTGTTGACGGCACATCGAAAGGGAAGGATGTGTCGGCTCTTCGAGCAGAGTATGCCACACTCCAGAAAACGGTTGACACCGGCACAGAAGCCGTTGCCCGAACAGTCAAGGAAGGGCAGAGAGTTGGGCTAATCAAAGGGGATGTGAAGAACCTCGGCACCGAGTTCAAGCTCTCGGCCAGCCAAGCAAACACGATCACCACAGCCGTTCGCCAAACAGAGCAAGCAACGAAAGATGCAAAGGTAGCCGCTGGTGACTTGGCTGCACAGTTTGATGCTGCGGCCAAAGCTGCAAACGAGGCAAAGGAGTCATCAAAGAAGCAACTTGCCCAGTTAATCATTGAGCGAAAGCAAGGGAAAATCTCTGAGGAGGAGTACAAGCAAAAGTCCGGAGCGATCATCACGACTGGGAGAGCGGCGGTTCAGACCGTTAAGCAGCATGGCGCAGCGATGGAGCAATCTGGGAATATCCTCGGTGATGTAACAAGAACAGCTCAGTCATCCTCAACCGAGGTTGCAAAGAACTTGTTCGATGTCCGCTCAAAAGAGTTGGAGTACGACGAACAGACCACACTCAACCTCCATGAGCAAGTACGTATCCGCGCAGGACGCAACGCAGATGATCGGGACTCCTTGTTTACGGAGCAGGAAAAGCTGCGGACGGTTATCCAGCAAGTCCGCCAGTACGCCACGCTCTTTAAGATCAAGGACGTGGATCAAGTCACACCGATTGATGAACTGATTGGTGATCCGACAAAGTTGGATGCAATGGTCACAACCTTGCAAGCGGTTGAGAACTCGCTCTCGCAGTTATCCTCGGAGAAGGTAAAGCCTATTGGGGTTGATATTGCGCTGAAAAATCCTGAGGAACAGGGGGCGTTAGGAGACCTAACTGCGAGCCTGAAAAACTCCATTATCGAGGCTCAAAACAGCGTTGGTGCGTGGACCATCAAGGTTGTGCCGGAGATGGATTTGAACGCATTGCGTGATCTGGAGAGGGATCAGCTGCGAGCGGATGTTACGGTCGGGATAAAGACGGAGGAAGAGCTGTCCAGCTTCTTGAAGAAGGATTTGGAGAACTCCAAAGAGGCTCTGGAGCGGGTTCGTGCCGAAGAGATTGAGGGGGTCAAAAAAGCCTATGCAGGGCAGGCCGATCTTGAACAACGATTGGCTCAGGTCAAGCAGGGAAACACCGTGAAGCAGGCGAAAATCCTGCGAGCTATATTCGAGCTTGAGCAAACCCTTGCTGAAGAGATTCGCAAGAAGAAGCAGGAAGAGTTTGACACCGCCGAGCAGAAGGAGCGGCAGCGGTTCGAGCGGGCCCAACAGCGGTCGAAAGAGCTTTCCGATCAGTTCACCACGTTCACCACAGAGGCCCTGAAAGGGCGTGTGGAAGCTGAAGTTGCTGCATCGCTAAAGGGTCTTGAGGAACGGCACAAGGGAGAGCTTATCAGTGAAGAGGAGTTCGAGCGGCAAAAGGAAGAGCTACAGAAGAACGCGGAAGATCGGAAGCTGATGATCCAAGCCGCAGGCATTGGCGCACGGCGTTCAGCGGAGCGGCTGGCCGAAATCGAATCGCTGGAGTTCCAGCGCAAAGCCATTGAGCAACGGCAGGCAATGTTGCTCAGCTTAGGGGTGAGCAAGGAGAGCAAGCCGTTCAAGGATCTACAAGACGAGCTTGACGGGTTGACGACCGAACTGGAGGAGAAAAAAGATGTTGTTGGCACGCTGACAGGGGAGATTGGTAACACCATCATAGAGGTATTCAGCGGGTTACTCAACGGCCAAGAAGATGCCATCAAGAAGCCGTTCCGGCAGCTTTTTGGTGTGATTGTTGGTGCGTTGCAGAAGCTGGCATCGGCAAAGATTGTGGAGATCATCCTTAACAGCTTCGGCCCCGGAGGCATCCCCGGTATTCTTGTGACACTCGGCGGCAAGCCGTTCATCGAAAACGTGGTGAACGCCTTACTCTCTCCAGTCACGGCTGCGTTGTTATCGTTCCCAACTGGCGGCCGGGTTGACGAACCGACGATTGCGCTGATTGGCGATGCCAGCCGCTCGCGCCCCGGACCAAACACCGAATGGGTGTTGCGCGATGGCGACATCAAGGACATCATCAACGCCACCGTGCGATCCCTTGCCGCGAAACAGCAAGATAGTGGGCGAACACTCGGCCCCGGCAATGGCGCGAAGCCAGAGGGGGAGAGCAACACGGCCATGGTCAAGTTGATGGCCGAGATGGTTCGGGAGATGCGCTCCTTCAGCGGTCGGATACACGTGCTGGAACGGGATGTTGGTCAGGCATCGGTACGGTACAACGCGCAAGTGCAATCACGAATCCTTAACCCATAAGCCATGCAACCGAAGTCGCTATACCTCTATGAACCGGAAGAATGCACTCTGGTGATTCAGCGTGGCATGGATAGCCCGTTCCCGCTAAAGATTACCGATGGAGATGCTGTTCCCATCAACCTTACCTCATGCCACATCTGGCTGAAGGTCTTTGCTCTGATTGGCTCAACAACGCTACTGGTGAACACGGAGTTTACGATCACCAACGCGTTGCTGGGCGAAGCGTCGTATCTCTTCACAGGAGCCAGCACATCGAACAGCACTACCTATCCTGATAAATGCCGCTATGAAATCGTTTTGCAGGATAGTACGGGGAAGAAGCAGAAGCTCCTGTTCGGAGAAATCCGGATGGTTTGGTCCGCACCGTAACCGGAGAAACGCACTATGTCCCAAACCGTTTACCTAACAGCCGAGACGAAGCCGGTCCAAGTGGTACTGCCAGCCACTGCGGCTACCATCGTAGAAGTCGGCAAGCAAGGGCCAGCTGGTACGTCCGGGGCCGGATATATCCACACGCAAGCAGTGGCTGCCAGCACGTGGATCATCAATCACAACCTCGGCTACAAACCGGCCGTGGCTGTTGTTACCGTGGGTGGCGCGGAGTTGCTGGCCGAAGTGCTACACACGTCCATCAATCAAACTGTCATCTACCTTGCGTCGGCCTATGCCGGTAGCGCACGGCTCACATAACATCTCAGTAAGGTGCAACCATGCCGATACTCGTTGGCTCAAACCTGGACTTCAACAACACAGCAAAAGCTGTCAACCTTCCCGACCCGACTACCGCACAGGATGCGGCTACCAAAGCCTACGTGGATGCTGCCATTGAGGGGCTGGCCAGCAAGGACAGCTGCCGCGTCAGCACTCAATCGAACACCAACTTGGCCAGCCCCGGAGCTTCCATTGATGGGGTGACGATGGCCAGTGGGGACCGTGTGCTGGTGCGCAGTCAGACCACTGCCGCTGAGAACGGTATCTACATCTGGAACGGCTCGTCCGTGGCAATGACCCGTTCGGCAGATTGCTCCACGTTCGCGGAACTGGAGCAAGCCGTCACATCCATCGAGGAGGGAACGGATGTTTCCACCACGTGGCGGCAAACGGCAGTGAACGGCACGCTGGGCAGCACCAGCGTGACGTGGGTAGCGTTTGGCTCTTCCACACCCGATGCATCGGAGACGGTGAAGGGGAAGTTGGAACTGGCTACGCAGGCTGAAACAGATGCTGGCACCGATGATGCACGGGCCGTTACTCCGCTGAAGCTGGCTACCAGTCCGTTCGCCAAGAAGAAGGTGGCGCAGCTGATCGGTGATGGCTCCGCCACCCAGTTCGACATCACCCATAACCTGGCTACCCGCGACGTGCAGGTAGAAGTGTACCGGAACAGCGGTAGTTACGACACGATCTTGTGCGACGTGAGCCGCACCGACACGAACACGGTGCGGCTGAACTTTGCGTCGGCTCCGACTTCCAACCAGTTCAAGGCGGTAATCATAGGGTAGGCACAATGGAGATTCTGAACGGCGTTTCGGTGGTGGGTGGCCCAGTATCCGGCCTGCCGAAGGTGTACCCCATCACCATCCGCGACTGCAACAACACGGCATCGCTGGTGGACGTAATCGAGGCCACCATCCCCGCCAACGACTGGCTGGATGGGGAGCGGCTGGTGGTTGACTGGGCCGCTGCGTTCCGCAACTTGGCGGGTGGTAGCCCCACGCTAGCCATTCGAGTGTATTACGGCAGCTCATACTTAGACCTTGCCACTGCCGACGGTGTGGGTAGTGGGTTGGCGCAGATACCGTATCGAGTGGAGCTGTGGCGAATCGGCTCGGAAATCTGGGTGGCGGGGTGGGATTACTCCCAGGGTTTTGCGGCCACATGGCACGGCGGAGCGGTTAACGCTGTTACCGGGGCCGACCAGTTTGGCACTGGAAAAAGGGGAGGGATATTGACCAGCCAGAGCTTCAGCAGCACGAAGGCAATCAAAATCTCGGCACAATGGAGCGGTGCTGGGTCGGGCCGCTTTTACACTGTCAAGGGGGCTCGAGTATGCAAGACCTAGAGACACTGCGGCGGGATAAAATCACGGCGATTATCAACAGAGCACACGCCAAACTGCAAGGGGTTTTGGTGAACGCTGGCATTGATCCAGCGGTAGCCCGGGCGATTGCCTCATCGAGGATGTATCAAGTCCTACCGGCTCCGATCAAGCAGCGGATGCTTGTTGTTGAGATCGGCATCGCCGATCGCATGGATACGCTTTTTCAACTCGTGGCTGTTGCGGGTGAGGATGCCCTGAAATCTCTTGCAAACGAGTAGGAATCAAAAGGGTCCCCCGTGGGGGACCCTTCTTATTGTGGGTCTCCTACCTCAAAAAAAAAGTTCAAAAAAAGTTCATTTTGTCAGTAAATTTACTTGCATTGATAGGGATGATTTTCGTATATTTGTACCATAAGAAAATGATGATGAAATCATCATTAAAACAAAAACCAATAACATAGGAAAACACGATGAACACGACCATCGAAAAAGCCCTCAACAGCAAACTCCGCCAGATCAAACAACAGGCTGAGGACCTCATCGAAACCCTGCAAAAAACGATCAGCAAAATTGATGAGCAGGGTATCAGCACCGCACTCGGTAACGAGATTGATCCGAGAAAGTTTCAGGAACTCCTCATCGAGTTCAGGACGATGAAGGATTTCTACGAAAACCAAAAAAATGAGGAGTAAGAACCAAGAGGGTCCCCCACGGGGGACCCTTCTTATTGTGGGTCTCCTACCTCAAAAAAAAAAGTTCAAAAAAAGTTCATTTTGTCAGTAAATTTACTTGCATTGATAGGGGGAGATTTCGTATATTTGCTCCATAAGAAATGATGATGAAATCGAAATCATCATTAAAACAAAAACCAACATCATAGGAAAACACGATGAACAAGATCGAAAAAACACCCACCACGAACCGCACAAACGATGAAGCTATTGCTATAGCGATGGTACAGTTCGATGAAGAGGTTGAGGCCACAAAAGCAAGGATACAAGCCGATATTAAGCACCTCACGTTGCAGATAATGAAGTGCCATAACGATATGGATAACTGTAAACGTGCTGAGCAAGCAGTACGAAAAGCACTTGAGGAGCAAGACCATGATGCCCTTGAGGACCTTTTGGGAAGGTTTTTCATAGGAGACCTGTTCTAAAAATGAGGAGTAAGAACCAAGAGGGTCCCCCACGGGGGACCCTTCTTATTGTGGGTCTCCTACCTCAAAAAAAAGTTCAAAAAAAGTTCATTTTGTCAGTAAATTTACTTGCATTGATAGGGGGAGATTTCGTATATTTGCTCCATAAGAAATGATGATGAAATCTGAACACGACCATCGAAAAAACACTCGCCAGCAAACTCCGCCAAATCAAACAACAGGCTGAGGACCTTATCGAGAGCTTGCAAAAAACGATCAGCAAAATTGACGAGCAAGGTATCAGCACCGCACTCGGAAATGAGATTGATCCGAGAAAGTTTCAAGAGCTAACGATTGAGTTCAGGACGATGAAGGACTTCTACGAAAACCAAAAAAATGAGGAGTAAGAACCAAGAGGGTCCCCCACGGGGGACCCTTCTTATTGTAGGTCTCCTACCTCAAAAAAAAAGTTCATTTTGCAAGTAAATTTACTTGCATTGATAGGGGGAGATTTCGTATATTTGCTCCATAAGAAAAAGGAATCATTAACACGACTAAAACCAACAACACAGGAAAACACACGATGAACACGACCACAAAAAAAACGCTAACCACCAGAGAGATATACGAGATACTGACAAAGCACGCATTGTGGCTTGACGGTTATCCAGATGGCGTTCGCGCTGACTTTAGCAACATGAATCTCTGCGATGTGAACTTTGCGAACGTCAATCTTTCACGTGCAAACCTCTCAGGCGCGAACCTCGCGGGTGCAAACCTCTCAGGCGCGAATCTCGCGGGTGCAAATCTTGAGAGCGCAGATCTTCGGTATGCGGAATGTGACGGTGCAGATTTTATAGCAGCAAATCT
>QWHO01000341.1:0-7113 GCA_021404945.1 bacterium CPR1
AAGCCGATGTCTACACCCTTGCCGATGGCAAGCGGCTGGCCGTGCTGGCCAGCCAGGACAACTTCCAGGGCGAGGTTCTGGGAGAGTCGCTCAAGCGGCTGGTGCAGGACCATCCTTCCATCCGTCAGATCTTCCTGGCCGGGTCAGGAGGGTCGCTGCACGTTCGCGATCCCTACAGCATCGTCTTCCCCGACCGAATTGGCGACACGCCCAACGCGCTCTCGACTCGGACCACCAACCTGGCCCACGAGAGTGTGCTCTCTCCCCTGGCGGAGACGCCCGAGGCCCTCAGCGATGCGGCCCGCCGGGGAGTGACCACCCTGGACATGGAGTTCGGTCACGCGGCCACGGCCCTGCGGGGCCTGCCGGTGACGCTGGGCGTGGGGGTGCTGGCCACCGACTTTCCCATCGAGCGTTCTGTCGGCCCTGGCGCCAACCTGACCCGCCAGGATTCCGGGCGCAAGTATGCCAACGTCCATCGCTACACCAGGGCCGTTTACGATGCGCTCACCTGCGGTCGGCCCGCCCTGGAGCACCCCCTCGAGCAACACCTGGGTCGTTCGCTGGGAGAGCTCTCGACCCGGAACCTCGAGCGCGAAATCGAGCTCGTTGGGGAGATGGGCCAGGCCGAGCGGGGCCTGTTCGAGCGGCTGAAAACACTCGCGCCCCACTATTCGTTTCGAATGACCGAGGCGCGCCTGCGACGCGTGCTCGAGGATGGGGCTTTGCTCTCTACCGGGCAGGTGGCCCGGTTGCTCGATCGCCCCGTGGAACCTTACACCCCGGGTGTGGAGGACCAGATGTTCGGTGCCTACGAGCACACCTTTGGCGCGCTCGGCTTCGGGCACGGCGACGAGCGCTATGGATCAATCGAGGTTCGCCTGCGCCCGGAGGTGTGGAAAGCAAGGTCATGGGCCACCTTTGCCTCTGGCTGGAAAGCTTTGAGCCAGGTCAGTCCCGAAAAGCTCGAGTATGACCGGGTCGACCCCGACCTGTTGGCGCCTGCTCGTGAGCGCTTCTCCCGCTGGGTGGTAACCCCGAAGGACTACAACGCCGTCGTCGCTGCCGGGATCGTTGGCAGTCTCAGCGATCTCTCGCCCGAGCTGCGCCGGGAGCTGCTGGCGGCCCCCCCCGATCAACTTCCGTCGCTGCTCGATCGGCACCGCCTCTGGTATCTCGAGGGCAAAATCCAGGGTTCTCTGAACCTGGAGGACATTGAGAAGCTGATCGTGCCGCCCGACTTTCCGGAGCCTCTCAACGAGCTCTGCCGGCAGCGGGGAATCGTGGTCGAGGCTCGCTCCGACCGATCTTCGTGAGGTGGCTGGCCGTCACTTTGCTGCTGGTCCTGCCCATAGCCGCCCAGAGCGAGCTTCCCCCGGGCTACAAAGTGATGCGCCAGTTCGGCAAACCGGCCCGCTGGCGACGAGAGAACCTGCCCATCCGCCTCTTCTCGAGCGCGCATGAGCGATTGGTGGACCACTGCCTGGCCCGGTGGAACCAGGCCGGCCAGGGGGTGCTCTACCGGCGCTCTTCAGCCGATGAAGCCGACGTGCGTTTGGACTGGAGCTCACCGCGCCTGCCCGCGGGACGAGCCGGGGCGGTCTGGTGGAATCCCGTCATGGGGTATCTTCTGGTTGACGGAATGGCCGTGGACGGTGAGTGGAACGTGTCGCAGGGTGTTCGAGCCCGGGTGCTCCTGCAAGAGCTGGGCCACTGCCTGGGACTGAGCGACTCCACCAACCCGGGCGACGTGATGTACACCGTGGTGGTCAACCATCGCCGCCGTCCTCAGCCGCTGGAAGCGGCCCGCCTCTCGGCCCGCGACCAACAGGCTCTGGCCTGGCTCTATGCCCAGGAGGAATTCGTGCCCATCCAGGTGCATCTCCCCGATCCGGCCGCTCCCACGCCTGTCCCGATGCGTTAACATCACCGCAACGATTCCCCCGAGGTGCCCGCATATAATCCTCCCAGCCACATCAGGGAGGCCTGTCATGAACGTCACCACAGCCAGTCTGGCATACACGGGAGCCGAAGCCCGCCGCATCGGCGCCGGGGAAGGCAAGCCGAAGCCCATCGGGGCCGGCCAGTCCCCAGCTCCCGCTCCGGCACAGCCGCCGGCCGGGCAGGGTCAGCAGCCCGCCCAACCGCCGGCGGGTCAGACGGGTCAGAAGGCCCCGGTCACTCCCCTCGAGCCCGAGAAGGAGTGGACCGTCCTGATGTACATGAACGGGAACAACGGCCTCTCCACCTCAGTCATCAGCAACCTTCGCCAGCTCGACTACGTCGGCTCGGACAAGAACATCAACTGGGTGGCCCAGGCCTCCCGCTCCAAGGGCCTGGTGGACGGCTGGAAGGGTGACTGGACAGGCGTGCGCCGCTACAAGATGGAGCACAATGGAGAGAAGCTGACCCCCTCGGTGCTCATCTCCACCTCCCTGCTCGGCTTCTGGCCCGGCAGCTCCACCAAGATCACCTCGCCGGTCGTGCAGGACCTGGGCGACAAGAACATGGGCAAAGCCCAGACCCTGCAGGAGTTCATCGAGTGGGGCATGGCCGCCTACCCGGCCAAGCGCTACATGGTCGTGATGCAGGGCCCCTCGACCGGCCTGTCGGGCATGATGAACGACGACGTGCACGGCTCCAAGATGAAGATCAGCGAAGTGGGTCAGGTGTTCGAGAACGTCAAGGCCTCCACCGGCAAGAAGATCGACGTGGTGGCCATTGACGGCTCCACCTCCACGACGATGGAGCTGGCCTACGAGCTCAAGGATAGCGTCAACTACATGATCGGCTCGCAGGGCATCCAGGCCGGGGGTGGCATGTTCATCGGCCAGATCGCCAACGAGATCAAGAACCTCAACCAGGATCACGTGCAGGACCCTCTCACGATGACCCGCATGTGGTGCTTGATGAACTCGATGGGCTCGGGCATGGCCAACATCTCCAGCACCATCTCGGCCATCGACCTGACCAAGATGGACGCCGTCAAGCAGAGCTGGGACGAGATGTCCCAGAAGATCCTGGCGGCCAACATTCCGGGCGACACTCTCAACCGCATCCTCGACGACACTCAGGACTTCCAGGGCCGCTCCAGGAACGAGGCCTACCAGAACCAGCGCGACGCCTTCGACTTCGCCAAGCGCATCTCCGAGCACCCCGAGATCACCGATCAGGGCGTGAAGGATGCCGCCAAAGCCACCATGGCCGCCATCGAGGGCGCCCTGGTGGGTGACGCCGCCGTGGGCAAATACGTCAAGAACGCCCACGGGCTGTCGGTCTTCGCCCCCACCCACTACGGCTACTTCCGCCCCGACGGCACGCCGATGGCCAATCGCTCCATCAAGGACGCCGACTACTCGAGCACCAAGTTCGCTCAGGACACGGTGTGGGACGACGTGCTCACCTCCGGTGCCCAGGACTCGGGCTTCAACAACGCCCTCAAGAAGCTCGGCTTCTCGGAGAACGCGCTGGACAAATGGAGCGACTTCTCCGGCAAGCACGCCGGCAAGGTCGGCTTCGTGGGCAATATCGCCTCGATGGCCGGCTGGTTCAACGCCATCAACGCCTGGCGTGGAGCCGAGGCCAGCGGCTTCCTGGGCATTCCGGCCGCCTACACGCCCTACGTCGGTATGGTGGGCGCCGGTTATGACGCCATCAACGCCGCCAAGAACATCCACTACAGCGCCACCGAGCTGCAGGACACCGACGCCGTGGTCAGCGCCGCCTTCGACGTGGGCCGGGCCGGCCTCAAGGCGGTGGCCAACCTGGGCTACATCAACCCCTCGCTCAAGGGCGTGGCCGGCACGGCCGGTATGGTGATGTTCTTCTCGCCCTGGATTCGCGACATCTACGGGGTCTACTCGAACTACAAGCAGATCCGCGACAACATCGAGCTCTCGAACCAGCCCAGCAGCACCAAGTGGGCCATGGCGGCCTACGGCTACTGGGCCAACAACCATCTGCAGGACAAGTAAACTCGACATGCGCGCAGGAAGCGACCGGCGCCTTCACCGGTCGCTTCTGCGCGCCAGGGCCCTGCTGTGAAATTCAGAGTGCCCGGGTGGCGCGAGAACTCTATCGCCGGTAGAGAAACCATCCTGGGCGAACAAATGCTCGTTTTCTATGCCGCCGGTAAGCCAGGCTAACGCAGGTAAGGCTCGTAGCTGTTGGGCAGGATGGCCCGGTCGGTGACCGGCCCGATCTGGGGCTGCTGCAGAGGGAAGGCTTTGAGCGAGAACTGGAAGTAGACCTCGTTCTGAACTCCCCGATAGACAACGCTGGCCATCCAGTCGTGCTGCTCGTAGTTGAGCTGGTAGTCCTGGTAAGTCATGCGCTCATTGACCAGGTCATAGAGGTTCCAACTGCCGACCGACACCGAGTCGGTGAGATCCAATCGGATCTGCGAGTCCACGCTGCGCCACAACTTGAAGTTGGGGTCGAAGTTAGAGGAAGCGACCACCCGAACCCCCTCCAGGGGGTGGATGTCGAGCCGGGGGATCAAATCGTGCAGTCGGTCCCCGTTGAGGTCGTAGCCCGCCAAAGCTCCCAGCTTCCACCTGTCGGTCTCGTAGAGCTCCAGACCCCCGGTCAGGGTCTGATACTGGAACTGGAGGTCGTGCTGGAAGGGCGAGTAGCCTTCCGGGTCTTGCCAGTTGTAATCGATCCGGGCCACCGCGTTGGAGCCGAGGTTCTGCAGGTAAGACCCGCGCGCGGCCAGCAGGTACTGGGCATCGCCGCTGCCGTACAGCATCTGGCGTGCGCCCGCTCCAGCCAGGATCCGACCGGAGCCGAACTCGACGGTCTGATCGGGGATGGTGAAACGCAGGTCGCCGCGGGTCGTGCCGTACATACTGGGTGACTCGAACAGGTTGCCGAAACTGCCCGCCACCTGAATGGGGACCGGACCGAGATAAAGCGACCTGGAGCGCACGCTGACCTCAGGGCTGCGGTTGAGGTAGTAGAAGGTGGCGTCGCCTCCGCTGCGCTCCAGGTCGAGGGCGGAGTCGAAAAGCTCGCTGGTGTGCAGCAGGCTGCCCAGCACATGGTAGCGGCTGGTGGCGCCTCCGATGGGAGTGATGGAGCGGGAGTAGTCGGCCGACCAGCGGGTCGCCAGCTCGGGCGTCATGTGCAGGTGGTAGAAGAGGCGGGTGACGATGTTCTGGTTGTCGCCGATCCGGCTGTAATTGCCCAGGACCTGCAGGTGCTGCCGCTCGGTATCTCGCTGGTAGTTGATCTGAGCGTTCTCCTGGGCGGGTGAGACGAATCCGGGGAGCTCGAACTTGTTAGCGCTGTAGTTGAGGGTCAGGTTGGAAGAATCGTCCGGGCGGAGAACCGTGTTGCTGTTGATCTGATAGCGGGAGCGAGTGGACTGCTTGCCGCGCAACTGGTAGAGGTAGAAGTCTCCGGCCAGGAGGTCGCCCACTTCGTAATGGTGCTTGAGGCCCGCCCCGATACCGCTCTTCTGGTAGATATCGAACAGGATCTGACCGTAGTTGGTATCACCCAGAGTATAGTCGAAGGAGTTGCGCAGAAAGACGCCGTCGATGCCATTGTGGCCGGGCAGGGGGAAGAAGGTCTGGACCCTCTGAGGAGCCCGGCTGGTCAGAGAGAGGTTGACGGTGGGCAGCGTGTAGATGGGGGTATCCCCCAGCACCAGCCGCACGTCTTGCGCGATCATGCGCGACCCGGGCAAGATCTCGAGGCGGGCCGACTCGAGCATGTAGTCGGTGCGGCCGGGCGGAAGGTCGCAGCTGGTCACGCTGGCCTTCAGCAGCTCGATGCTTTCGGGACGCCACTCCACCGTGTCGGCCCAGAGGAAGAGGTCTTCCTGCACGTTGCGCTGATCCACCACGAAGTCGCGGGCCCGCCCGGAAACTCTGGTCATGTGGGCCATCTGGGCGCGGGTGTTGAAGTCGATTGTCTCGGCGGCCAGAAAGCTGTCCTGGAAAAAGAACACGCAATCGCCCCGGGCGGCCACGGTGCCCGAGCTCTCGTCATACTCGAGGTAGTCGCAGTCAAGTCGAACCCCGGCGATCTCGGCCCGTACGTGACCGGACGCGACGACCTTGCCGCCCTCACGCTTGACCGCGTCGGCTTGCAGAAAAAGCCGCTCCTTGCTTTGCGCCACTCCCACCCCCGTCAAGACGGCGCAGAGCCAGACCACAAAGAAGAGACGAAGCACCCGGGGGAGCATTTGAAGCCCATTCTGCTATCGGGCAAGGGTTCCTCTCTGTGCGCAGAATCCCATAGTGATAAGCTTGAGCCCCATCCAGGAAGGGCGCCAAAGACCTCCTCAGAGGATCGAAAACGGCTCGAAAACTTGAATATCATTCCATTCCAGGAGTCCGGGGCCGAATTGCCTAAAAGCGGCCTCGTGGCGAGCATCGGACTGCTGGGAGGAACGTTCAACCCCATCCATCTCGGGCATCTGCGTCTGGCCGAGGAGGCCCGCGAGCAGTACGGGCTCGAGCGGGTGTGGCTCATCCCCAATCCCTCCCCACCCCACCGGGCCCGGGGCAGCGTGCTGGCCCCCGCCGAGGAGCGCTTCCGGCTCGTCGAGCTGGCAGTGGAGTCCAACCCCTACTTCGAGGTCTCGCGGATCGAGCTCGATCACCCGGGCCTGGCCTACACCGTGGAGACTATCGAGCGCCTGCGCTCGCTCCATTCCGAGCACACGTTCCACTTCCTGACCGGGGCCGACTCGCTCCTGAGAAATAGCTGGCGGGAGCTGGACCGATTGCTGGGTATGCTGGGCTCCTTCGTGGCCGCGCGCCGGCCAGGCTTTGACTGGAGTGAGCTGGAACAACACCTGGATGGCCTGCAGTTGAAGAATCGCGAGCGCATCGTGCGCTTCGACATGCCCGCCCTGGAGATCTCGGCCTCCGACCTGCGCCTGCGCCGTCGGGAGGGGCGCTCGATCCGATACCTGGTGCCCGAAGCGGTGCGCCTGCGCATCCTGGAGGCCGGTCTTTACAGCGGCCTGGAGGAGTGAACCCACTGAGCCGCGTATCTGCAAGCGAAGCGCGCAGCGAGCCGCAGGCGAGCGTAGTGCCTTGGAGCGAAGCGCGCAGCGAGCCGCAGGCGAGCGTAGTGCCTTGGAGCGAAGCGCGCAGC
>QWHO01000341.1:7130-17769 GCA_021404945.1 bacterium CPR1
AGCGCGCAGCGAGCCGCAGGCGAGCGTAGTGCCTTGGAGCAGTTCCCCATTGAGAACAGACGGAGCAGGCTGAATTGGAACCCATCGACATCGCCCGGTTGGCGGCCCAGGTGGCCGAAGACAAGCTGGGCCGCGGAGTGCTCATCCTGGACCTGAGCCAGATCTCCATCATGTGCGACTACTTCGTGGTGGTCAGCGCCCCCACGCGCATCCAGACCCGCGACATCGCCCGGGCCATCGACGAGAAGCTCAGCCAGCAGCAGGTCGCCGGGAAACCCCTGCAGGGAATGCGCGAAGGCTCCTGGATCCTGATGGACTTTGGCACCGTGGTGGTGCACATCTTCCTCGAGGCCGAGCGCCGCTTTTACGACCTGGAGGGCCTCTGGAGCCAGGCCCGGGTCATCTATGAATCCAGCGATCACGACTATCCCGAGACCACGACGGCCAGCGCCGGCCGCCGCAGCAACCAGTGAGGAGAACGAAACCATGAACCCAGCCGACCTGAAACGGATCCAGGCCCTCTATGAATCCTTCCCTGCCCGCCAGGAGGCCATCCGCAAAGTGCTGGGCCGAGACGCGCTCACCGCGGCCGAGAAGATCCTTTACAGCCACCTCATCCCCGGCCAGGCGCCTCCCAGGGTGCGCGCAGAGAGCATGCTGCTGCTCAACCCCGACCGGGTAGCCCTGCAGGACGCCACCGCCCAGATGGCCATGCTGCAATTCATGCAGGCCCAGCGCGAGGAGGCAGCGGTGCCCAGCACCATTCACTGCGACCATCTCATCCGGGCCCAGGCCGGGGCCAGCCCGGACCTCGAGAAGGCTCTGGAGGAGAATAACGAGGTCTACGCCTTCCTCAAATCGGCAGCGGCCCGCTACGGGCTGGGCTTCTGGAAACCGGGCAGCGGCATCATCCACCAGGTGGTGCTGGAGAAGTACGCCTTCCCGGGCGGGCTGATGATCGGCACCGACAGTCACACCCCCAATGCCGGTGGCCTGGGCATGCTGGCCATCGGGGTGGGGGGAGCCGACGCCGCCGAGGTGATGGCCGGGCTGCCCTGGGAGGTGCGCTCGCCAAAACTGGTGGGCGTGCACCTCAAGGGCAAGCTGAGCGGTTGGACCTCGCCCAAGGATGTCATCTTGTGGGTCTGCGGAAGGCTCACCACCGCCGGCGGCACCAACAAGATCGTGGAGTATTTCGGCGAGGGCGCGCGCAGCATCAGCGCCACCGGACGCGGTACCATCACCAACATGGGCGCCGAGCTGGGAGCCACCACCTCGGTCTTCGCCTTCGACGAGCGCACCGCCGCCTATCTGCGCGCCACCGAGCGGGGCGAGGTGGCCGACCTGGCCGAGAAGTACCGCCAGTATCTGACCGCCGATCCGGACGTGGAGGCCAACCCCGAGAAATACTTCGACGAGCTGCTGGTGCTCGATCTGTCTACCCTCGAGCCCTACATCGTCGGCCCCCACTCGCCCGACCGGGCGCGTCCGATCTCCGAGCTCAAGGCCGAGGTCGCCAAGGAAGGCTGGCCTCAAGCCTACAAGGCGTGCCTCATCGGCAGCTGCACCAACTCGAGCTACGAGGACATGGAGCGGGCCGCCAACATCGCTCGTCAGGCCGCAGCCAGAGGACTCAAGGCTCGCTCCAACCTGATGGTCACACCCGGGTCGCAGCAGATTTTCGAGACCATCCAGCGCGACGGCCAGATGAAGGCCTTCCACGAGGTGGGCGCGGTGGTGCTGGCCAACGCCTGTGGCCCCTGCATCGGGATGTGGAACCGCCAGGACGTGGCTCCAGGCGAGACCAACGCCATCCTGACCAGCTATAACCGCAATTTCCCCAAGCGAAACGACGGCAACCCTGACACCCTGGCCTTCATCGCCAGCCCCGAGCTGGTGATGGCGGCGGCTCTGGCCGGCCGACTCGACTTCAACCCCGTCAAAGACTCGCTGGACGGGCTCAAGTTCGAGCCGCCCACCGCCCCCGAGCTGCCCCCGAACGGCTTCGTGATCAGCTGGGACGGCTTCGTGGCCCCGCCCGAGGACCGCAAGTCGATCACGGTCAAAGTCGACCCCGGCTCGAGCCGACTGGAGATTCTCGAGCCCTTCGACCCCTGGCACGGCAAGGACTACGTCGACCTGCCCGTGCTGGTGAAGACTCAGGGACAGACCACCACCGACCACATCTCCCCGGCCGGTAAGGTGTGGCTACCCCTGCGCGGTCACCTCACCGGCATCAGCCACAACATGCTGCACGGGGCTGTGGACGCCGCCACCGGCAAGGTGGCCGACCCCGTAACCATGAAGGTGGCCGGCGTAGAGCGGCCCGCCTCTCCCTGGGCTCTCAAGGCCCTGGAGCTCAAGCACAGCGTCATTGTAGGCGACCGCAACTACGGCGAGGGCTCCTCGCGCGAGCACGCGGCCATGTCGCCGCGCCTGCTGGGCGTGAAGGCGGTCGTCACTCGTAGTTTCGCCCGCATTCACGAGACCAACCTGAAAAAGCAGGGCATCCTGCCGCTGACCTTCTCCTCGCCGGAGGACTACGACAAGATCCACAAGGACGACAAGATCAGCCTGCTCGAGCTGGACAAGCTCGCCCCCGGCAAACCGGTCAAGGCGGTAGTCACCGACAAGGACGGCAACAAGCACGAGCTGAGCTTGAATCACACCATGACCGCCGAGCAGATCGACTGGTTCAAAGCCGGCTCAGCCATGAACTCTGTGCGCCAGCGCGAGAAAGTCGGCTAAACCTCTCGCTTTGACCGTGCGGTTTGAGACGCTAATGGGCTCGCACTTTGGTCTGGCACATTAGCACAATCTAACGAACGCGCCGGCACTGCGTTCCAGCGCGTTGTAAAGTGCAAGACCAAAGGCCTTGCACTTTAGTTCCGGCACGTTTCAAACCGCGCACTTTCTCAGGGCCTCAGGTAGAGCATCGAGTTGCGGTAGACTTCGAGGTTCGCCTCGGTGACCTCCGAGGGCCCGCTGACCGAGTAATAGCGCGAAAAGGCATCGGCGGCCGGGGAGCCCGGAACCAGCATCGCCTCCAGTTTCGCGATGTCGAGAGACGCAAGCCCGTAGGTCTCGTGAAAGTCGTACTCGAGCTTCCAATTCGGGCTCTCCAGGTCCAGGTAGTAGGCCTGGTAGCTCGTAAGATCCAGACGGTAGACCAGAAATGCGGGGTTGTTACCGTACACCGGGCTCACGGCCGGGACGATCTTGCAGGGGACGTCCGGCAAGATCAGGCGGAAGTCGTCGCGGTGGGTGTGGCCGGCAAAGGCCACCTCCACAAGGCCGGAGTGGCGTTGCAGGACTTCCAGGAACCCGGCCAGGTATTCCGGCCGCCAGAGCTCGAGCGGGTCTGACCGTCCCGCTTCGAAGGCGCGGGCGGTGTAATAGTTGTCCAGGCCGGGCGGGATGTGCATCGCCAGCCAGACCCGCTGGCCGGATGAAGCGGCGCGCGTTAGCTCCTCGTCGAGCCACTCGAGCTCGCGCGAGCCGTCGTCCATCCCGACCCGATTGGCCGAGAAGAGCACCGTGTTCAGCCCGATGAGCTGGCGGTCCGGGCGGCCCGGCATCGGGAACGAGCTGTAGCCCCCCTGGGCCAGCGTCTCGCGCACGAGGAGAGGGGAGCCCGACAGCGGCGCCCAGATCTCGCTGAAGCGCTTCAAGAACGGTCCACCCGGGCGAACCTGGTAGTTCCCATCGAACGAGTCGTCATTCCCGGGAACGGTCAGAACCGGGGTGTCCGGCCAGCGTTCCTGGATCTGCGAGGCGATGTCCGCCACCGTCTGCACCGTGAACTCGTCGAACCCGAGGGGAGGCTTGTTCTCCGCGTAAAGCTCCTCCCACCGGTGGGCCAGAAGGTCGCCCGTGACCAGGATGAACTGCGGTTGGGGGCACTGGCGCCGCGCCTCGTCCAGTGCGCTCACCACCAGCTGAACGCTCGAATCCTGGCCCCGCTTCGAAAGGCCTTCCAGATCGAACGGGTTGAGGTGCAGATCGGACAGAATCAGAAAAACAGGTGCCGGCTGGCCCGCCAGGGGCAGTGCGAACCAGATCAGGAGCGCAAAAAGGACTAGAAGTCTGCGCATTCCAAAAACGCCTCCCCCTCGCTCAAAGACTGAGCCGCGCCGTTTCGTGGGCTCGCAACAGCTCGATGGGGGGCTCCAGGCCCAGGTCACGCTGCAAGAGCTTGCGGCAGCTTTCGAAGCGACGCACCGCTTCGGCCGGCCGCTTCAAGGCCAGGAAGGCGTTGAGCAGCCGCAACCAGGCGTCCTGGTGGTAGGGGTCGAGCTCCAGAGTGCGCTCGGCCAGCTCGAGCACCGAGGCCGGGTCGGCCTCGTGGGCCAGCAACGCCTCCAGAGCGGTGAGCACCAGCCGCTCGACCCGGGTGCGGCGCAGCAGAACCCAGTCGGCGTACTGGCCTTCGAGGTAGGGGCCACGATACAGATCCACCACCCGGCGGCATGCCTCCGGCTCCCGGGCGCCAGCGGCGGCCCGCTCGAGCTCATCATAGTCATGCCAGCGAGGCAGCTCGGGATTGAGCTGGATGCCCTGGGAGGCCCGCAGCACGTAATTCAGCTCGCCCGGCCAGCCGGGCGGGCGCAGGTTGTTGCGCAGGTGCGACAGCGTGGCCGACAGGTTTCGCTTGCCGCGCGGCTCCTCGGGCCAGAAGACCTCGGTGAGCAGGTCCTCACTGACGGTGCGGCCCTGCTGGGCTGCCAGAAAGGCCAGCATCAGGCGCACTTTGGGGCTCTTCCACTGACGGTCCTCAAGCCGGGTGTCCCCGTGGAATACCTCGAACGGGCCCAGCGAAAAGAGCCGCAGCATGGGCGGTCCGGCCGCACCGGTGCGCGGTTGGGCGACCTGGCGCACCTCGGGATCGGGATCCTCGGCCAGCAGCCGCATGCCCTCCTCGGCCCACATCCCCCACGACCCGGCCAGGGCCCGGGCTGCCGCCCGGCGAGCTGGCACCGAGAGCTGACCGCGCAACAAGAGGGTGTTGAACTCGCGGGGTGCCTCGCGGGCCAGGCTGGCCAGCAGCGACTCGCACCCCGGCTCGAGCAAAAGCCAATCCAGTCCCCAGCGAGCCAGATCGGCTCGAGCCTGCAACTGCTCGGGCTCGAGCAAGGTGGCCAGGGCTTCCTCGGGAGGTGCGTGCGCGTTCCAGCGGGCCTCCACCAAAGTTGCCAGGGCTGCTTGAGGACGCAGACCGAGCCGGCTCGAGAGACCCGCTGCCTCGCGCGCCAGCTCGCCGGCCTCGTTCCCACCCAGCAACAGAGCCGCCTCCAGGGACGAGCGAGCGGTGGCCAGAGGACCCACCTGACGAGCCAGCTCCACAGCCCGGCGAGCCTGCTCGGCATCGCCCAGACGGGCCAGGCCCAGCAGGGCTTCGACCTGCTCGCGAGTCGACCCGTTCTCAGCCAGGCTTTCATAGGCAAGGCGGGCGCTCTCGGGGGACTGCGACCGCTCCAGGGCACGGGCCACCGAGAGCACACTCACGCCCTTGCCGCTCGGCTCGGGCAGGGCGGCCTGATCGAGGGCGGCCAGGATCTCCGGGTCGCTGCTGCAGGTCGGTCGGTTGGCCGGGGCCGGCCTTGCCCAGGGCCCGGGCCAGGGTGAGCAACCGTGTCTCCAGAGCGGGCCCGGCTGCCATCCCCAGTGCCAGGGCAACGGTCTCGGCCAGACGTCCGGCTTCTCGAGCCGAGCCATGGGCATCGAGAGCCTGTTCCAGGCCCCAGACCGCGGTCTTGAGCAGGTCCAGCTCCCGCTGGCTGACGACCCGGGCCAGGCGGCAGCGCTCGGCCTGGCGCTCGACGACCTCCATGAACTCCCCCACTCGGAAGGGCTTCTTGAGATAGTCTCCCACCCCGAGACGGATGGCGCGAATCGAGTCGGCCTCGGTGGAGTAGCCCGTGATGACGATACTGCGGATGTCGGGCTGCTGGCTCTTTACCTGGCCCAACGCGGTCAGGCCATCGGTCCCTTCCATCCGCACGTCGGCGATGATCAGGTCGAACTGCCCCTGGCGACCGCGCTCAATGGCCTCGTCACCGCGGCCCACCGCCACCACTCGATAGCCACGACCGACCAGCGTGCTCTCAAGCAACTCGCGCAACGTCTCGTCGTCTTCCAGCAGCAGGATGCTCAGTGAATCCATGGCAGACCCACTTCGAAACCATGCCAGAGCAACCCTATGAAGCTCCGCAGGTGCTGAAGCCCCCGAAGGACAGGCAACCGGTTTGGATCACTGCCAGGCGCGGTCGTCCCCGATCAGGTAGCGCACAGCACTCCACAGCTCACGAATGCGGGTCTCAGGGAGCGAGCCGATGCGGTGCGTAAGTCGCAAAGGGTCGAGCGACCGCATCTGAAGCCCCAGAAAGACGGTATCTTTGGGAAGTCCGGACTCTCTGGCAGTCACCCAGAGGTCGGTGGGGAACCGATGGGCCGGGTCCAGGTGCGAGGCTGATGTCCCGATCATGACGAGCACCGTCAAGGGCAGACGATTGATCTCGTCGCGACTCACGACCAGCACCGGCCGCCGACCACGCTGCTCCCGACCCCGTGTGGGATCAAGCTCGGCCCAATAGACGTCTCCCTGTTTCGCCGGCACTCAGTACTCGGGTCCAAGACCTTCGGAGTCAACGGCCTCGAGATCCGTGCTGATCCGCGTCAGCAGGGCACGGTAGGCCGGAGCCCTGGCGGCCACCTCCATGGCCCGGTGTTGAAGCTCGATCTTTCTGCGGTGCAGATACTCTCGAACGGCATCATTGACGAGGTCGCCAAAGGACGCAAAGCCGAGCTCGTGATAGCTGGCCTTGGCACCCTCGTAGACATCGGGTCGAAGGGACACGGTCGTTCTCACGTTTGCCACGAAATCCATGCTATCATCAAGATAGATGCAAAATCAAGCATCAAATTGATGCAGCTTGAGAGCCGAGCGCCCTGAAGCAGAATTTCTGAACGGTCGCAGGTTCGTTGTCCGCATCTTCACCAATGAACCAGGCCGGGCCCGGCTCTCGCTGACCTGAACGCCGCGACCAGTGCAACACAACTTTGGCAGACCTTTCAAGCCGCCCCTCTTTGAGGTAAAATGGGAAGGATGTCCGACTCTCAACCCACCGAGATCTACTCCTCGGGGGTAACGCTGCTCGAGTCCATCCACCAGGCCCGCAACGCCTCGACGACTCCTCTTCCAGGCTACCAGGTCACCGTCGAGGTCCCGGCAGCGATGATCGGTGGTCTTTCGGGCTACGTGGTCAACCTGGTCAGCAATCAAGAGATGCTGCGACCCACCGTACGGGACGCCGAGGTCATTCCCGAAGGGAATCGGGGCATCCTGACCCTCTCTCTGGACGGCCCGGTGCCCCCGGAGGCTCAGGTCTGGTTGACAACCGCCACCGGGCAGGCCTATGCCCCCACCATGCTGGCCGTGCTGCCGGAGGAGGAGGCTCCTCCCCCACCCCGGCCCGAGCTGGCCCACCTGGCGGCCATCAGCCCGGTTCACCTCAACCCACCCGAGGATGTGCTGGCGGCGCTTCGTCAGGCTCGCAAAGTGCTGGTGGTGTGCCACACCCCTCCCGACGGGGATACGGCTGGCAGCGGGCTGGGCTTGCGCCGCACCCTCGAGGCCCTGGGCAAGGAGGCCGACCTCTTGCTCGATGGCGATCTGCCAGGCTGGATGCGCCAGCAGGCCGAGCCGGGCGAGTTCAAGTCGTTCGAGGAGGTCCAGCATCAAGACTATGACCTGGTGGTGGTGGTGGACGTGGCCCAGGCCCACCGGATCGGTCGGGCCGCCGAGATGGTGGGCCGGGCCCAGCAAGTGGTGGTGCTCGACCACCACGACGGCGACCCCAGCCCGGAATCTTTGGGGATGCAGGGCCAGCTGGCCAAGTGGATCGCGCCCACCGACGCCACTGCCTTGCTGGTCGCGGCAGTGGCTGAGAAGCTTGCCCCCTCGCGCTGGGAAGGGATCGCCCCCCCTCTGGTGACCGGCATTCTTACCGATACGCAGCTCTTCCAGAAGCCGGTGCGAGGCGAAACCGGCCCCATCCTCAAGTATCTGCTGGAGAAGCGGGGCGGAGGAGCGCTCGAGCAGGCCTGTCGCCGCGTCGAGAGCCCCCTGGCCGACGAGGCCAGGGGGCTGTTGATGGAGCCCATGCGGTTCAAGGGAGTCCTGCTCTCGCCCGAGGGCGAAGCCCCGCGCCAGGCCGCCTTGACCCAGCAGCAAAGCTATCACGAGGAGCTCTCGCCGGGACTCGCTCTGATGGTCGTCTCGGCCGAGGCCCAGAAGTTAGCCACCAGCTCGGGCAAGCTCGCTGATCCCGAGACCAACCTGGCCGATCTGCAGGACGCCTTCTTCGCTCGCCTCGATCAGTTGGCCGGCGAGCTGCCGGTCGCGGTGATGCTGTGGGAGCAGCCCGATCACATTCACATCGCCATCCGTTCCCAGGACCCGGCTCGGGCCAGCGAGCTGGCCCACACGCTGGGCGGTGGAGGGAAACCGGGCCTGGCCGCGGCCCATCCACGGCGGCCGCTGCCAGAAGTACTGGAGATCGTGCGAGGCTGGTCCACCGTCAGCCGGTCTTGAGCCTCTAGCCCACCCCCGGCCTCGGTCACCAGATGGCGGGGCCGCCAGGGCTGAGCATCGACGCCGGCTTGACCGGTTGCGCGCTTGACCAGACCACCTGACTAGATTAAGATGGGTCCGTGAAGATTGTGAATGTTTATGAAGCCAAGACCCACCTGTCGAAGCTCCTGGAGGAAGCTCTGAGCGGGGAAGAGATCGTCATCGCTCGTGCCGGGAAGCCCATCGTCAAACTGGTCGTACTTCCCCAGGCTCGACCGCAGCGCCAGCTCGGCTGGTTCCGAGGCGCCGTCCGGCTCAGTCCCGATTTCGATGAGCCGCTGGAAGACTTCGTGGACTACCAGTGATGAGCTGGCTCCTGGACACCCACACGTTCCTGTGGGCAGCCAGCGACGATCCGGCCCTCAGCCCCCCGGCCCGGAGTGCCATCCTGGATCCAGCCAATGAGCTGCTCTTGAGTCTGGCCTCGATTTGGGAGATCGCCATCAAGCAAAGCCTTGGAAAACTGCAGTTGGGGGGCTCGGTCCAGCAACTCGTCGACCAGGGGGTGGCCAGACTCGGACTCGTGCTTCTGGCTGTCAAGTTGGAGCACTGCCAGGTGGTCTCGCAACTGCCCTTTGCTCACAAGGACCCGTTCGATCGTTTGCTCGTTTCCCAGGCCCGGATTGAGCGATTGCGTATCTTGAGCTGCGATCGCATCTTCGATGACTACGGCATCCCCCGAGTCTGGTGACCTGACGACAACGACCGAGCACCAGGCTCTGCGACATCCCGAAGAGCACCAGTCCGCGCGTCGACTCGACCTTGTGCGTCCCATCGCTGCTCACCCCCGCCGGCCGCTTGAGATCGTGCGAGGCTGGTCGACGACTCCTGCGGATCGAACCCTGCACTGACCGCCCAGGTTGTCAGCCGGTCCTGAGCCGATAGCCCACCCCGGCCTCGGTCACCAGGTGGCGAGGACGCACCGGATCGGGCTCGATCTTGCGCCTGAGGTTGCTGACGTTGACCCGCAAGAGATGGGTCTCATCACCGTATTCCGGGCCCCAGACTTTGGCCAGCAGCTGGCGGTGGGTGAGCACCTTGCCGGCGTGCAACACCAGCTGGCGCAGGATCTCATACTCGGTGGGTGTCAACTGGATCTCGCGCTCCTGGCTCAGCACTCGCCGGGCAGCAAGATCCACCAGCAGCTCCTCGTGGCGGAAGACCGGGTCCTCCACCGGCAGCTGCTGGGAGCGCCGCAGTGAAGCCCGCACGCGGGCCAGCAGCTCGGGCAGTCCGAAGGGCTTGGTCAGGTAGTCGTCGGCCCCCGCGTCCAGTGCAGCCACCTTCTGCTTCTCCCCCTCCAGAACCGACAAGACCAGGATGGGGACAGCGCTCCACTCGCGAAGCTGTCCGATCACGTCCAGGCCGGTCATGTCCGGAAGGCCCATATCCAGGATAACCAGATCGGGCCGGTAGTCGGGAGCCATGGCCATGGCCTCGGCTCCTGAGGAAGCCTCCTTGACCTCGTAGTCGTGGGCCGTCAGGGAGACGCGCAAGAACTTGCGGATGCCGGACTCGTCATCCACCACCAGGATGCGGGGTTGACCTTTCACACAGCCTCCTCGAGGGGAATCTGGATGACAAAGGTACTTCCTCCGCCGGGCCTTTCCTCCACCCACAACGAGCCGCCGTGTAACTCCACCAGCCCTCGGCTGATGGCCAGCCCCAGTCCGGTACCGCTGACATTGTCGGACAGGCGAAAGAACTTGTCGAAGATACGCTCGCGGGACTCGGCGGGGATGCCCGCTCCTCGATCCGAGATGCGAATCTGGGCCCGGCGAGCGATCTTGTCCACCACCCGGGCCTCGATGTGGACCGCAGACCCCTCAGGGGAATACTTGACGGCGTTCTCAAGCAGGTTGTAGAGCACCTGACTGAAGGGCACGAAGTCTACCGGGATCATCGTGAAGTCGACCGGAAGCTCCACCTCGCCCGGACGAGCGGCGTAGGCCTGCTCGAGGCGCCCCAGGGCGCTCCCGATCAGGTCGCTGAGCTCGCAGCGCTCGC
>QWHO01000342.1 GCA_021404945.1 bacterium CPR1
AGGCGCGATGCCCGTGCCTCGAGCTCGTTCATCAAACAGTAACCTCAGAGCAATGAATCGGAAAGGTCCCGTTCACATGCATCCGAGAGATCAGAGTGGGTTTGGAGCGATGATCGGCTTATGAAACTCGTACCTTTCAACACCCGTCTCAAGAATGCGCGCCAGATGCTGAAACTGACTCAAGCAGAACTGGCCGAGCGGGCGCAGATGAGGCGCCATCGACTTGCGGACCTGGAGCAGGGAAGGCGTTTCCCCACCCCCCAGGAGGTGGCCCGGCTCACCCGAGCGCTGCGGCTCCCACCGGGGGCGCTGGAGGCCACCGAGCCTCCCAGTCGCGCGGTCAGCCAGGCACACCGGCTCTTTGGCACGCGCCTGCCCGTTCCGAAGCCGGAGCGAGCGCGCCCCACCTGGATCCGACTGCTGCACGCCAGCCGATGTCACCGCCAGCTCTACCTCTGGCTGACGCGGCCGGTGCGCCAGCGCACGGACTACCCGCTTGTGCGAAGGTTCCTGCGCGAGGCCGTGAGCGATTCGCGCTTCGAGGTGCTGGCCTGGTTGCATCTGCTCAAGCACAACCTGAAGACCGAGTGGCTCGCACCGCTGCGCTGCAGCTTTCGCACCCATCCGGTCTTCGACGGGCGTTCCAGCGGCGATCTGCGCTGGCCGGCACTGGTGGGCACCGGTCCCTTTCCGGTGGTCCTCTTCCCACAGCTCCCGGTTCTCGTAACGAGCGGGCCGCGCCGGCTGGACCTGCTGATCGGAGCCCGCTTGAGCCGCAAGCGGACCGTGTGGGTCAACGGCGAGGTAGACGGGCCCTTCCACGACGCGGCCGACGACGCCGAGCGCACGGTCCAGATCGCACTCCCACGACTGGAGCTGAGCCGTCAGGACATCCTGTCTCATGACTTTGTGGACCGTCTCTGGCAGCGTTTGAGCGAGCTCTGAGAGGGAAAGCCTGCTGCGGCGAGAACCTCGTTTGCTCAGCAAAGGAGATGCCTACCATGCCGCAGATTGAAGAGAAGAAGAACGTGCGTGAAGACCTGATGGAACGGATCGTTTCCCTGTGCCGCAGGCGCGGGTTCATCTACCCGGGCTCGGAGATCTACGGGGGCCTTGCCAACTGCTGGGATTACGGCCCGCTCGGCTCCCAGCTCAAGAAGAACGTCAAGGACCTCTGGTGGCGCACGGTGGTGCAGGAGCGAGATGACATGGTGGGCCTCGATGCCGCCATCTTGATGCACCCGCGTACCTGGGAGGCCTCCGGTCACGTGGGCAACTTCTCCGACCCGCTGGTGGACTGCAAGAAGTGCAAGCAGCGCTTCCGGGCCGACCAGATGGAGGAGGCCGCCAAATGCCCCGAGGGCGGCCAGCATGAGTTCACCGAGGTGCGCCAGTTCAACTTGATGTTCCAGACCCAGATGGGCGTGGTGCAGGACGAGACTTCCAGCGTCTACCTGCGCCCCGAGACGGCCCAGGGCATCTTCGTCAACTTCAAGAACGTGCAGACCAGCTCGCGCAAGAAGCTGCCCTTCGGCATCGCCCAGATCGGCAAGTCTTTCCGCAACGAGATCACCCCGCGCCGCTTCACCTTCCGCACGCGTGAGTTCGAGCAGATGGAGATCGAGTATTTCGTGCGTCCGGAGGAGGCCGACGCCAGCTTCAAGGATTGGGTCGATCAGCGCCACCGCTGGTATCTCGACTACGGCATCAAAGCCGACAACCTGCGCCTGCGGGCCCACGGGGCCGACGAGCTGGCCCACTACGCCAAGGGCTGCTTCGACATCGAGTACATGTTCCCGTGGGGCTGGTCCGAGCTCGAGGGCATCGCCAACCGCACCGATTTCGACCTGAGCCAGCACATGAAGTTCTCGGGCAAGGACCTGAAGTATTTCGATGAGGAGACCAAGGAGCACGTCACTCCCTGGGTGATCGAGCCCTCCGGCGGCGTGGATCGAGCCGTGCTGGCCTTCCTGGTGGACTCCTACGACGAGGACGAGACCGTCACCGCCAAAGGCGAGAAAGACACCCGCGTGGTGCTGCGCCTGCATCCCCAGCTGGCGCCGGTTCAGGTGGCCGTGCTGCCGCTTCAGAAGAACAAGCCCGAGCTGGTGGAGCTCTCCCAGAAGCTTTACAAGAGCTTGCGCCTGCACTTTCTGGCCGACTGGGACGGCACCGGCCAGATCGGCAAGCGCTATCGTCGCTACGACGAGGTGGGCTGCCCGTTCTGCGTGACGGTCGACTTCGACTCGCTGGAGGACAAGGCGGTCACCGTGCGCGACCGCGACAGCATGGCCCAGGAGCGCATCCCGCTCGATCAGATCTTCGACTACCTGCGCAAGAAGGTTTTCTGCCGCGAATGACCCCTGACGAGGTCCTCACCACCACGCGCTCGGTGCGAAAGCGCCTCGACTTCGACCGGCCCGTGCCCCGCGAGGTGATCGAGGAGTGCCTGGAGATCGCCGTCCAGGCGCCCAGCGGCTCCAACCGCCAGACCTGGTCGTTCCTGGTGCTCACCGATCCCGAGCCCAAGAAGATCGTGGCCGACGCCTACCGGAAGGGTTTCCAGACCTATGCCACCCAGATCGTGCCCCACTTGCCGGCCTTTGCCGCCGACGACCCGCGCACACACCAGGCGGCGGCCGTAACCGAATCAGCCATCTACCTGGCCCAGAGGATGCACGAGGTGCCGGCCATGGTGATTCCCTGTATCGAGGGCAAGCTCGACCGAGCCCCGCTGGCGGAGGCGGCGGCCCAGTGGGGCACTATCGCTCCGGCAGTCTGGTCCTTCATGCTGGCGCTGCGTTCGCGAGGCCTGGGCTCGTCCTGGACCACCGTGCACCTGTTGCACGAGCGCGAAGTGTCGCAGGCGCTGGGCATCCCTGAGGGCATCAGCCAGGCGGCGCTGATACCGCTTGCCTACACGAAGGGCACCGACTTCAAGCCAGCCGGGCGCATCCCCGCCCGTCAGCTTACTTCCTGGAATCGCTGGAGCCAGCGCTGAGGGCTTCCAGCCGTTTCTGGGCTGCCGGGGCGTCATCGTCCTCAGGGTCCCGGCTCAAGAACTCGCGATAGCCCTGGATGGCCTCGGCCTTCTTCGCCATACCGCTTGAGAGCGAGATAGGCGAAGGCGCGCGTGTCCAGGGTGCGCGCCCGGAGCGAGCTCGAAGGCTTGAGCGCCAGGGCGGCGGTGGCCTCCTGAACCGCCTGCTCGGACTGGCCGGTCAGGGCCTGGTACCAGGCCCGGTGATTGCGCACGCCGGCCCGCTGCTCATCGTTCCTGCACAGCTTCAGGGCGCGCTCCCAGTCTTGCCCGGCCAGAGCCAGCTGACCGGCTTGCTGGTAGGCCTGGGCACGCTCGAGCAGCACGCGGTCAGGGGATTTCAGACGTGAGAAGCACTCCAGGGCCAGTTTCGGATCTCCAAAGCTGAGAGCCAGCCGGCCGGCCAGCTCCCAGGCGGCCGGCTCGGCGGGCAGGCTCTTCAGCTCCAAACGAAGCGATCTGGCCGAGTCGACCGCACCCAGTCGGCGCTCCCAGTCGGGCAGGCTCAACCGGGCGGCGGCCAGGACGGAATCCAGAAGTCTCAGAGCCTCCTGCTCGCCGCTGGCCCCGGCCAGAACCACCAGGGCCTCGCCCCCGGCCAGCGTGACGGCGCCCACCATGGACAGGTGCTTGTTCTCGGCTCGGAACACCAGCCAGGGCCAGCCGTCGACCGTGCGCGGGCCGATCCGGCTGGCCCGAGGAACCAGGGGCTCGAGTTCCAGGGAACGTTCGGGAGTGGACTCAAAGACCAGAACCCCTGGAGGCCCCACCAGCGCCCCCTCGCGGGGCTGCATGGTCGCCGGTACCTGCACCGTCAGCGGTCCCAGCTGGTGGGGGCGGGTCGCCGTCACGGGATGAAGAGCGTGGTACAGCACGATGAGCTCGACCAGAAAGGGGAGCGCGCCCACCAGGGCCAGCGCTGGCGCAAGCCAGGCAGGGCGAGGCCGAAAGATGGTAGGAACCAGGGCCCCGAACAGAGCCCCCGCCACGAGACCGCCCAGGTGGGCGGCGTGGCCGATGTTGGGGACAGACAGCCCCACCCCGACGTTGAGGGCCAGGTTGATCAGGGCGCTCTTTCGCATCGACAGGGCCACCGCTCGCGGCAGGTTGGACTTGAGGCTGAGCACGCCTGCCGCGCCGAAGAGGCCGAAGATGGCTCCCGAGGCTCCGGCGGCGATGACGTCGGGCATGAAGACCTGCGAGGCCAGGCTGCCCGAGAGCCCGGCCAGGGCGTAGAGCCCCAGAAAGGGCCCGGTGCCATAGAAGCGCTCAATCTGGCGTCCGAGCACCCAGAGGGCCAGCATGTTGACCGCCAGGTGGGTCAGGCCGATGTGCAGGAACGTGCTGCCCACCAGGCGCCACCATTCGCCGGCCTGAATCAAGACGCCGTTGGCGGCTCCGAAGCGCAGCAGCACGAGAGCGCTGGTGCTGCCTCCGCTCAAGGTCAGGACGCCGAACAGAGCCACGCAGACGGCGATCAGCACGGGGGTTGCGGGAGCCCGGGCGGCCGCGTACTTCTCGCTGAAGTCGAAATAGCGGGCGAACTCGCGGCTCTCGCCGGAATCGACCCAGACCTGGTGGATCGACTTGAGCCACTCGGCAATCTCAGGCAACGGCGCCTGAATCTTGCCGGTGGCCAGGTCGAGACTGGTGAACCCGGTGGGGAGCTTGCCCACCGGACCCGAGAAGATCAGCACCCGGTCCAGGGGATACTGCTCGGGGGCGAGCCGATCGGCGTCCACCAGCGAGAGCTCCTGGCCCTCGATCGCGGGGAAGGAGGCCAGGAACGCCTCGGCGGGAGTGGGCATCGAAAGGATTTCTGGTCGCTGGCGGGGTGACCTGCCTCAGGCGGCTCGCTGAATCGCCCTGTAAGGCGCCCAGTCCTCCCTCTGGGAAGACTCGAACCGGTCAAGGCTGGCCTGAGGCCCCTTCTTGATGAGCCGCACCGTGTGGTCGAGCTGGGTGTCCTTGAAGTCGGTGGCCCTTCCCTGATCGGGCTTCAGATCGGTGAGCTCGGTCTTGATGCGCTCCTGCGCCCGGGCCAACCACTTGCCCGCGGCGTGAGCCCGCTGCACACCTGGCAGGCGGTCGATGAGCTCGGCCCCTCGACCGATGAGTCCGTTCCAAGCATTCTTGAGTCCATCCATCTTCTTGCTCCTCGCTTTCTGGTGATGATCTCAGCATAACCGGGCTCGAGCGAGCGTTCAGTGATATTTGGTACCGATAGTTTGTTCGATCCATGCAGGAACCGGCGGCGCCATTCGGGTATATCCGCAGGTCGCCGGCCTGAAAAGCCCGCCGGGACAGGGAAAGGAGACTCCCAGTGACCACCACCATGCAAAACTGGCGCGAGAAATTGACCAACGGCAAGGCCACCTACAAGTTCGAAGAGGGCAACGCCAAGATGCGCGACATCCTCGGCGGAAAGGGTGCCAACCTGGCCGAGATGACCCGTCTGGGGTTCCCCGTCCCACCCGGATTCACCGTCACCACCGAGGTCTGCAACCTCTACCTGGAGGCGGGCAAGAAGCTGCCTCCCGGGCTCGAGGACGAGATCAAAGAGCAGATGAAAGTGCTCGAGGAAAAGATGGGCAAGGGCTTTGGCGACGCCAAGAACCCCCTGCTGGTCTCGGTGCGCTCGGGCGCCAAGTTCTCGATGCCCGGGATGATGGACACCATCTTGAACCTGGGCCTGACCGAGGAGAGCGTCAAGGGGCTGGCGGCCCTGTCGGGCGACGAGCGCTTCGCCCTGGATGCCTACCGCCGCTTCATCCAGATGTTCTCGGACGTGGTGATGGGCATCCACAAGACCGAGTTCGAAGAGCTGATCCGCGAGCAGAAGAAGAAGCAGGGCTGCAAGGAAGACCGCGAGCTTACCCCGGCCAGCCTGCGCGAGATGATCGCCGCCTACAAGGCCAAGTTCAAAGCTGAGCTCAAGCGCGACTTCCCCGACGACGTCTTCGAGCAGCTCAAGCTCTCGGTGGAGGCCGTCTTCCGCAGCTGGGACAACCCGCGCGCCAACGTCTATCGCGAGCGTGAGAAGATCCCCCACAACCTGGGCACGGCCGTCAACGTGCAGTGCATGTGCTTTGGCAACCTGGGCGAGGACAGCGGCACGGGCGTGGCCTTCACCCGCAACTACAATACGGGCGAAAAGCACATGGTGGGCGACTTCCTCACCAACGCTCAGGGCGAGGACGTGGTGGCGGGCATCCGCACCCCTATGCCGCTCGACCACATGAAAGAGGTGATGCCCGAGGTCTACAAGCAGCTCGAAGAGACCTCCGAGAAGCTGGAGCTGCATTTCAAGGACCTCCAGGACATGGAGTTCACCATTGAAAAGGGCCGGCTCTTCATGCTGCAGACCCGCAACGGCAAGCGCACGGCCCAGGCGGCCGTGCGGATCGCCACCGACCTCTTCAAGGAAGGCAAGCTCACCAAGGAAGAGGCGGTGATGCGGGTCACCGGCGAGCAGCTCGACCGGCTGCTGCACCCCTACATCCCGGACGCCGCCAAGGAAGAAGCGCGCAAGGAAGGTCGCATGCTGGCCAAAGGCACGGGCGCCTCGCCGGGTGCGGCCGTGGGGATGGTGGTATTCAGCTCCGACGAGGCGGCGGCCATGGGCAAGGAAGGCAAACCCGTCATCCTGGTGCGCCCCGAGACCACTCCCGACGACGCCCACGGAATGCTGGCCTCGAAGGGCATCCTGACCTCGACCGGCGGGCCTTCCTCGCACGCCGCCCTGGTGGCCCGCGGCTGGGGCATCCCCTGCATCGTGGGCTGCGAGGCTCTCAAGATCAGCCTCAAGGACGAGACCATCAAGGTGGGCGACCGGACCATCAACAAGCACGAGATGATCTCCATCGATGGCAGCTCGGGCGAGGTGCTGCTCGGCCAACTGCCGCTGCAGGTCCCCACCGATCTGAGCCCCGAGACCAAGACCATCCTCGAGTGGGCCGACAGCTTCCGCAAGCTGGGCGTCTACGCCAATGCCGACAATCCCAAGGACGCCCAGCGGGCGCGCAGCTTCGGGGCCACCGGCATCGGCCTGTGCCGCACCGAGCACATGTTCATGGAGCAAGATCGCCTTCCCATCGTGCAGGAGATGATCTTGAACGCGCCCGAGGCCGAGCGATTGATGCGCCAGGTCCACCTGCTGGAGATGGACTACGAGGGCGCTGCCGAGGGCCGCAAGAAGGACGAGGCTCGCCACGCTCTGGAAGCGATGAAAGAGCGCCTCAAGAAGCCCTGGGAGCATTACCAGTCGCTCCTGGCCAAGCTGCTTCCGGTGCAGCGCGAGGACTTCCGGGGCATTCTCGAGGCCATGCAGGGTCACTGGGTGATCATCCGTTTGCTCGACCCGCCGCTGCATGAGTTCCTTCCGGCCAAGGACGACCTGCTGGTGGACGTCACCCGCCTGCAGACGGTCAAAGAGACCGCCTCCGGCAGCTACGACAAGACCCTGGCCGATGTCCGGGAGAAGCGGGGCGATGCCAGGCTGACCCTCGAGTCGCTCGAGTCGCTGCTGCAGCGGGTGGAGTCGATGCACGAGTTCAACCCGATGCTCGGCTGCCGTGTCTGCCGTCTGGGCATCGTCTACCCCGAGATCTACAAGATGCAGGCTCGCGCCATCTTCGAGGCAGCTTGCGAGCTGGTCAAGAAGGGCGTGGATGCGCGTCCCGAGGTGATGATCCCGGGTGTGGGCACCCTGGAGGAGATGGAGTTCACCCGCAAGCTCGTGGAAGGCGAGGCGGCCGATGTCCAGAAGCGCATGGGCGTGCAGGTCAAGCACAAGATCGGCACCATGGTCGAGCTTCCCCGAGCCGCCCTGGTGGCCGGAGACCTGGCCACCAGAGCCGACTTCTTCAGCTTCGGCACCAACGACCTCACCCAGACCACCTTCGGCTACTCGCGCGACGACGCGGCCGGGACCTTCATGCCGGTCTACCTGGACAAGAAGATCCTCAAGGTGGACCCGTTCCAGGTAGTGGACCGCGTGGGCGTGGGTCGCCTGATGAAGATCGCCGTCGAGGAAGGTCGCCAGACCAACCCCAACCTCGAGGTGGGCATCTGCGGCGAGCACGGGGGCGAGCCCGAGTCGGTGGAGTTCTGCCACACGCTCAAGCTCAACTACGTATCCTGCTCACCCTTCCGCGTGCCCATCGCCCGCCTGGCGGCGGCTCACGCGGCACTCAAGGAGAAGATGGGCGAGGTCAGCAGCACCAAGTAGAGGAACTCAGATCCTGAGCTGGCCGGCCCATTCAAGAATGGGCCGGCCTTTTTCATGGCGCGAGGGAGTCGAGGGGCGGGGAGGGAAGTGTTTGCCATGCCGGAGGAAGGTTGGAAGATCTGCGCTCTTTGCCGCAATCTCGAGGTGCTCGAGCAGGGTCGTGAGTTCGAGCAGATCGCCGACACCGAGTTCATCGTGTTTCGCTGCAAGGTCTTCAACTGGACCAGTCGGGAAGACTTCCTGATGAAGCCTCCTTCGGGCAAGCTCGATGAGACCGAGCCACCCTTCGACTGCCCTCACTTTGAGCCGTGGAAGCGACCGGCCGACTGAGCCGGCCCTGGGCCACCTACGGCCTGGCCGGCGTGCTGGTGGCGGTGTTCCTGGCCGACCTGGCCAGCCACGGATGGCTCTTGCATCACGGCAAGCGCGACGTGGTGATCTTCTTCCTCAAGCCCGAGCCCCACCGCATGCTGACCTCGATCTTCCTGCACGGGAACTGGCTTCACCTGGTGATGAACACCCTGGCCCTGGTGACCCTGGGCGTGCTGATCGAGGAGCTGGTGGGCTGGTGGATGCTACTGCTGGTCTTTGTCTACGGCGGGGTGGCCGGCAACCTGGTCTCGGCCGAGTTTGGTCCCGAGTCGCGCGGAGTGGGCGCCTCGGGGGGCCTGGCCGGCCTGTTCGGGCTGCTGGTAATGCTGATGGCCCGCAGGGTCTACCGGGCCAGCCGCGAGCAGGCTCTGATGATGCTGGTGGTCTTCTTGCTGGCCGTGGGGATGGCCTTCCAACCTCTGCCCATCGACAACTACGCTCACCTGGGCGGCTTTCTGGCCGGACTGCTGCTGGGAGCGTTCGCTCGCCGGGGCGGGCTGCACCCGGCCGGATGGGCGGTCGCCGGCGCGGCTCTGGCCTGGCTCTGGTGGCGCCTGTCTATTCCTTAGACCAGTCCGGAATGATGACGGGGGTCAGGTAGAAGCCGGCCGACTGGGACTGCCCGCCTGAGGATCCGCCCAGGATGACCGACCAGGCGTTGATACTGTCCTTGTCGCCGTAGCCCCGGCCGGCCACCCCGCCACCGGCCCGGCTGGTGCTCTGAGAGCCGCCGCTGAGCATGATGGAGTCGCCCGACTTGAGGCTGACCGTGCTGGCCGCCTCGGAGAAGACGATCTGGCCTGGCCCCTGGCCGCTCTGATAGCTGAGCCAGGGAGCGACCTGCACGGTAACCACGTCGCCCACCACGCGAGGCCGAACGACAAAGCCGGTGGTGACGTTCTGAAAGATCACGCCGGCTGGCAGAAGACCGTACTGCTGGGCCAGTCCCCAGTAGGGCTGAACGTAAGTCAACTGGCGACCCACTTCGATACGCCCTTCCTCGCCACTCATTACCATCAAGCTCTGCTCGCCCGAGGTGGTCGCCGAGGTGCTCCGGGAGCTCACCTGATAGGGATAGCCCGCGACCCGTGTGGAGCCGTCGGGGTTGGTCTGTCCCACTACCCCCCCGGACAAAGTACGACCATCACTGGTCGTCTGGCCCGTGAAACGGATCTTGATCATCACCTGGGGGGCGGCCACATCGATGGCCTGGATCATCTTCTCGATCTGCCCAAGCACCTCGGGCGTGTCGCGCACGATCAGCTTGTTGGTCTGATCGTCGCTGAGCACGGTGCCGGCAGGGCTCAAAAGCGGGCGGACCGACTGGGCGGCCGAGGCGGCCGGTCGATTGCTCAGTTGAAAGACCCGGATCTCAGTCGGCTGACCAAAGGCCAGCGAGGTGAGCATCAGGGCGATCAGGCAGG
>QWHO01000343.1 GCA_021404945.1 bacterium CPR1
CGAGGATCGCGACCAGGAGGTGCGCGCCCACGAGCAAGAGCACCTCAACGAAGCGGGCGAGCACGCCCGGGGTGGTCCCGTCTTCGAGACCTACACCGCCTCCAACGGCAAGACGTTCGTGACCGGCGGCAAGGTCGAGGTGGACCTGGGAGAGGCCGGTGACCCCAAGAAGACGGCCGACAAGATGGCCAAGATTCGCAAGGCAGCTCTGGCTCCGGCCACGCCTTCCCAGCAGGATCGCGCCGTGGAGGCAGAGGCAGCCGGCAAAGAGTCGGCCGCCCGGGCCCAGATGCAGCAAGACGACATCAAGAAGGGGCGTGAGCCGGCCCCGGTGTGAGCCGGCTCACAGACATCGGGCCTTCCTGGCGCTAGACTGAGCCCATAACAGTCCTCGTTGCCCAAACCTTGACGAGGCTGGGGGATGGATCTGCGTGTTGCTCCTTCTGCTTGGAATGTTTCGCCGACTGTTGACGATCGCTGCCGCGGTGTCTGGCGTGGCTGTGGGTTACTTCCTCTACATCAACGACGCCGACCCGAGCTGGCAGATCCGGTTGCTGACCTCATCGTGTCTCGGACTGGCCTGCTCGGTTGTGGTCCTGTTCTTCGCCACCAAGGCGCATGAGCTGGAAGTGCACCTCAGGCGTCCCCGGTCGCGTGGTCGCGGGCCGGTGGGTGTGCGCGAGTGGGGGCCCAACGAGCTACCAAGTTTGCGCTGAAACGCGACGAAGTTAGCCAGGTATCCGCGCCCGGGAGGTTCCCAGCCCCGGGCGTCTTTCTTCCTGGGCATGGCCTCGCTCTTCCTTGAGGAAGACCGAGACGCGCTTGTAGACAAGAAAAGTCAGGGTCGATGTCAGGCCGGCTTTGAGCAGGTTAAACGGGGTGATCACCGTCAGGATGAAGGGCAGCATCCCGGCCGTGCTCATGGCCTCGCCGGTCATCCAGCGGGTGAACCAGGGCAGCACGTACAGGTTGGCCGGTATCATGACGCAGGTCATGCTCACCCCTCCCAGCACCAGGGCCACCAGCGCCCGGGACCGGGTCTTCTTGATCTGGTAGAAGCTGGCGCTGGTCAGCACCAGGGCGGCTCCGGCCAGGGTGTTCAAAGGGATTCCCACCAGCTGGGTGGGCTCGAAGCGGAAGAGCATGAACAGCAAGTTCTTGACCACCAGGATGGCCCGCCCCGCCAGGGGCCCGAAGGCGAAGCCTCCGATGAGCACGGGCACTTCGGAAGGGTCGTACTTCAAGTAGGGCGCGCCAGGGTAAGGGATCTCCACGGTCATCATTAAGGCTGTGGCCAGGCTCGACAAAAGCCCGATTTTCAGCAGTTTCGCCAATCCGGTTTGTTCCGACAAAGCGCGCTCAGTTTCTGTGGGGCATCCTGGAGTCCTGCCGGACACAAAAGCCGCCCTTTCGCAAGGACGGCTTTATGCCCGGCCTCCACCCCACAACCGGGTCTCCCGGTTCCGCCTTGGCAGGTTGCCCAAAGGGCTTCCAGCCTGCGCCGGGCCTCACCTCGGTATCTCGCAACCGGGGCCATGCGACGTGCTGAGGTCTGCGCGCTACCCCTGTCGGAGGTCGACCCGACAGCGTCGACCCGGAGTATGGACCCTTCCGGGAGGACCATCGATATTACTCGCCCTCGAAGTGGGCGGTACCATGACGATACGCTCTCAAGCTAAGCCCACGCCCGACCGGATTCAAGCACAAGCTGTAAACGAATTGTTATCTTCTGGATAGAACGTCGTAGAGCACGATGCCGAAGGCGGTGGCCACGTTGAGCGAGCTCTTGCAGCCGAAGGTGGGAATGCGCACCTGGTGATCGCAGGCCTGCAAGACCTCCTGGCCCAACCCCACTACCTCGTGGCCGAAGACCAGCGCCACCGGACGAGGCCAGACGAATTCGTGCATGCTGACGGCTCGCCCGGTGGTCTCCAGGGCAACGATGGGGATCTTCCGTGCTCTGAGCTGCTCCAGGGCCTCGATGGTATCGGCGTGGCGAGACCAGGGCACGTAGGCGTGCGCTCCCAGCGAGGTTTTCTCCAGCTTCTTGTGGGGCGGCCAGCAGGTCAGCTGGCCGCACAGGTAGATGTGCTCCACCGCCCCCGCGTCCGCCGTGCGGAAGATCGAGCCCACATTGAAGGCGCTGCGCACGTTGTCGAGCACCACGTGCACCGGATGGCGCGGGTGCTGGGGGGGAGCTTCCCCCCGATAGTAGGGCTCGAGACTCAGCGCTGGTAGAGGGCGAAGATCTTGACCGGGTAACGGGAAATTTCCTGGTACTTGCCCCAGGCGCCCCGGCCATAGACCTCCAGACAGGCCCCGTAAAGGGGTGAGTTGCGCGGGCGGTTGGTGGGACCTACCAGGCTCGACCACTTGCGCGGGTCGAGCTGGCGGTCGTGGGCTCTGGCCATGGCCCGAAGCACGGTGGATCCGCCCCCATTGTAAGCGGCCAGCATCAAAAAGAGACGGTCGTCCCCCTGGGGCATCCCGTGGAGCTTGTATGCCTCGTCTGCCTTGAGGTTCCAGGCTTCGCAACGATCGGGCTGGCCCAGGTAGGACCAGTAATTGAGCGGGTCCATCACGACCTGGTGCTTCTCTTGCAGCACCTTGACGCCAGCCGGAACGGCCAGCTCGGGAACCAGCCGATCGGAAAGGCTCAGTCCCAGGCGCTGGGCGGCTTCCGGCATCAGCTGGGTGAGCCCCACCGCTCCGGCCCAGCTGCGGGCGCGGGGCTTGAAGGCGCTTTCTACCGCGATCAGAGCCTTGAAGAGGCGCGGGGGGAGGGGATTGGCGCTATCTGTCCACTCCGCCTGGACCGAGCGCTCAATCAGAGCGTTGTAGGCATTCTCATTGGCATAGCCCCAGTCGCTGGCCATGGGCACGAAGACGGGGGGCGCGGGCTCGATCTCGGCCGGGACCAGCTCGATGGCCGGCACCTCCGGGTCCACGATGGGGGGCACTTCCAGGTCGATGGGCGGGGGAACCAGCGGGGGGTGGCCGATGCCGGGAAGGATGGGGCCGGGCACGACCTGGGCCACGGTATCGGAAAGGCCGCTCTCTTCGGCTCTCGCCACCGAGCCCGAGAAAACAAGAAAGGCCGCCAGGGCCACGCCCAATTTCTTCATGCGCTCTCCAACCTTGGTGTTTCGCGGCGTTTGGCCACGAAGCTTTAAGGGACTTCAATCGAACTATTCTTCGAACATCCCCCGGAGATCCTCTTTTGGCGCCCGATCAGCTCTCGATCAGCTCCAGGTTGGCACGCGGCACGGTCAGTTTCTCCCCGTCTTCGAGCTGCACCACGGCCACCCGCACGTGGGCCTCGGTGGGGATGACCGTCAGGGCCACCGGCAGCTCCACCACCCGGCCCAGGGCTCCGAAGTGAGGCTGGCGGATCAGCCGCACGGCCGCGCCCACCTCCAGGCCCAGGTTGCTCTCCTGGGCGCTCTGGCTGGCTTTGGGCCGGGGGGCGGGGATGATGACCTCGGGGCGGATCACGCCCGCCCGGATCTGGGTGGCCCCCGACAGAGAGGCCCGGCGGCCCTGATTCTCGCTCAACAGGCGCCAGGTGCGGTCGGCCATGCGGATGGGCCCGAAGCCTTCGGTGATGACCAGGGTCAGGCCCAGCTGCTCCGAGCCGGTGATGGCCACGCCCAGGTCGTAGCCCAGAAAATCGCGCAGATCGCGGTCGTGAATGCCGGCCACGATCACCCCGGCCACACCCAGCCGCCGACAGGCCTGCAGGAAGGTGTTGCTGACCAGCGACCCGCCCACCAGCACTTTGCCCCGGTGGGCCTCGGTCAGATCGCGCTCGTGGAGCTGCTGGTCGGGGGCCGGGCTCAGCACGACGAGCTCACCGGTGGTCTCGCCACCGATGCCGAAGATGCCCTGCAGGTGGGCCCCGAAGGTGCGGATCAGCACCCCCTCCTCGGGCAGGATCTGGTCCACCACCCCGTCCACGTAGGCCACTTTCTCGACCGGCACGGGCGGTCGGCGCAGCACCACCTGGCCGGTGATCTCGGAGATGTCCTCGATCTTGCCGCTGATGGGCGCCTCCAGCCTCCCCTTGAAGAAGCCAAAAAATCCCCGGTTCTGGGCCATCGGTTGGCCCTTGGTTACGCTTTCGCCCACCTTGCCGAACATGGCCTGGGGCACCTCGGAGGGCTCCAGACCCAGTTTGTTGGCCACGTTGACCATCTCGACCGAGCCCGGCAACTCGGTGCGGGCCACCACGTCGCTGTGAGCCACCTGCTGGCCCACCTCGACGATGACCGCGCCCTTGAGCGGCAACCGCCGCTCGAGCAACAGCTCAGTGGCGGGATTGACCTTGAGGCCGGGGATGTAGGCGCTGCCCATGGCCCCACCTGCGAGGAGGGAGGGGGAACTCCTGCCTCTAAGCTTGGCTCGAATGGACCGCGCCAGGGAGCTTTCCCAGGTGAAGTGGCCCGGGGTGATGCAACGAAGTGAGGACTGAGAATGGACGAGATACGCCGCCAGATTCAGGCCGTCGAGAAAGAGCTGCAGGGGCTCGACCCCGAGAAAGACCGCGTCCGGGCGCAGAAGCTCCAGCTCGAGCTGGCGCGCTTGCGGGCCCAGCTGCGCACCGAGGGCTCGGAGGAATACTACTGGAGCGAGGAGCGCTGAGAGCCCCCCGCCGCTACCAGCTCAAGAGCCCGGCCGCTCGAGCCCTGCGCCAGGGCCATCCCTGGGTGTTCCGGGGAGCCATGTCGAGCGCGGCCGAGATCTTCCGGGACGGCCAGTGGCTGCACCTGTTGGACGGGTCCAACCAGACCGTAGGCTATGGCGTCTACCAGGCAGAGGGCGTGGTGGCCATCCGCTGGTTGGGGGAGAGCCTGCCCGATACCAGCGCCCTGCAGCGCCGTCTGCGCAAGGCTCTTGGTCGACGCGAGAAACTGGCCGCCGAAACCGAGGCCGTGCGATTGGTGAATGGCGAGAGTGACGGCCTTCCGGGTGTGGTGCTGGACCGCTACGGCCCGGTGGGGGTTGTGCAGACCTATTCCAGCGCCGTGGACGACCTGGGACGATACCTCGGCTGCCTGGCCCGTCGCTGGCTCGATTTGAAGACCTTGCTCTGGAAGCCGCCCCGGCGGCGGGCCGGTCGGGGGCAGCCGGACCGGGTGCTGTTTGGTTCCCCGGTCGCGAAGGTCCGTTTTCGGGAGGGCCCGCTGCAGCTCTGGGCCGACCTCGGGGCTGGCCAGAAGAGCGGCACCTTCCTCGACTTGCGCGGTCTGCGCCGGGAAATGCTCTCTCGCGACCTCACCGGCAGGCGGGTGCTCAACTTGTTCTGCTATACCGGCTCGCTGGGGCTGGCCTGCCAGCGGGCGGGCGCAGCCCTTGTCGTCAACGTGGATAGCTCCGCCGCCGCTCTCGAGTTCGCTCGCCAGCATCACGGCGGCCAGGTCCAGAGCTGGGTGCGCCAGGACCTGCTGGCGGGCCCCTGGAGCGAGGTTCCGCCCGGTCCTTACGACCTGATCCTGGCCGATCCGCCCCCGATGACGGGGCGCAGCGACCAGCTCGAGCGCGTATTGGCGGGCTATCGCAAGCTTTACCGCCGCTGCCGGGAGGTGCTGGCGCCGGGAGGGGAGCTGGTGGCCTGTTGTTGCACCTCGCGCGTCAGAGTCGAGTCGCTGCGCTCGCTGCTCGACGCGGTGCTCGTTCCCCTTCGTTTCAAGGGCCGCCTGGCGCCGGAATCGGATCACCGTCCCGGCTTTCCGGAAGCGGACTATCTGAAGATTCTGCGCTACGGCTGACCGAGCCGCCGGCCCAGGTCTCGATCACCGAGCGTAGCTCGGACAGGGCCACGGGCTTTCCGATAAAAGCGTTGGCTCCGGCCTGGAGCATCTCGTCTCGCTGCTCCTGGTGGCTGCTGGCGCTGACCGCGCAGATGAAGGGCTGGCGCTCGACGGGAAGCTCCTGGCGGATGCGGCGGGTGGCCTCCACGCCATCCATGATCGGCATGTGGATGTCCATCAAGACCATCGGAAAGCTCTGCTCACGCAGAGAGCTCAGCGCCTGGGCCCCGTTCTCCACCACGTGGCCGCTGTAACCCAGACGGCTGAGCATGCGAAGCAGCACTTTCTGATTGATGAGCGTGTCCTCCACGATCAGCACCTTCTGGGCGCCATCCGGTGAAGCCGGAGCGAACAGCGTCAACAAAGCTTGCTCCAGGGTGCTGCGTCGCAGCGGCAGCCACAAACTGGCCGCAAAGCCCTGCTGCTCCTTCAGCCCGGGCCAGCGAAGCTGCAGCGACCGGCCGGCGGGGGGATGGGTCGCATCGGGCCCGACCAGCCAGACCTCGGGGTTTTCCTGGTCCACCCTGAGCCCCAGGCGCTCCAGACGGCTGGCGATACCCAGTTGACTGACCGGTCCCAGGCCCAGGATACCGGCCGTGCGGTTCAGCAGGGGGGAGGTCACGGGCTCGGGGGCCGTTCCCGGCCAGGGAAAGACCACGGCGAAGGTGGAGCCCTGGCCGCTCTGGCTCTCCACTTCGATCCGGCTGCCCATCAGGGTGGCCAGGTGCTGAGAGATGGCCAGGCCCAGGCCGGTTCCACCGTAGCGTCGGGTGGTGGAGGATTCCAGCTGCTGGAAGGGCTGGAAGAGGCTGCCGAGCAACTCGGCGGGGATTCCCACACCGGTATCGCGCACCTGCAGGCTCAGCCCGCCCGGCACCGGGGCGAGCCTTACCTCCACGGCTCCCTTGCGGGTAAACTTGACGGCGTTGGAGATCAGATTGGATGCGATCTGGCGAAAGCGCAGAGGGTCTCCCTGCACCGTTTGAGGCAGGTCGCGCCCGACCAGCAGAGATAGCTCCAGACCTTTGTCGCGGGCGGTCAGGGCAAAGAGCTCGAGCACATCGTCGAGAGCGTCCTCGGGACTGAAGAGGAGTTGCTCGAGGGCCACCGAGCGAGCTTCCAGCTTGGAGAAATCGAGGATGTCGTCCACCACCGCCCGCAGCAGCTGGCTGCTCTTGATGACAGCCTCCACCATCTCGCGCTGCTCTCCGGAAAGCTCGGTTTGAGCCAGGATTTCGGTCATTCCCATCACTCCTGCCAG
>QWHO01000344.1 GCA_021404945.1 bacterium CPR1
AAGCTCCATGATTTTGCAGTCGGTTTCCTCGAGGTAGGCCTTGCGAAGCAGCAGTACCATCCCCGCCGCCGCACCGGCGAGCGCGCCCCATCCCGCCATGATCAGGGCCCGCGACGAGGCGAGGGCCAGGGCGAGCCCGCCCAGACTTCCCAGCACTGCCCCGGTGCTGGTCAGGGTTGTATCGGGGAGCCGAAGGGCGCGCTTCACGCCATAGCCTGCGAGAGCACCGGCCAGACCCATCCCCAGCGCCTTGGCACCCGTCAGGATTCTGCTGGTGCCCAGGGGGACCAGCGCACCGGCGCACGCGCCCACGACCACCAGCAAGCAGGCCGCGCTAAGGGTCGGTCCCCACCCGGGCGGGGCCAGGGACTCGACCTCTGAGATCGCTTCGACATGGTCGGGGCGGTAGTCATTTTGCACCATGTTTGACATTCTTTCAGAGGATGCCTGGGGCCTGCCTTGAAGCGCCTCCGCGCGTTCGCGAACGACCTGAAAGGTGCGCCTTGATTCTCATGGCGATGCGTGGCCTGATAGCTCACCCGGGCGGAAGATTGCTCTGATTGCGAGCCCTCATTGGATTGTCATTCGCCTCAGCCAGGTCAGGCGCGGCTTAAGGCAACCGGTTCTGAGGCTTGACCCGCATCCTGGCCTCGAAGTCCTCCACGCGGGCCGGCCCGTGAGTCGGGCCAAGGGCCTTCCCGCGAAGTCTCAAAGTCACCACGAATGACTCTGAGTCCACCGCGACATTGAAATCCACCACATCCTGGGCCAGCACCTTGCTGGAAAGGACCGCGCCGCCGGGCGGTGGTGGGGGCGTGGTCAGGAACGCCGGAGTGAACCCGGCCCAGGGTCCTGATACCGCGCTGGAACCCGGGTCGATGGTCAGAAGCACCAGGCGCCCCACCGGCACCTCCGCAGTTGCATAAAGAACCGTGTAGCGGTCCCAGATCGGCAATCCTCCCGGCGTGAAGCGGGCCATATCACCCCAGTCGCTCAGGTCGGGCAGGCAGAGGGCGTCGCGGTGAAAGGTCACCCCCTCCACCGTCACGGTCCTGGAAACATCATTGAGCACGGCGGTGGCCTCGGGGTAGGCCTGCTGGATCTTGCGCTCCATGGCCAGGATGGCTCGCCGGGCGGCTCCCTGCCCTCCCTGGCGCAGGACCGCTACCCGGAAGTAGCCGGTTCCAGCTCGAAAAAGCTCAAACAGCACCAGGGAAAGGATTCCGAGCAGGAAGGCGCTCATCAACACTTCCAGCAGGGAGAACCCGCGAAGGCGCCTCACGGAACGCTCACCCCTGGATAGAAAAACTGGCTTGTGCGCGTCGACAGAATTCCCTGGCCCTGGCGGGCCTGTCCGGGGGCCGGGTTCCACCACCAGACGTCGACGGTGAGAAAATAGCCACCCCGGTATTCGGGCGGAGAAGCGCTGATCGGCACGGAGGTGACCCGTGAAAAAAAGCGTGTCTGGGTGGTCGAGTCGGTGGTGTAGATGCCGGACGCCAGGTTGGCGGGCACCGGCCAGTACTGGTCTTTCTCGATCACCTCGCGCAGTCGCTCTCTGGCAAACAGCATGCCGGCGGTGAGATTGGCGGTCTTGGTGCTCGACCCGAGCAGGGCCATGAAAAGCCCGCCGATCAAGACGATGGCCGTGGCCAGGATGCTCAGGGCGAGGAGCAGCTCGACCAGGCTGAATCCCTTCCTGGCGCGCGCCAGAGATTTCTCGTATTCCCTCAGCGCATGCTCCAGTATCGTTGCTCGAGCTTGATCGCTCCGCCCGCATAAGAGAGCAGTGAGGTCAGGTAGGCGGGATTGTAGGTCGAGCGCACCTCCCGGGCACCCTTGACGACCAGGGGGCCTCGCGAGATCACGGCTCCTTCGGAGGCAAAGCGATTGCCGTTGGGATTGACCTGAAAACTGGTGCGACTGTAAACCAGCCCATTGAAGACGACGTCGTTGGGGTTCGCGTCTACATCCATCGGGCTGGGCGCCATCAGGTAGGCTTCCAGCAGCGCTGGACCGGCTTGCTGCGCGTAGTAGTCCATCTGGCTCGTGATCAGCGCGTTGACCTCGTCCTTGATGACAGCGTCGTGCAGGTCATGCCAGTGGTTGTAGGAGGCGAGCACCGTTGCGGCCGAAGGGTCGGCCGTGGCATCCTGAAGGAACTCGCGCAGTCGGATGTAGCGGCCCAGGCTGACGCCACCGGCGCTGTTGTAGTCGCCCAGCATCGTGCTCAGATAGCCCTGGACCACCGGATCGTTGGCACCGACCGGATACTGCTCGAGCAGGCGGGGCAGATGGACGCTGTCAAAGTTGTCGAGCACGCTGTCGCGCAGCTTGGGCTCACCCAGGCTGTGGTCGTCGGCTCCTCCCGCCCAGTACTTGGGGTTGTCGGTGGGGTCAGAGTCATCCCAGTTGATCCACTCGCGTATGCCCTGCGGGTACCAGCCGGAGAACTCGTCCCAGCTCGAAGGGAGGTCGGTGATGGCTTCCCGGAAGAGCTCGTGGTCCATGGCCAGCACCTCGATGGTGGGGGGCTTGACCCCCTCGATGCTTACCGGGCCCTCGGCATAAAGGGCCACTCCCGAATCGGGGGAGGCTGACATGGCGCTTTTCCCCGTCAGCTGGATGGCCCCCACGTCGGCCCCGTTGGCCTCGGCCACGATGGTCCCCCCGCCCACCGTCTCGCCTTGAACGCGCAGGCTGCCATTCACTTTCAGGCGGGCGTTGGCTCCGGCCGGCAGGCTGAGACTGGCGGCGTCATAGCCCACGGCCAGATCTCCCGTGATGCGAAGAGCGCCACTCGATTCCAGGTGGGAGCCGTTGGGCACGATGAAGCGTCCTGCGTCCAGTTTGGCAAGCAGATTGCCCATTCCGTCTCGGATCTCGTTGACGTAAGGCGTGAAGCCGGTGGGGTCGGCCACGGGGTCATGAGCCGGGTCGGCCCAGAAGTGGACCGTGGTAGGGTCCACGAAGTGGTAAAGGCCCGAATTGAGGCTCAGGGGCGGGGCCGGAGGAGTCTTCAACTGATCGGCCGTCAGATCGGGCACTTCAGCCTGGTTCGAGTTGGGCAGCACCGTCCCGTGCACCAGGGCGCCCGCGGCGCTGGCCTCGGGTCCGTCGTTGACCCCGTCTCCGATGACGGTGGGGCTGCCCGAGGCGGTCACCGCCGTCACGGCCCCGTTGGCGTCACTGCTCACGTTGATGATCGGGTTGAGAAGAACGTTGGTGCTGGAGACCGCCGAGCCGGCCATGGGCTGGCTTCCGTCCCCAAACAGGAGCCGCGTGGCGGCGGGCGCCAGCAGATCGGCTCGGGAGCGGATTTTGGCGTTGACGGAAGGGTCGAGCGAGAGAACATTCCAGATCCCACTGGCGCCTGCCAGCTCGACGGCCATCGTGCCTTCGCTCATCAGTGGGGCGTCCACGATCTGGGCGTTCCCGAGCGTGACGTCGAGCACGGTCTCGGCACCCGAAGAGTAGCCGGTCACGATCAGGTTGCAGTTCTGCGGGGTGACTCCGCGGAGATCGGCTGTGGGCGCCAGAGAGGGGCCACCGGGTGGGGTCGTCATCAGGCTGCGCGATTCCCGGGCCGGGAACCACTCGCGCCCCCAGGAATTGGGGTTCGGATCGGCTGCCACGTCGCGGTCGAGAAAGCGCCCGTGCTGGGCCACGCTGGTGTGGGAAGAGTCGGGCTGGAAGTAGATCTGGAAATGGGCCTGCTCGGGGGCAATGATGCCGACGACGCAGTAGCCATCTTCCCACACGGTCATCTGGCCGGGAACGTCCAGCCTCTGGATGGGCCCTCCCGCGAAAGCCTCGTTGGGCCCGGCGGGAAGACCCCAGGCCGAGTTCGCTTCCAGTCGCATGCGGGCATACTGCAGGCCGGAGAGGGCGGCTTGCTCGGAGCGCATCTTCTCGGCCGAGCGCCTCAGAAGAACAAAGTTGGACTGGTTGAGCACCAGGAAGGCACCGGTCAGGATCGAGAGCAAGGTGACCACCACCATGACGACGGCCAGGCCAATCCCTTCCCGCTTTTTGCCCACGTATGCAGTTTAGCAGAAAAAAACCTGTCCAGCTTTCGTGGCAAGTGGGTGAAGACTGAATCGGTTCTCAGATGCTCCCATCGCGACCTGCAGCTGCTCGGGGCCCTGGGGAGGCCGGACCCCTGGAAAAGCTTGCCCGTCGCCCCCCGCGCTTCGGGCGCTGCCAGCGGTGCAACCTCCTCGGGCTTCTCAGGCGGGGCGAGCGACTATGGCTCGGTCTGCAGCTGGCCAACGATCTCGGCCAGGGTGGCGGCGGCGTCCTCCAGATCGAAGCCCTCGATCTGGCGCATCAGCTTGAGACGCAGATCCTCCATCCCCACCAGTTTGGGAGCCAGCTCACGAGCCGCGTCCTCGGCTCCCGGGTCGAACTCCTTGAGCAGGGTTTCCAACTGGCGGCAGCTCTGCAGCAGCTCGGCCGGGTCGGCCGCCACCACGGGGGGAGCATCCTCGGCTGCCTCCAGACCGGCCAGCGCGGGCAGAATCTCTCCCAGGCGGGTCAGCACCTCGTCCAGCGCGGCCCGGCAGGCCGGGAGGTCGTGCTTGCGGGCTGCCCCCTCCAGCTCCTTGGCGTGGGAGCGCAGGTGCCCCATCCCGAGGTTGCCGGCCACCCCGGCCAGCGAGTGGGCCTGCTGCATCAGACCGTCCCACTCCTCGGAATCCAGCATGGCCGCCAACTTCTCGCCAACCGGAGCAAAGTCTCGCTCGAACTCGGCCAGCAGGCGCCGGTAGAGCTTGGAGTTTCCCCCCAGACGCTGGACCCCATCCGAGATGCTCACCCCCGGCAGCTCGGGCCAGCTTTCCGCGTCCTCGGTCGCGGCCGCAGGGCTGACCTCCCGCCCCCGGCCTGGCAACCAGAGGCGCAGGGCCTCCACCAGCGCGGCCGGGTCGATCGGCTTGGTCAGGTGGTCGTTCATTCCCGCTTCCAGGCAACGCTCGCGGTCGCCGGCCATGGCGTGGGCGGTCATGGCCACGATGATCAGCTCGCGGAAACGCTCCTGGGCCCTCAGTGCGGCGGTCGCCTCGTAGCCGTCCATCTCGGGCATCTGCAGGTCCATAAAGACCAGATCGAAGGTCTCCCGGTCCAGGAGCTCGAGGGCCTCCCGGCCGTGGTTGGCCAGGGTGACCTCGATGCCGAGTTGCTCGAGCAGCTCGGTGGCGACCTGCTGGTTGATGGCATTATCCTCCACCAGCAACACCCGTACCCCCTCGAAGCGCAGGCTGGGACGCTGGCCGGAGGCAGCCCGGACCAGCTGGGGGCTGTCCCCGGCCAGGGCATGGCTGATGGCGTCCAAGAGCAACGAGGGGGTGACCGGCTTGACCAGGAACCCGTGCAGGCCCAGGCTGCAGGCCTGCGCGCGCACCTCCTCGCGCCCGTAGTTGGTCACCATGATGATGGGGGGGGTGGCCTTCCCGTGCCGGGCCTTCAGCTCGCGGGAGGCCTCCAGGCCGGTCATGCCGGGCATCTTCCAGTCCATCAGGATGATGTCGTAGCCGGTCACGTCCCGGGCCAGCGCCTCCTGCCCCGAGACCACGCTCTCGGCCACGAGCCCGAGCGACTCCAGCACCTCGCTCAAAATCTGGCGGGCGATCTCGTTGTCATCCACTACCAGCACCCGTTTGCCCCGGAGATCCAGGCGCACAGCCACGCTCGGGGGGCTCTGCTGCTGGAGCGGGAAGTGCGCAATGAAATGGAAGCTCGTCCCCTTGCCCGGCTCGGAGTCGACCTCGATCTTCCCACGCATCATGTCCACCAGGCGCTGGCTGATCGCCAGGCCCAGCCCTGTCCCCCCGTACTTGCGAGTGGTCGAGGCGTCCCCCTGGCTGAAGGACTGGAACAGCCTGGCCACCTGCTCGGGGGTCATCCCGATGCCGGTATCCCGCACCGAGAACTCCAGCGCCACTCCCTCGGCTGTCTGCTCTCGCAGCGAGCAGCGCACTACTACGGCACCCTTCTCGGTGAACTTCAGAGCGTTGCCGGTCAGGTTCACGAGCACCTGACCGAGGCGCACCGGATCCCCCACCAGTCGGGTGGGCACTGCGGCCTCGGCCAGGACGAAGAGCTCGAGCCCCTTCTCGGAGGCTTTGGCGGCAAAGAGGTTGAGCACCCCATCGAGCACCTCGTCGAGCCGAAAAGGGATGCTCTCCATGCTGAGCTTGCCGGCCTCGATCTTGGAGAAGTCCAGGATATCGTTGATGATCTGCAAGAGATTGGTGGCCGAGCCCTGGATCTTGTGCAGGTAGTCGTCTTGCTTGGGGGTGAGCTCGGTCTGCAGGGCCAGGTGGGTGAGCCCGAGCACGGCGTTCATGGGGGTGCGGATCTCGTGGCTCATGTTGGCCAGGAAATTGGATTTGGCCTGATTGGCGGCCTCGGCCGCGATGCGGGCCTGGCGCAGGTCCTCTTCAACCTGCTTGAGGTCGCTGACGTCCTGCAGGATGCCGTCGGTGAACTGGACCGCCCCCTGCTCATCATAAAGACAGCGACCGCGCTCTTCGATCCAGATGAGCCGTCCGTCGCGCTGGACCAGGTGGTACTCCACTCGCCAGGGCTTGCGCTCGGCCCGGGCGGCGGCGAGATGAGCGGCCACCCGCTCGCGGTCTTCTGGCTGGATGGCCGCGCGCAGAGCGCTGGGATCGGAAAGAAATTCGGAGGCGGGCCGACCGAGCAGACCCTGGATGGCGTCGCTGAGATACTCCAGGCGAGTCTCGGGGCCCGCAAAGCGGAACACCGCCCCCGGCAGGTTGGCCACCAGGGAGTTGAAGCGCTCGGTTTCAAGCTCGCGAATACGCTCCTCGCGGTCGAGCAGCCTCTCGGTCATCTCGTAGAAGCTGGTGGCCAGCTCGCCCACTTCCCCGCCCATTTGTCCGGGCAGAGCCGAGAAGGGCTGCCGCTCGCGCCCGAAGGCGCGCACCTGAGTGCTGAGGGCTTCCACCGGACGAATCACCATGCGGGCTGAGCGCCACACCACCACGCCCACCGTGACCAACCCCAGCACGATCAGGGAA
>QWHO01000345.1 GCA_021404945.1 bacterium CPR1
GCGGCAACGGCAGCGACAACGTGAGCGCCAACGGCGGCAAGGGCAACGACCGCATCAATCAGAGCGGCGGCAACGGCAGCGACAACGTGAGCGCCAACGGCGGCAAGGGCAACGACCGCATCAACCAGAGCGGCGGCAACGGCAGCGACAACCTGAGCGCCAACGGCGGCAAAGGTAATGACGTCATCAACCAGAACGGCGGCAGCGGGAACGACCGGATCCGTGTCGACGGCGGCAAGGGTAACGACCGCATCAACGTCAACGGCGGCAGCGGCAACGACAGCGTGCACTACGACGTCAGCGGAGGACGCGACCGGGCCACCATCAACGGCGGTTGCGGCAACGATAGCGCCACCATTCAGGCCGGGAAGGGCGAAAACGTGACCGTCGTTGACCAGAACGGTAAGGTGCTTTATTCTCAGGGCAAGGGTGGCACTGTGGTCACCGTGGATGGCGTGGAGAATCTGAACGTCGTCAACGACAAGGGCGAGACGGTGTGGAGTAATCAGCCCCACTGCTAAGTTTGAGACAGGTCGGAGGGCCGGGTCACTCAACCCGGCCCTCTTTGTGTTTCTCAGCGCAGGATGGTGAGGAAGAAAGTGACCGCAGTGCCGTCGCGGGCATTCTGGCCGGCGAACGTCCGGGTCAGGCCCAAGTTGAGTCGCACATCCGGGCTCACATACCAGGTGCCCCCACCGGTCACGGTCCAGAACTCGGAAGGCCGGGTGTTGCCAAAATAGAAGGAGGTGTAGCCCAACTCCACCAGCGGCTGCCACTCAGCCGTCACCTGGTAACCGGCTGCCACGCTGGCCGAGACTCCGCCGTCAAAATCGATGGAGTTTCCCCACAGGGGATGCGTCACCCCCAGGTCCGCCAGCAGCGACCAGTGCCCGGCCTCTTTCTGGACGACCAGATGATGCTGGCAGTTGGCCGCCTCCTGGCTGAGGGAGAGCAGCGTGGGCGTTCCGTGCTGGCCGGTCGGAAAGGTGAAGTAGGTCAGGTAAGCCAGGCTCAGCTGGTTTTCCTCGTCCTTGAGGAAGCGCCAGCGGGTCCCGAAAACGCTATCGGCAAAGCTGGTGCCGCTGAGCGGCAAGGGGAGGCCGGTGACCGGGTCGGTTCCAGCCAGACTGTCACGGCCCGTGTTCAATGCCAGAATCAGGTTCATATCGAAATCCTCGACCACGCCCCAGGTGAGCTGGGTGAAGAACAGGTCCTGGACCTGGTCACTGTCGCGCAGAGAGGACCCGTTCTGGTCGTAAGCCCGGCTGCTGGAAAACCCGAGCCAGCCCGGCTGAATCTCGATCTGGCCTGGCTCGAGCACGCCAGCATCGTTGGTGCTGATCTTGCCGGGTTCGATCGGGAAGCTGGAAGCTTCGTCGGGCCTCTGTGGCTCGGAGGGGTGCTGGAAGGCGCGGGCGGGCTCTCGCCGGAGGGCTCCTGGGCGAGGGCCGGCTGCAGCCACAGGCAAGCTGTCATCAGGATCAGAAATAGCCTTGTCCGGCCACGCATCGCGGGCGGTTCGAAGCTCTCCATCGGAGTCCTCCCGTCAGGTCAACCGAAGGTCGCCCCCACCAGTCGGGCAACCCACAAGATGAAATAGGCCGAGGGCACGAGCAACGCCTGGGAGAGAACAGTTCCCAGGAGCATCCCTCCCATGAGCAGGACGGCCATGGCATTGAGCTGCTCCATGGGGCGTCGTCCCTCGATGGTGTCGTCAGTGATCAAGGCCACCTTGGGATCGACGATGACGCTCAGCGTAATGGTGGCAACCCCGTTGACGACCGAAGAGAGCAGCGTACAGGTCCGCGACAGCTCGTGGCTCAGGGCGCTGGCATAGATGGCGGCCATGACCCCCACCGTGTGCACGGCGATGACCACGACGTTCCCGACCAGGAAAGGTCTGGGCAAACGCCTGGCCACCTTCCAGCTGAAGCCGAGCAAGCTGGGGGGGCGAAAGCAACCGAGCACACGGGCCCAGTTGGCCGGGAAGAGCAGCCGCCCCAGCAAGCCCGGAATGGAGCGGTGGCGCTCGAGGCCCCCGATGGCCTGGCGATAGATCTCGATGAAAGTGGGCATCAGGATCCAGCCCAGCAGGGCTCCCAGGCTGGCGCCGGCCAGGACCTGGCGAAACAGGCTCTCCAGTTGGGGCAGGCCCTGGGGGCCGATACTGCCGGAAGCGACCGCGTCCCGAATGCTGCCCAGAACGGGCGCGTAGACTTGCTGGGCCAGCCGGGTGATCAGGAAGAAGAAATTGTAGATGGCCAGCGCGCTGGCCACCTGGCGGGTGAGAACGGCCGAGACCCGGCCGGCCACGGTGGTCGAGGCCAGCATGGTCACCAGCACGTTCAGGAGCACCACGAAGCCGATCTCCTCGACCAGTTTGGAGCCCTCTGAGCCCAGCGCCCGAGTGGCCCCTTCGATCACCCGAATCCCCGGCGTGAACACAAGGAGGCCGAGCACGGAGCCGAGCAAGTTTCCGGCCGCCAGATGGACGGCGGTGACACGCACCTGGCGGTCATGGGGATCGGACTCGGCGGGGAAGAGAGCCAGGGCGCTGGGGCCCGCTGGAGGCAGGAGCTGGAGCCTTCCCCGCCGCCACCGCGGGGTGCTCAGCATCGCCAGGGAGGTAGCCACTGCATCCAGAGTGGCCAGATTCAGGAGCACCTGGCGGGGCACCGGGTGCAGCAACCGGATGGGGCGAACGGCCCGGTCAGTGATAAGAGCAGCCTTGGGATCGACAAAGAGGGTGAAGCAGATGGCCGCCACCGCATTGACCAGACCTGAGAGCAAGAGGGCTGTTGTTTCCAACGAGGGCAAAATGGCGCTCACATAGACCGCGCACAGGGCCCCCACGGTCCAGACGGCAGTTGCCAGCACGTTGAACCAGAGAAAGTCGGCCGGAACGCCCTCCAGCCTGAAGAGCCTGATGCCCAGATTGCCGGGAGGGCGAATGGACCCGAGCAAGGTTCGCCAGCCGCTGATGCGACCGAGTCGCATCAAGACTCCCAACAGGGATTGGCGGATCAGAAGAGAGCTCACCCCGCGGGTATAAACCTCGACGAAGGTGGGCAACAGGAGCCAGGACATCAGAGCCCCGCCGGCGGCGCCCAGAATCACGAACTGGATCTGCTGATAGAGGACGTCAACCTCACCGGTTCTGGTCGCCCGGTCCACGAATGCAGCCATGATGGGGAGATAGAACAAATTGGCAAAGCGCGTCAGCATGAAAAAGAACTGAGCAATGGTGAAAGTGCTGGCCACCTGGCGTGAGCGCACGGCCGCGGGCCGAGCAGCCACGTTCAGGGTGGTCAGCATGGAAACCAGACCGCTGACGAGGGCCACCAGCAGCAGATGTGGGTCGGCTAAGAGAGCAAAATTCACGTTTTGAGCCTGGTTTTCCAGTTGGAGATGGCGCCTTTACTGGTGGCATTGTGCCACTCGGCCGTGTCAGAATCGGGTCATCAGTCCTTGGAAGGTGTATTTCTTTCACCTGCCGAACAGAACCCGAAAGCTGAAAAAAATTGCACCCCCGCGCGGTCTGTCTGCGCGGAGCTGGAAAAATCTCCAGGGAAAGCGGGAACCTTCCGCCGGGCCGAGAACCCCGGCGGGAAGTCTGAGGAAGGAGTCTAAGTCCGTGAAAAAGTGGGTTCTTCTGGGAGTCGCCGCGATGGCTCTGGTGGGCGCAGCTGCCGCACCGAGTCAGGCTGACACCGGAAACATGATTATGCGCACCCCTGTCACGATCAAGGTGGAGGGGATCACCTACGAGGGAGTCTGGGCTTTCGTCGGCGAGCGCCCTTATGTCGGAGTAGAGTCCTTCGGCAACGCCCTTGCGTATCCGAGGGTCCACAACGCGAAGGGCTGGTCGCTGAACCCGCCCCCGCCTCGCACCTCGGGCATCAACCCGCTGGTCCTGGCTGTTGAAGCAGGCGGAAAGAATATTCCCACCACCCGTTTCGGCGGGGCCACCATGTGCGATCTGCAAACCGCCTGCAACGCCCTGGATATCCCCTACCACTACGATTTCGAGCGCCGCATCTTCGAGGTGGAGAGCCCTTACCGCGGTGAGATCATGAAGGGCGCCCTGTACCGCTGGTGGTCGAATCACTACGGCTGGTACTATAACTTCTCGGGCGAGCATGATAGCTGGCTGCAGCCGCAGGCCAGGCAAGGCTTGCGCTGGCCTCACTCGCTCTAGGAGCGCGGCCGGAAACCCCCTTGACACCGTTTTCCGGCTGCGCGACGCCCAGCATATTGTGCTAGAAGTCCGGCCGCCTACAATATCTTGTGGTGGCGGAGGTTCCCTCCGACACCACATCTGGGTTTGCGGCCGGACTTCTAGAGGCGAGGTTCGGACGAGGTTTTTGAGAGCCCCGCGGAGAGCGGGGCTCTTTTTGTGCTCGGGAGGACGTAGGAACCGCCACTGGATGCGAGAATCTTGCAAGCGCAAACCGCAAGGCAACCAGAAAGGGATCACCCATGACCGTAGCAACCACCGAGCGCCTCTTCAACTTCTCCGCCGGCCCCGCCGTACTGCCTTTGCCCGTGCTGCAGCAGGTTCAACAGGAGCTGCTTTGCCTGCCGGGAGCAGGGGCCTCCATTCTGGAGATCAGCCATCGCGGACCGGCCTTCGAGCCGATCCTGGCTGAAGCCCAGGCCAATCTCAAGAAGCTGCTCGGCGTGGGCGACGACTGGCAGGTGCTGTTCTTGCAGGGAGGCGCCACCACCCAGTTCTCCATGGTGCCGATGAACTTTCTGACCCCTGGCAAGTCGGCTGACTATATTTTGTGCGGAGCCTGGTCCAAGAAGGCCATCGCTGAGGCCAGGAAGGTGGGCGCGGTCAACGTCGTGTGGGACGGATCGTCTGAGAAGTTCACCCGCATGCCGCGCCAGTCTGAGATGCGCGCTACCTCGGGCACGATCTACATGCACACGACCTCCAACGAGACGATCGAAGGGGTGTGCTTTGCTGAGGATCCCGACCTGGGAGAAGTGCCGGTGGTGTGTGATACATCCTCGGATTTCCTTTCGCGTCCCCTGGACATGAGCCGCTACAGCTTCATTTACGCCGGAGCCCAGAAGAATGTGGGCCCGGCCGGGTGCACCCTGGTGGTGGCGCGCAAGGAGTTTCTGGCCCGAGCAGGGGGCGAGAAGCTGCCCGTGATGCTCGAGTACAAGACCCACGTCGAGAATGACTCGATGTACAACACCCCTCCGACCTTTGCCATCTACGTGATCAACCTGGTGTTGCGCTGGCTTCTCAATGACGTGGGCGGGCTCGAGGCCATGCACAGGCGGAACCTTGAGAAGTCAAAGTTGCTCTACAATGCCATCGATGGCTCGGAAGGTTACTACCGCGGCCACGCCAGGAGCGACAGTCGCTCCTTGATGAACGTCACCTTCCGGCTCCCCAGCGAGGAGCTCGAGAAGAAGTTCGCCAAAGAGGCCGAGGCGCGCAAGCTCGACGGCCTGAAAGGCCATCGTTCGGTGGGGGGCATGCGGGCCTCCATCTACAACGCCTTCCCGATCGAGGGAGTGCAAGCTCTGGTAACCTTCATGGACGAGTTCCGCAAGGCGAACGGCTGAGTCACTCGAGCACACGCCTGGCCCTTCAGGCAATTGAGAATGAGCTCCAGGAGCGCAGTCGGCGCCCTTGACACGGTTTGTTTAATCGAGCGATTGTGTCGGAGGGGTTGTGCCCTCGGGGACCCCTGCCCACCGCCGCCACACAAGATGTTGCGGGCGGCCGGACTTCTACGACTTAATGCGCTTGGCTCCGGGTCGAGAGCTCTGTGCCCCGGATCAACGCGGGGGACCGTCGAAGTAGACCCTCCCTGGCTCGGTGGCTGAAAAAAACTGCCGGGCTTCCTCCAGGTGCGCTTCTCCTCCCTGGTAGCGGCGCGAAAAGTGGAACAGGTGCAGCTTGCCCACCCCCGCTTCGGCAGCCAGTCGGCCCGCCTGGCGGGCGGTCAGGTGCAGGTGCTCGCGGGCTTTGGCCAGCTGTGAGTGCAGATAGCAGGCCTCGCACCAGAGCTCTTCGGCTCCCTGGCAGAGGGCGTGCAGGGCCCGCGCGCTCGTCTTGTTCCAGACCGTGTCGGTCACGTAGGCCAGCGAGCGGGGCGCTTGGCGCAGGACCAGCCGGGCTGCCATCTCCGGATTCGATTCCGGGTTCTGTTTGAGCTCTTGCAGCCAGGGACCGGGAGCTCGCCCGGTTGCCTTGAGGGCTTGCTTGTCGATGCGCATCTCGCCTGGCCAGGTCAGGCGATAGGCCAGGCAGGGCACGTTATGGACGACCTGGGCGTAGTCCAACTCGATATTCTCTGAGATAAGCTTGTTCCACGAATCTTCCCGTGGCTGATTGGGGACGAATCGCTGGCGGCACCAGAACGTGGTCCGCAACAAGCCGGGGCCATGAAGCTCGCAGACCTCGACTCGGAAGGGGGAGTCTTCGACCAGATTCCAGGCATAGCCAGCCAGCTTGCCTGCGACCTGGGTCGCCAGGCCAGGAGGGCCGTAGAGGGTGAGCGGCTCGCTCGAGAAGAGCTGCGACCTGAGCAGGCTGTCAAATCCAACGAAGTGATCGATGTGGGTGTGACTGATCAGGACATGCCTGATTTTGAGCAGTTCCTTCAACGGCAGACGGCGAAGATCTCCGCAGTCGATGAGGACACTGGCGGGAGAATTGAGTGGACTGATCAGGAGGGCCGGATCTTCGCCAGGAGGATTGACCAGGCAACTGATCCAACTCATCGGCTAGCTTTCAGCGATCGCATTCCGAGGACCTGCCCTGTAGTGGACATCAGCAACCTGACGACGACTCAACTCGACGAGGTGGCGCGGACCCGCCTCTGGCTCAAGATTTGCCAGGAGGGACAAAAGCTCTTCCAGGAGGGCTCCTACCCCGAGGCTGAGCAGTACTTCCAGTCAGCCCTCGAGCAGTCTCGTTTCCTGAATGAGGTTCAGCAAGCGACCAGCAAAAACAATCTGGCCGAGCTGTATCGTGTGCAGGGCCGCTATGCCGATGCGCGCCAGGA
>QWHO01000346.1 GCA_021404945.1 bacterium CPR1
TTTGAAGATCAGGCCTCCGCCCGCGACGGCGTTGAGGCCGCTCGGGAGGGTCGAGTAGGTCGTCCCATTCAGGGCCAGGTTGAGCATGCTCTTTGGATTGGAGGAGCCGTTGACGACGTTCGTGCTGCTTCCGTCCTTCATGTCCGGAATCTCTTTTTCGGGAATCGGTCCGAGAAAGCCAGGAGAGCCGATCTCGAAGACCTTGCCCCAGTCCTTGTCGCTCAGCGGAACGCTGAACGGACCGTTCATCACTTCGGGAACCTTGGTGGCCGTGTCCGACCAGGTCAACGAGACCGAGCTGCTGGTCGGCTTGTGGAAGGGCGGGACGTTGCCGGCCGCCCAGCCCCAGCCACCCCAGTCGATCTTGGGCACGCTGTTGGTGTGGATGGTATCGTAGTAGTCGATCCCCTGGCCGGCCACCAGCGTGGTCGTGTTGTCGGCCCGGATCATATCCTCGAAGTAGGTGGAATCGAGGGTTCTCAGATAGGCGGTGGCCACCAGATAGGTGCGGTTGTTGTATCGCGCATCCGAGCTCACCCGCCACCAGCCAACCGGGAGAGGGTTTCCCTCCTGATCTGTGTCGTGGAAACTGGCCCGATAGGTCCACCCGTTGCCAAACCCCTCCGCGGCGGAGAGAGCCGGAAGGATGAGCCCGTCGGCTGGCAGGCCGCCGTCGTTGATCCACTGCAGGGCCTCGATCACGCCGGCCTCGCCTACCAGGGAGCCCGTGGTTCGGAGCTTGAGCTGGGTGGTCGCCCTGGCTTCCATGGGCAGCAGCGTGAAGAAGGCTACCGACAGCAGGAACGTGAACATCATCACAAAGATGGCGAAGAGCACCGAGCCCCGACGGCCCCAGAGCTTTCGTTGCATCAGCTGCATGGAATCATTGCTCCTTTACTACGGGTCTGGCAGGGTTACCGAAGGCACGTGGGCGGCGGTCTCAAGCATATAGTCGATGGTCCGGAGCTGACTCCGGGCGCTCTTGACCTGGCCCTGAACTCGGACCTGAACCTGGACGGTCGAGGCTGCCGCCGCCGGGCGGATAAAACTCAGGCCCGTGATGGTCCGCTCGGGAGTGGAGCGACCCAGCACGCGCGTGGTGGTCGCCACATCTGCGTTGTAGAGCTCGAGCAGGATGTCATTGTTGGCCAGGCGCACCCGGTAGTTGTAGCTGATCGGGTTGACGGGGTTGTAGGGGACCTGGTTGAGATAGTCGCGGCCGGCGCTGAAGACCAGGGTCGAGCTCGTTGCACCCGCCAGGGGGAAAGTCACGCTCTCGGCGCTGACCAGCAGGGGAACGATTCGCTCCAGATTCTCGCGAGCCGAGTGGTACAGGGCGATGCGACCGTCTTGATGGCTGTAGGTGTTGATCGAGGCCATGAAGATCTGGATGGTGGCCAGAGCGATCATGGAGAGCAAGAGCGAGCTGACCAGCAACTCCAGGATCGTGAACCCTCGTCTGCAACTCCTCATGGGGCCGCCAGGTCGGTCGAGAAGCCGACCAGCTCGACGATCTTCTCGGCCCCCGCGTCGGTGCGCCAGAAGATGCGAACCTTGATGCGAGCGATGTTACCCTTGTAACCGGCACCGATTCCCTGGGTGATCTCGACGTTGCGAGTGTAGCCCGCATCGGCTGGAGCCATGGCCAGGGGAGCTGCGTTCAGTGCTTTGCGAGTGGCCGCACTCGGGTCGTTGAGGTTGCCGCTCGGATCGATCCAGGCATAGTTGTTGGTGCGTATGATGTCCATGACCTGGGAGGCATAGCCCGTCGCGGTGGCCGTCTTCTGTGCCTGAGCGTTGGCCCGCACTCCATAGGCGAACGAGCCCATCAAGCCAAGCAAAGCGATGGTAACGACCACGAGCATGATCAAGATTTCAACCAGGGAATACCCGGGGGCCACCCTTCGGCACCTATCGGAAGAGAGGATCACGTACCACCTCCCGAAGTAGTTTACCAGGAGGAACCAGTGCTTTCAACCATGGATACCGGTATGGTATCCTGAAGGTTCCAGTCGCGGGGCTCCGCTTTTGGGATCAGTCTGGCCAGCCCCGCGCTCAAAGGCCGGCTGCCGGGTCTTCGCTGACCGCGCGGCGTCCCGCCTCGACGTCCACCCGGGCCAAGAGCCAGCCCCCCACCAGGAAGAAGGCATTCACGGCCAGCAGGGCCACCCGGGTGGAGCCGGTCCAGTCCACCATCACGGCGATGGTGGCCGGCCCGAGCAACCCGGCGAACTTCTCGCACACGCCGAAGAAGGCGAAGAACTCGGCCGTGCGCGTTTTGGGAATGAGACTGGCGAAAAGCGAGCGAGACAGGGCCTGACTTCCCCCCTGCACCAGGCCCACCATGGCTGCCAGCAGATAGAAATCCTGGCTGGTTCGCACCCGAAAGGCGACCACGGTGACCACCACATAGAGTGCCAGGGCTCCCAGCACGGCCCGGCGGATGATGGTGCCGACTCCGTCGTTGTAGATCATGAAGGCCAGCATCATGAGCCAGGCCTGGCGGTAGCGGCGCAGCTCTCGCAGGGTACCGGCCAGCTGGCCCAGGACCAGACCCAGGGAGGGCGGTGCGGGAGACCGGGGTCGCGGCTCGCTGACCCGGCGGAACATGGGCACCGAGAACATGACCCACCACAGGGCCACGCTCAGGAAGGTGAGCGAGGTCGCGGCCGCGGGGGAGACCAGCCCAAACCAATGCGGATGGGAGATCCAGGTGAGATTCAGGGCCAGCAACAATCCGCCCCCCAGATAGCCCAGGGCATAGCCGGCGGCTGAGACCCGGTCGACTTCCTCGGGCCGGGCCACGTGGGGGAGCAGGGCATCGTAGAAGACGAAGCTGAGCGAGGCGCCCAGGTTGGCCAGGATGAACAGCAGGCCGGCCAGCTTCCACTGTCCCGGGGAGAGCAAGGCCATGCCCGCGGTGCAGAGCACGGCCAGTCCCATGAAGCGGGCCAGGAGCCGCTTTCGCAGACCACAGGCATCGGCCAGAGCCCCCAGGAAGGGCGACAGCACGGCCGCCAGACCCATCGAGATGGTGGTGGTCAGGGCAAAGAGCACCACTGCCCGGGCCGGCTCGAGGCCCTGGCAGGCCACCTTCTGAAAGAAGATAGGGAAGACGGCCGTCACGACCACCGTCACGAAGGCCGAGTTGGCCCAGTCGTAGAGGGCCCAGGCCCGTAGCTCGGGGCGATTCAGGCCCAGCCGGTCCAGCCAGCCAAACGTTTCGTGCCCAGATTTCAGGCCGGCTGGCACCCTAAGGTCCCGAGCCGCTGGCCGCAGGCTCCGGCCTGCAACTGGCCGGCTCTCCTCCCTGCTCGAGGGCCCAGCGCGAAAGACGCTGAAGGGCCTCGGCGGGTGGCAGCTCAGAGCTCAGGGAGAGCGGTTGTTGCAGCGTCACGGTCACGGTCACTTTCGGATAGTGGTTCATCGGGGCCACCAGATCGATGATCCGGTAAGCAACGGTGCCCAGGTCGGCCACGCCGGACTCGTTGACAGGGGCTTGCTCGATGCGGGCCCCCCAATCGGCCTGGTCCAGAGGGTTGTAGAGCCCCCCTTTGTCCACCAGCTGTTTGGTGACCTTCTGGCCCCCTGGAAACTCCACCACCGCTTTCATTCCCGCCATGCTGAAGGGAACCGCTCCCCGGTCGCTGAGCTCGTGGGCCAGGTCGATCTCCAGCGCCGCTACTCCCTTGACGGCTTTCTTCCCGGAGGAGGTGCGCTTGCCGTAGAGCCCGTCCCCGTATCCGTAGGTAGAAGCCTGGCCGGTCACCCGAATGGAGTTGATCGTCCACTCCTTGCGCTGGACCTGAGGCGGGATCTCGATCTGGGCCCGCTTTGCCAGCTCCAGGCTGGTGCGCCACTGGTGGGCGGCGTCAAGGGGCCCGTTCGAGCTGTCTTTGATGGTGAAGGTCCCGCTCTGCCCGGGTATCTGGTAAGCCACGCCGGGGGCGATGCACTGGGGGTGAGCGAGCAGATCCAGCACGTCGTGGGGCTCGGGCGCGACCTGGTGCGTGGCGGGCAGCGCCGGTTGGCCGACTGCCAGCACGCCGGCCAGCAAGGTGATCGTTTTGCTCGGCAGTGGCTGCATGACCTGGAGCTTAGCCTGGAGGCCTTAAAAAAGGCTCAGGGTTGGGGACCTCTCCAGGATCATCATGACGACATCGGCGTCCCGAGGGGTCTGGAAACGGGCTAATGGATCACTGAGCAGGTTTTTTTTCAGCCCCGGCCGCTAGACTCAGACCATGAACATCCCGGCCTTCCGCGCCGCCATGATGCGCCCTACGCCCGCCTCGGCCAGTCACGTGGCGGCCGGCGAGAGCGGAGCGCTCGACGAGTATCGCCCCACCGGCCCGGTGGCCACTCCGGCCGAGCTACCTCGCTTCGCTCCTCAGGAGGCCATCGAGGCCATCGCAGCCAGGCTCGAGAAAACCTGGCAGGCGCGCCTGAGCGGGCAGGAGCGCTGCACGGTGGGCATCATCGTGGAGCGCGGCTGGAAGCCAGAAGGCCAGCACGACGAGGTGCTGAACATCGCCGACGCGGTCATGGACGCGGGCGGGATGCCCAGGCTGCTGTACATCGGGGCCGGCGAGCCGAATGCGCAGATGCGCGGCCTGCACGCTCTGGCCGTACCGGGCGGGCGCGACATCGATCCTTCGAGCTACGGCGCCACGATGGGCCCCGGGATGGATCCCAACGAGCCGGACAAGGCTTTCGACAACTTTGAGATGGCCTGCATCGGTCAGGCCTACCAGGCCGGATTGCCCCTGATTGGTCACTGCCGCGGCTTTCAGATCATGAACGTGACCGGTGGCGGCACCATGACCCAGGACATCCCCACCGAGTTCAAGACCCGCGAGGGGTTCGGCTCGAGCTATGGCACGCGGGTCGATCACCGCCCCGAGGAGACCCGTCACGACTACGAAAAGCGCGTTGATCCGGTGCAGCTGGTCGTAGTCGAGGAGGGGGCCAGGCTGGCCGGGCTGGTGGGGCTGCTCGAATCGGTCAACTCCATCCACCACCAGTGCCTGGCCGCCATCAGCCCCCTGCTCGTTCCGGTGGCCTTCGCTCTGGACGGACTGGTGGAGGGGGTCGAGCGTAAGGGGATGCCCTGGCAGTCGGGCTACCAGTTCCACCCCGAGGCCCTGCGCTACACCGATGGACGCTACCAGGGGTTGTATCAGAACCTGGTCGAAGACGGGGTGCGCTTCAAGAACGGTGAGCTGTTCGTGCTGGCCAGCCAGGTGCAGGTGCCCGAGGGCACCCCCGAGACGTCCTTTGCCCGAGATGCCGCGGCCCAGCGTGACTGGCTCGTGCGGCAGTCCGAGCAGCGCTTCGGCGCTACCGCCGACCAGCTGATGCAGACCAGGGTGGGTCAGGCTCACTTCGAGAGCCTGGCCGAAGAGTGGCGCCTGGCTCACCCCAGGTAGAGCTTCTCCATTCGGCTCCGCCCCCGCGCAGCCGGGCCCGCCAGTTCTGTCTGACCGCGGTGGCCACTTGATCACGACCGGCAAGGCTGGTCTGATCTCGTAATGCTCGATGCCACATGCATCTTGACAGCATGATTATTGATGCTATGATTTCACTATGCGCACGACGGTCACCATCGATCCTGACACGGCAGCGCTTCTGCAACAGGAGATCGAGCGTACTGGCCTCTCCTTCAAGGAAGTATTGAACCGGGCTGTTCGGCGAGCGCTGGCGCCACGGGCCAAGAAGGTCAGGCTCAAGCCATTGTTTCGAAAGCCTTTCCCCTCCAGTCTGAGCTTGAACCGTCTCGGGGACGAGTGGGATGATGAGCAGACTCTCCTCGAGCTCAAGGCATGATTCTGCCTGACCTGAACTTGCTGCTCTATGCCTACAACCCTCACGTGCCGCAACACGATCGGGCGCGTCCCTGGTGGGAGCGGGCGATGAGCAATGAAGAGCTCATCGGCATTCCCAACGAGGTCAGTTTAGGATTCGTCCGCATCGCTACCAACCAGCGCCTGGGGGAAGCGGCTGTCACCCTGGCCGAAGCACGAGCGGTCGTCGAAACCTGGCTCGAGCTGCCCCAGGTCAGGGTTCTCATTCCGGGTGACGGGCACTTCAAGCGTGTGATGGACCTGATGCAGGAGGCGATGGCGAGCGGCTCGGTTCTCTCAGATGCGGCCCTGGCTGCCTACGCGATCGAGAATCGGGCCCGACTCTGCACGAACGACTCAGATTTTTCAAGATTCCCGGGATTGGACTGGGAGAACCCTCTCAGGGATTGAGCTTGATCCAGAGCAAGGGTTTGCGACTGGACTTCCAAGACCGGAAGGGTCGGGCTCAAAGAACCAGGGGATCCCCGGCTCATCGCAAAGCTGCCAGCATGACCACCAGCCACCCCCCCCTGGCTCGCAGCGCCGGCAGCCTGCGCACCTCCGTCTTCGCCAGGCTGGCCGAGCGCATCAAGGCCTTCGGCCCCGAGTTCCTGCCGCTCCACATCGGGGACACCTATCGTCTTCCTCCCGAAGCCGCCCGGCTCGAGAAGGTCGACGCCAGCTCGCCCGCCTTTTACAAGTATGCCCACCCTCACGGTCACGGCGAGTTGCTCGAGGCACTGAGCCACAAGCTCAAGTCACGCAACCAGATTCCTGCCGGTACAGACTGTATCCAGATGGCCAACGGGGCCACCCAGGCCCTGTCGGCCGCCATCGCCACCGTGCTCGACCCCGAGGACGAGGTGCTGGTGCTCTCGCCCTTCTGGCCTCTCATCACGGGCGTGATGCAGGGCAACCGGGTCAAGCCGGTGCAGATCCCCTACGGTTTCGACCTCGAGCCCTACCTGACCGAAAAGACCCGGGCCGTTTACTTTGGCAACCCCAACAACCCCGATGGGCGGGTATGCACTCGCTCCGAGCTCGAGCAACTTGCCTCCCAGGCCCGCAAGCATGATCTCTGGGTCATCGCCGACGAGGTCTACGAAGACTATGTCTTCGACGGTCGCGAGCACCTCTCCATCGCCTCGCTGCCGGGCATGTTCGAGCGCACCCTGACCGCCTACAGCTTCTCCAAAAGCTACGCCCTGGCCGGGGCGCGGGTGGGCTACGTGGTGGCCCATCCCGAGGTGATGGACCCGCTGCGCCGGGTGGCCAACCACCAGGTCTACAACGTCAGCCTGGCCATGCAGCTGTGTGCCCTGGGAGCCCTGCGGCACGGCCACGACTGGTTGCGCGAGTCGCAGACTCTCTACGAGCAGGCCCGCAAGGCTCTGCACGCCGGGCTGCAAGGACGATGCCCTTTGAGCCAGGGCGGGGCCTACCTCTTCCTCGAGCTCGAGAGCGAGCAGGCCATGTGGAGCCTGCTCGAGCGCGCTCTGGAGCGGGGGCTGGGCCTGGCTCCCGGCGAAGCCTTCGGCCAGGCCTCCAAGCATTGCCTGCGCATCTGCTACACGGCCGCCCCGCTGGAGGGCGTGGAGAGAGGAGCGCGCATCCTCACCGAGCTGCTCGGATGAGAGGGGCGGCCCTGGTGCTGGCCGCCGGCCGCTCGCAGCGCATGGGCCGCAGCAAAGCCGGGCTCGAGCTGGGGCAGAGCACCTTTCTGGGCACCATCTTGCAGCGTCTGCCAGCTGATCTCTGGGTGGCCGTGGTGGTGGGGGAAAAGACACCCCTTCCCGATGGTGTCCGGGGTGTGGTGAACCGGCGCCCCGAAGACGGCCAGCTTTCCTCCCTGCGTCTGGGCCTGCGGGCGGGGGCGGCCGAGCTCCCGTTCACCCTGGTGGCCCTGGTCGATTTGCCCTGCGTGGCCGCTTCCACCTACCTGAGGCTGGTGGACGCGGCTGAAGGCGGGCAGGGGGATCTCTGGGTGCCAAGCCAGGGAGGCCGCCGCGGCCACCCGGTGGTGTTCGGGCAAGTCTGCTATGAGGATCTGTTGCACGGACCCCTGGAGGAGGGAAGCCGCTGGGTGGTGGGCCGCCATCGCTCGCGGCGAGTCGAAGTGGAGGTGGACGATCCCGAGATCCACCGTGACGTGGATACGCCCGAAGACTACCGGAGGCTGCTCGAGGACAGCGAAGGGTCCTGAGTTTTCAGCTCTCTTTCAGTTCCATCGGCAACCATGCGAAGATGAAGATCACGCCCAGCGCTGTCGCGCAAGTCTTGCCCGTGCCCGCCCGCGAGTACAAAGGCTCGGTGGAGCAGAGCCACTGGGTGCGCGATGCCGACCTGGAGACCTACACCCGCACCTGCGCCGGGGTGGGAGCGGCCAGCTTGGCCCTGGCCAGCCATGTGCTGATGCTGGGCGCAGGCGCCTGGGCAGGCTCCACTCTGGGCTCGACCATCGGAGGTCCCATCGGATCCCTGGTTGGAGGAGCGGCAGGAGCTTACTGCGCCTTCAAGCTACAGAGCAAGACGCTGATCGGCCGCAGGTTGGGCGGCCGGGCCGGGGCTGTCCTGGGCGCGCTGGCCGCCCCGATGGTCAAGGCCGCCGGCATCCCGCTACGCAGCAACCAGGTGCAAGAGACGCGCAACTTCAGCTATGGCGAGATGGTCAAGAAGCTGGGCAGTATCGATTCCACCAGCCATCCCCACATCTCTGCCGCTGAGGCAGACGCCTTCATCGCCCAATTGCAGCCAGGCGACATCGTGCTCGCCAACGACGAGGCAGCCACGATCTTTTCGGTGCTTTGCGCCGCCGTCGACAGCAAGGCGGACTTCAACCACGCCCTGTTGTACATCGGCAACGGCAAGACCATCGAGTCGCGCACCGTGACCGAGGGAGTGGCCGAGGGGGACATGAAGAGTGTGCTCATGAAGAAGCACCATGCCATCTCGATTCGCCCCCGCTACCAGACCGGCCAGGCCCAGGCCGTGGTCGATGCCGCCAGGGCCATGATCGGAGTGCCCTACGACTACAAGTTCCGGATGGGCAACGAGGCCATGTACTGCTCGGAGCTCGTCCAGAAGGCCGTCAAGGCGGGAGCACCTCAGGTGACCTTCGACCGATGGAGCGTGATCGGGCGGGAAGTGATCCTGCCTGGTGACTTCGTGCGCACCGATCAGGCCGATGTGGTGGCCGAAGCGGGTGTGGATCGCACGCTGTTCGATTCCTATCTGGGCAAGTTTACCTGATCGCTCTGCCGGTCCGTGCCGGACGGCCGGGTTGTCCCCCGCGGACGGACACCCACTCACTGCTGGAGCCCGGAACGCGTGTTCGTCGTGATCGGGCTGGCAAGCGGATCATGATCCGTCCCCGAGCTGGAGCCCGGAACGCGTGTTCGTCGTGATCGGGCTGGCGAGCGGATCATGATCCGTCCCCGAGCTGGAGCCCGGAACGCGTGTTCGTCGTGATCGGGCTGGCAAGCGGATCATGATCCGTCT
>QWHO01000347.1 GCA_021404945.1 bacterium CPR1
CTGGTTCTGCCCGATCTGGGCCTGGTTGCTCACGCCCAGCAAGACGATCGCTGCAGCCACCACCGAGATCACCAGAATGACCACCAGGGTCATCGCCAGCGCAATTCCACGTGATTTTGTCATTTCTCAGGCCCTCCGGTCAGCCGCGAATGAAGATCGAGCTGCGCGTCTCGACCTGGTTGACGACCCGGCGGGTGGACACGCTGGCCACCCCCGAGGTGTTGTTGAACATTCTCAGGCGCAGGTAGACGCGCGGGCTCGAGAGCGCATAATCGGGCACGAATCCGGGCGTCGTCCAGGGATTCTGGTCGCTGGCAAAGATCTCGAAGCCGCCGTGGTCACCCGCTGCGGGCGCCAGCACGTCGTGGGCGATCAGCCTCCGATTGATGCCATTGCTCCGAAGATTGTCGGTGGTGATCCTGGGGCTGAGCGTCGAGGGGGCAACCCCGTCGCTGCGAGGAAAGCCATTGGGGACGAGCTCGGCCCGATAAAGCGCCCGCACCTGCGGGTTGGTAGGGTACATGGGATCAGTATCCAGGTAATAGCCCACCACCCTTTGCCACGAAGGAGTCCCGGTGGTCGGGTCGATGGTGAAATGCCGATCGTTGCCCCGGGCCGACAGGAACACCACTCCTACCGGGGCGCTCGGGTCGCTCGGGCGAGGATAGAACTCCACCGAGGAAGGGCTGCTCTCCATCAGCTCGAGATTGATTCGGTAGGCCACCAGATTGGCCGCCTGTTGCACCCCGACCGAGGCCCTGGAGATCTCGAAGTAGCGACGACAGGCCAGGAACGTCGGGAGGATGATGGCCATCAGCATGAGGACCAGCGAGCTGTAGATGGCCAGCTCGATGATCGAGAAGCCAGATTTTTTCCTCATCGTCTCAAGAATCTCTCAGCCGGCTCGACTCGGCCCGCACGCTGCGGAGCATCACGAAGCCCGAGGCGCTCTTCTGGGGCCACTGCACCAAAACCCGGATGCGGGCCAGGTCAGAGTCGGCCAGCGGGACTCCGGCGGGCGACACGGGCGAGACATCCACCACCACGTGGAAGGTCACGCTGGTGGTCACGTCGTTCATCACGCTCTCGACGGGGATGTCGTATTGGGCCGAGGAAGCCATCTGGGCGTAGGGGATGGCCCGAGTCTCGTCCATATAGCACTGGGCCAGTTGCACGGCCACCAGCTGGTCCTTGCTTCGGTAGACCGTCAGGTAGGCACTGGGAAAGACTTGTATCAACGCCAGGAAGGCGACGGCCAGGACAACCATGGCGATCAGCACTTCAATGAGGCTGAATCCGCGCTTTCGGACTCTCATGGATCCCCCTTGGATGCTCAGGTGAATCTGATAGTATCACCTTTGGGCTATCGATGGGAACCCCTGGGATCCATGGGGGGGGGGGAGGGTGGAAAACTCGCTCCGGAAACTCAGTCGGTCAGGCCCAATCGCACGGCCATCAGAGCAGCCTGGGTGCGGTCGGATACCTGCAGTTTGCGCAAGATATTGTGCACGTATTTCTTGGCGGTGACCTTGGAAAGGCTGAGCGACTCGGCGATCTCCTGGTTGCCCATGCCCCGGGCCACCAAAAGCAGCACTTCCTGCTCGCGAGGGGTCAGCTGCTCGAACTCCGGGGGCGGACCCTGGCGAGGCCCGCGAATGGTCACGCCGCGCAGGGCCTTGACCAGGAGCTCGTTGGGCAACAGCGTCCCGCCTTCCTTGATCAACCGGATGGACTGGAGCAAGAGCTCGGCTGAGGCATCCTTGAGCACGTAACCGGCGGCTCCCGCCCGGATCGCTTCCAGCAGAACCAGTTCGGCGTTATCGACGGTGAGGACCACGATGGAGGTAGCTGGAGAGATCTCCTTGACCCGGCGAATGGCTTCCAGGCCCCCGATGCCAGGCATCTGCAGATCCATCACCACCACGTCGGGCATCAGCTCTCGGACCCGGTCGAGTGCCTCCTCGCCGCTCGAGGCCTCCCCCACGATCTCGATGTCGTCCTCGGTGGCGAGCAAAGCCCGCAGGCCCTCGCGAACCATGCGATGGTCGTCGACGATCAGCACCTGGGTCGCCTTATTCACCTCGAGCTCTACCATGTGTTGTTTTCTCCCTCAATCTGGCAATTGGATGGATGACCAGGATTTCCCTGATCTCCACCTCTCCTTTTATCGAATGGGTAGGACGAGCTTGTAGAACAGTATACCCGATGACGCCCTCCAGCGCTTCCCTCCCGGGGAGAGAGTCGTGGAGCCTGGCGATGCATGGTGTTGGCTCCCGGCGTATCCATCCGGTTGGCATCATTTTTGAGCTCTGGTTGAAGAACCTCGGGGAGTGTGCTACGTACTTGATACAACCGTGTCTTGCAAATTGCTCTCTCCCGCCAGGAAACGTCCGGGAGGGCGTGGAGCCAGCCTGGCCAGCACTCTGATGCTGGTGGCGGTGCTGGTCACCTTGTCTTTTGCCCTGGCCGGGGTGGGGGTCAGCAATCTGAGCTTTACCACCAGACTCGAGTCGCTCGAGCAGGGGCGCGCTCTTTCCGAATCGGTCGTGGCGCTGGCCAGCGATCACCTGCGCACGGATGTTACCTTTGGAACCCCGGCCAATCGGGGGGGGGTGCTCGAAATGCGCCCGCGGATCGGGCCGGGTCGGGCCCTTTTGACCTTCGACCCGCTGCTGGCGGCCCGGCACTCGATCCCCTGCTCGACCAATAACCTGGCCGGCGACGTGGCCGTCCCGGGTTGGGGCCGGTCCGTTCCGCCGGCCAGCTCCCACCTGATCGGCTGTGCCACCGTGGGTGGGGTCACCCGCAACGTGGAGATCCTGATGCAGATGCCTGCTTTCCCTTATGCCGTCGCGGCTGGGGGGAGCCTGCGCTCGAATGGAGACCTGCTGGTGGGCTCGGTTCCCGCGGGAACGGATCCGACCACCCTGGATCTTCGTTTCGAAGAGGAGCTTGGCCCCGGGAACCTGCTCAGCAACGCGCCCGGGTCCAGCTCGCTGGTGCTCGGCCCCAACTCGCGCGTGACCGGCGACCTGCGGGCCGGGGGCGAGGTGCTGGTCGACCCGCGCGGCAGCCGGGTGGGCGGCCAGGTCAAGCAGAACCTGGCCCCGGTAAGCCTGCCCCGCCTGGACGTTCGGAGCTATGATCCGGTGGCCCAGGGACGAAGCCAGGTTCGCCACCTGGCCATGGACGAGTTGTCCGACCCGGCCCTGATCGGCTTTGTGCGCCGCCAGGGTGATCTGCGCATCCGCGACGGGCTGGCCCTGGACAACGGGGTGCTGTTCGTGGACGGGGATCTTCGCATCGACGGCGGCGCGCACGGGGTGGGCGCCATCTTCGTCACGGGCGACACCGTTCTTCACGGTGGCTCTTCCCTGGCCAGCGACAACCAGGTGGCCCTGGTCTCGGGCGGGGACGTGCGGATCGTGGGCGGTCCCAACTCCCATTTTCAGGGAATGCTCTACTCGGACCGAGACTTCCGGGCAACCCGGGTCATGGTGCTCGGCAGCCTGGTGGCCCGGGGCTCGGTGGTCTTGAACGGGGTCACGCTGATCCAGGCCCCTCAGGCGACCGCCCTGGACCTGGTTCCGGGCCAGATGAGCGAGCTGGCTCTCCCGGGCGGCACTCGCATCCCCGTGCGCTTTGACAATCCCACCTTCACGGTGCAAAATCCGCTCACGCTGGAGAGCCAGAGTGGACTGACGCACGAGCAAGCGATCAGTCGCGTGATGCTGCTCGTCGAGCAGGTAGCCGGAGCGGCCGCTGTTCCCACCCGAGATGAGGTGGATGCCGCCCTGCGGGCGCTCGCACAGGCTCCCCCGCTCGCCCCGATCGATCCGGTGCAGCTCGACCTGAGCCGCTTTCTCCCCTTCGAGCAGCGGATGAAGGTCACGCTCTGGAGGCAACAGCAACCATGAGCCGCCGGGGCCTCTCCGCTCTCGAAAGCGTGGTCGCGTTCGCCTTGCTGGCCCTGGTGATCGTGATGCTGTGCACGCTCTACCCGATGACGGGCATCTCGATCGAGTCCAGCCGCCAGCGCCTGGAGGCCCAGAGCCTGGCCGACTCCACCCTCGAACAGCTGCGAGGACAGTCCTTTGCCGCTCTTGGCCTGGGCCAGCGCGAGCTGCCGGCGGTCACCCGCCATGGCCTTGAGTATCGCCGCCAGGTGGAGGTCTTCTCGTTGAGCGGCCGAGATTCAGAGTACCTGCGGGGCCTGGAGGTGCGCGTGATCTGGAGCTGGCGCGGTCGCCCCCAGCAGTTGTCCCGCGAGCTCTGGATTTCGACGGTGGGGCGATGAGGCGGGGATACACCCTGATTGAGCTGCTGGTAGGGGCCGCCCTGACCCTGCTCCTTCTTGGGCTGCTGCTGGCCCTTTATCGCTTCACGGTGCACGAGTGGTCGCGGCTTTCCACCCGGGTAGAGCTGCAGCAGATGGCCGCCATGGCACTGGGGCGAATGGCCGATGATGCGCGCCTTTCGGCCCCCGGCGGGGTGAGCCTGGTCCCAACCAGTGGTTCCCAGGGTGCGGCGCTGGCGCTGGTCAGGCTCGAGGATGTGGGCTCCGATGGCCAGCAGCTGTGGGAAGAGCGCCTCATCGTATACTCCTGGGCCCCGTCCGAGGGCAAGCTCTGGCGCCGCAGTCGCTCCGCCAGCGGAACCTCCAAAGGGAAAGGCCCTCCCCTGAAGCTGGCCCGCAACCACCCCAGCAAACTGCCGCCGCCCCTCATGCGATTGGTGGCCTCCGAGCGCGATGACGGGGAAGTTTGGGTGGCATCGGGCGTGGTCGAGTTCGCGGCCTCCCTGGCCGGCTCGGCCGAGACTCCAGCCCAGCCCCTGAGCCTCAGGCTGGTGCTCGAGAAGCCCATTCTGCACAGTCGTCCCGAACGCTTCGAGCTGAGCCGAGACGTGTTTCTGAGGAACGAGCCTTGAGGTCCGGCCCTGGTGCACGTCGTTGCTCGGCCGGAAAAACGGGTCAAGAGGGCTCCCAGCCGCGCTCCCTGCTCTTTCTGGTTGCCCTGATGCTGTTTGCCCGGGCCGACGGCCTTGACGCCGTGCAGGTCCGAATCCAGACCACGCCTCCCGGTGCCCGCCTCTATCTCGACGTTTCCGGCTCGAGCCCGGCAGGCTCTTATCTGGGCCGCTCGGGCGAGTGGTTCTGGCTCGATCTGACCGAGGCGCGCCGGGTGTCCAACCTGCGCATTCGATGCCAAAAAGAGGGCTTTGGCGAAGAGATCCTCACCATCCCGAGCGGCTTCTTCGAAAGCGAGCGGGTCTGGCCGCCCGGTCGCCCCGTCAGGCTCACCCCGGTCACCAGCCTTAAGTGGATGCTCCAGCACCTCTACCCGCTGCTGGCGGGAGCCTCGCTGCTGGGATTCCTGGGCCTCTGGCTGGCGCGGCAAGAAAGACTGAAGAGCCGGCGTCGGATACGCCAGGAGTACCTGGCCAGATGGCCGGCCGGCGAGGACCCGCTCGTCCTGGCCCGGGTGGCCAGCTGGCGGCTGCTCGAGCGTCTGGGCCAGGGTGCCCACGGCGTTGCTTATCGGGCGGTCGCCGACGAGCTGATTCCCCACGATCAGGAAGTCGTCTTGAAGCTGTTCCGGCCCGGTTACGAGGCTCAGGGGCACCACGAAGCCAGGGTGGCCGGGCGCCTGGTCCACCCGGGCCTCGTCCCGATGCTCGATTACGGCACCTTCCAGGGCCGTTTCTTCGTCGTCTACGAGCTCATGCGCGGTACCAGCCTGGCCAGCCTGAGCGGGAAGCAGGCAGCTGCTTGTCTGAGCGGACTGCTGGAGGTGGTCTGTTACGCCCACGAGTTCGGGGTGGTGCACGGCGACCTTCGTCCCCAGAATGTCCTGGTGGATGAGCGCGGGCGACCGCGCCTGATCGATTTTTGCGCCGGCCAGACCTCGGCCGCGCCGTCCTACGTGGCCCCCGAGCTGCTGCACGGCGGACGGCCGACCCGAGCTGGCGATCAGTATTCCCTGGGCGTGGTGGCCTGGGAGGTGCTGACCGGCCAGCACCCTTTCCAGGCTGCCGACCTGGTCGAGATGCTGCGCCGTCGCCATCAGCCCCTCCCCGAGCTGCCGGGCAGACCGCAGCTCAGCCGGGTCCTGCACCGCATGCTGGCCGCCAGCCCCCGGGATCGCTACCGCGACATCAACGAGGCGGCCGCTGCTCTGCGCGCCGCCGTGGAGCAAGCGTGAGAGTCAGGCTCTCGCAGGCCCTGCTGGCCGTCTTGATCCTCGGAGGAGCGCACTGGAGCTGGGAGTGGCAGAAACGGGCCAGCGAGCTCGAGCGTCAGCGCGATCAGCAGCGGATGAGCGTGCTGGCGTATCAGCTCGAGGCTGAGTACACGGCTCTGATTCTCGAGTCCGGTGGTGATCGGTCGCGCCTTCGCTCTCTTCAGGCCGAGCTGACCAGGCTGGCGCCGCGCGCCCCCTCGGGGCGCGAAGCCATGTCACGTCTGGTCCAGTATGGGGCCGAGGCCCTGGCGCTGACTCAATCCGGACAGCGGCAGCGCTCCGAGATGCTCTTGCAGGCCAAGATCCAGCCGGCTGCCCGCGAGCTGGCCGACTCGCTCCCCCCCGACCCGTCTGTTTCTGCCAGTCGCCAGGCCCTGGGCTGGGAGGCAGCCCTGCTGGCGACAGGCTCTCTGGTCTTGATGGCGCTGCTGTTCTGGCCGAGCGGCACTCCCGAGCCCCTGCCGACGTCCATCCATCCCTATGCCGACCGGGTGCTTCGCGCTCTGAGTAATCTGCTGATGGTCGTCGGGGCGGATGGAATCGTGCGGTCCGTCAACGGAGTGGCCTGCGACGTTCTGGGATATTCCGAGGAAGAGCTGGTGGGCCGGCCCTTCAAATCCATCCTGCAAGGCAGCTCCGGCCCATTTACCATGGCTTCCTGTCGCAATCTGGAGGCCGTCTATCGGGCACGCGACGGCTCTTTTGTTCCGGTTCTCTTGTCCTGCTCCCCGATCTTGGGCGAGTCGAGTGAGCTCAAGGCC
>QWHO01000348.1 GCA_021404945.1 bacterium CPR1
AATTGGTGCCGCTGAGCCCCAATTTCGGCCTGCTGGCCGAGTTGGAGCGGCGCCTGGAGCTAAGCGGGATCATCGTTACCTGCGAGGGGGCTGGTGAGACCCACTTCATGTCCCGCTTCTTCGGCCCCGGGGTGGGCATCAATGAAGACCCGGTCACCGGCTCCGCCCACACCTTGCTTGCCCCCTACTGGTCGCGCAAGCTGGGCCTGCGCCGCATGCACGCCTACCAGGCCTCGCCGCGTGGCGGATGGCTGGACGTGGAGCTGTTCGACGACCGGGTGGAGCTGACTGGCTCGGCCGTGATCGTCATGGAGAGCCGGCTCTTTACCAACGGGGCTTAATGTGCGCCGTCTGGCCATGATCGCCCGCTGGAAGCCGGTTCACCTGGGCCACGCGGCCGTGCTGCAGGCCCTGGTGGAGCAGGCCCAGGAGGTGCTCATTGGCATCGGCAGCTCCAACAAGTATGACGCCGCCAATCCCTTCACGCCCGCCGAGTCGGCCGAGATGATCGGGCTGGTGCTGCCCGGCGCCTCCAACTACCGCCTGCTGGAAGTGCCCGACCTGGGCCACGGCCCCCGCTGGAGGGCCATGGTAACCGAGATGCTGGGCCCACTCGACCTTTTCGTGACCGCCAACGGCTACGTCAAAGGACTGCTCGAGCAGGACTACCCGGTCGTGCATCCGGTCACTCTGGTCCCCCCCCACCGACGGGTGGCCGTGGATGCCACCATGGTGCGACGGGCAATGGCCCGTGGCGAGGACTGGGAGGAGCTGGTTCCGGCGGTGGTGGCCATCTACCTCAAGAGCAACGCCCTGGTGGAGCGACTGGTGCGCGAGTTCGGAGACCAGTTGCGATGAGGATCGGCTCCTACGAGGTGTTGCGCGAGCTGGGCGAGGGGGGCTTTGCGACCACCTATGAGGCCCGCCACACGCTGCTGGGCACCCGAGCCTGTCTCAAGGTTTGCCGTCAGGCCAGCGACGAAGACCTGATGCTGGAGGAGGCGCGCATTCTGTGGGACCTGCATCACCCCTCGCTGCCCACGCTGCGCGACGTGTTGCGCGACCCGGCCGGACGGCTCACCCTGGTGATGCGCTTCGTGGAGGGCCAGTCGCTGGAGTTGGCCACTCCCATCGATCTGGCCACCGCCGTCCAGGTGCTGGGGCGACTGCTGCGAGCCCTGCGGGTGCTGCATCACCGCGGGATCGTGCACAACGACGTCAAGCCGGCCAACATCGTGCTCGAGCCCGACCGCCACGGGGTGGTGCTGGTCGACTTCGGGGTCTCCACCGTTCGCCCCCGGGCCAGCTCTTCGGCTCCGGGCTTCTCGGACGTGTTCGCCGCTCCCGAGGTGGTCGAGGGGCGTCCCCCGCTGCCCGAGTCCGACCTCTACTCGCTGGGCCTGTCGGTTCTGAGCGCGCTGGGCGGTGATCCTGAGAGCCGCGTGCTGCCCGAGGGCGTGAGCGAGCCTTTTTTGGAGCTGCTGGTAGCCCTCACGCGCAGGGCTCCCGAACGTCGGCCCCGCTGGGGACACGAAGATCCGCTGCGCTGGCTGGACCGGCTGATGCCAGCGCTCCCTCCTGCGCGCTCGCGCTATTCCAGCGAATAGAGCAGGGCCGTGCAATCGATGGTATCGCCCAGGCTGACCGTTCCGCCCGTGCGATCGTGGATCCCCCGGCTGGGCACGAAGAAAATCGTGTTGCCCTGCCCGTCCTCGAAGTACCAGTCGCGGGCAACTCGGGCCCGCTCGCTCTCGGTCAGGCCATAGCGCGCTTGCACGGCGTCGGCAAACTTCTGCACCGCCGCCAGGCACTTGCCCTCTACCAGCGGCAGCACCGGCCACATCTCGCCATTCTTGGCGATCTGGCCGGACTCGTTGTTGGCCTTCATGCTGGCCAGTTGGCGGGCTCGCATGAGAGCCAGCACGGTCCGCTCCTTGTCTTTGGGGGTGCGAGCGACCACCAGGTCGCCCTCGCGGCCGTGCACGTGAACGCGCTCGAGCCCCATGGCTTGCTTGAGCTGCAGGGCGCCGGCCAGCAGATTGACCGGTTTCTCCAAGATCTCCCGGTCGGAGCCGCTGGCCGGTCCACTGGAGGCGGGCTCGAGATGCTCGAGCAGGGCAGGGACCTCCACCGAGTTGAGCGACATGGAATCCACGAAGGGGGCTACCTGATCCATCACCGCCTTCTCATTGGCCGGGTCCTTGGGCTTGACGTACTGCAGGTGGAAAAGGCAGTCGGCGTTGGCCTGCTTCATCACCGACAGATCGCGCGCCAGCTCGGCTGCCAGGGTCAAATCTCCTCTGGTCAGATAGTGCGTTCCCGCAAAGAAGAAGAGCTGCTTGCCCTGGATGGTCTGCCGCAGCACCTCATCGGAGGCTGTCCCAAAGCCGATCTCCTGATTCCCGGGCGTGCTCAGGATCACTCGCCCGCTGGGCCCTCCCGCCTTGCTTGAATACTCGGCGATGTAATTGACCCGGTCGTGCTGGGCGGGATCCACCGCCTGCCGGGGTGTGCGCTGGCGCCCCTGCTCGTCGACCACGGCCACCTCCGGGTGCATTCCGACCGCCACCGTGGGGGGTAGACCGCCCAGGGCCCAGAAGGCGGCTCGCACGTTGGGCTGCATGGCGGCCAGATTGGCGCAGAAGGCACCGGCTCCACCCATGGCCTGGCTGGTGAAAACCATCTGATGGCGCAGGGTGCGGGTCAACCAGTCGGCGGCACGGGCATCCAGGTTGAGCTGCTCGGAGGCGCCCTGGCCGTTCAGGGCGGCCGAGAGACCCTCCACCACGACCGGCTCGGCCCCATCGCTCAGGCGCATCTGCTCGAGCAGCCTCGGGGTCAGCGGGAACTTGGCGTCAGTCAGGCGGGTGAAGCCAAAGAGAGCCTCGGTCGGAGCTGGCTTGAGCCGCTGAGCGCTCTCGGCGCGATCAATGGCACGCACCATGTCGCTGGTCTGGACGCGGGCATCCAGCTCGCGGGCGATGAGCAGCTCGGTGCGGGCCAGCTTTCCCAGGGGCTCATCCAGAGCCAGGCCCCGGCTGGCAAAGTGGGCCTCGGCCTCGCGCTGAGCCGCTCGGGGCCAGTTCAGGTCATCAAGGGTCAACAGGATGGGGGTTCCGGCCAGCGGCAGCGTGACCGGGGCGATGGCCGAGCGCAACAGAGCCGACACGCAAAAGAGCGGCATCGACGTGGGGTAGAAGATATCCCGGCCGCTCGCGGGCACAGGACCCGCGGCCGCCCGGGGGCGGGGGGTCCAGGACATAGCCGTGGCCAGCGGGGTGACTTGCATGCATGGCGAGTATGCCGGCCGGGGCGGAAAGAAGCCTGAAAGCGGAGAACGCTGGAGCAATGGAACTCAACTTTGAGCTCAACGGCCAACGTGTATCGGTCGAGTGCCCTCCCGAGGCCAGCCTGCTCGATATCTTGCGTGAATCACTGGGCATCTGGTCGGTCAAGAACGGCTGCGCCCCGATGGGCCAGTGCGGCTGCTGCCTGGTGCTGGTGGACGGGCGTCCCCTGACAAGTTGCGCCATCAAGGCTGAAAAGGCTCAGGGGCGCAGCGTCCAGACCCTGGAGGGCCTCTCCTGCGAGCTGCGCGAGCGCTACGCCCGCGCCTTCGTGGCCACGGCCGGCATGCAATGCGGTTTCTGCATTCCCGGCATGGTGCTGAGGGCCCACGCGCTGCTCGAGAAGACCCCCTCCCCCACCCGAGCCGACATGGCCCGCGCTCTGGACGGCCATCTTTGCCGTTGCACGGGTTACCTGAAGATCTTCCAGGCCGTGGAGGCCATGGTCCGGGGCGCCGAGCCCTGCCTGGACGGCCGGGTCGGCTGCCCGCTGGGCCGCTACGACGGTCTGCGCCAGGCCCTGGGAGATCGGCCTTACGTGGACGACCTGAGCTTTCCCGGCATGCTGCGCGCAGTGCTGGTGTTCTCTCCCCACGCCCGGGCGCGGGTAAAGCAGATCCGCGTCGATTCCGCCCGCGCGCTTCCCGGAGTGGTGGCGGTGGCCACCGCAGCCGACGTCCCCGGCGAGCGCTGGTATGGGCTGGTGCTGTCCGACTGGCCCGCCTTCGTGGCCGAGGGAGAGGAGGTGCGCTGCGTGGGGGACGTGCTGGCCGCCGTGGCCGCCGTGGACGAGGCCACCGCCCGGGCGGCTGCGGCTCTCATCGAGGTGGATTACGAGCCGCTCGAGCCGGTGCTGCAGGCCGAGGACGCCCTGACCGCTTCGCCGGTCAACTCGGGCCACCCCGGCGGCAACGTTCTCTCCCACACCCGGGTGACCCGGGGCGATGTGGTCGCCGCCCGGGCCGCCAGTGCCCACGTGGTGGAAGGCGTCTGGACCACCCAGCGCATCGAGCACTGCTATCTCGAGCCCGAGAGCGCCGTGGCCGTGCCGCTCGAAGGCGGAGTGAAGCTCTACACCCAGGGCCAGGGCATCTTCGACGACCGGCGCCAGGTCGCGGCCCTCCTGGGATGGACCGAGGAGCAGGTCGAGGTGGAGCTCGTGCCCAACGGCGGAGCCTTCGGGGGCAAGGAGGACATGTCGGTGCAGGCCCAGACCGCCCTGCTGGCCGTATTGACCGGAAGGCCCGTCAAGCTGACTTTGAGCCGTCTCGAGTCGATCCGACTCCATCCCAAGCGCCATCCCATTCGGATGCGCTACGCCGTGGGATGTGACAGCCAGGGGCATCTGACGTTCGTAGAGGCCGATCTGCTGGGAGATAGCGGGGCCTATGCCTCGGTGGGCATGAAGGTGCTCGAGCGGGCCGCTGGCCACGCCTGCGGGCCCTATCGCGTAGCCAATGTGGAAGTTCAATCGCGCGCCGTCTACACCAACAACCCGCCCTGTGGAGCCATGCGCGGTTTCGGAGTCAACCAGACCGCCTTCGCCATCGAGGGCTGCCTGGACGAGCTGGCCGCCCGAGTCGGGCTGGACGGCTGGGAGATCCGCTGGCGCAACGCCCTGCAGGTCGGGGATACCTTCTCCACCGGCCAGGTACTGACCAAATCGGTGGGCATCAAGGCCACCCTGCAGGCCGTCAGGAAAGCCTACTACGAGGCCCTGACCGCCGGCCAGGCGGTGGGCATCGCCTGCGGATTGAAGAACTCCGGGCTGGGCAATGGAGCCCGCGAGTGGGGCAAGGCCCGGCTCGTAGTGGAGCCCGATGGCTCCATCTCGATTTACAACGGCTACACCGAGATGGGCCAGGGCCTGCTGACCGTCCTGGTGCAGTGCGCCGTGGAGGTGACCGGCCTCTCGGCCGCCCTGTTCCGACCGAAGGTCGATACCACCTTTGCGCTGGGTTGCGGCCAGACCACCGGGTCGCGAGCCACCCTGTTCGGGGGCCGGGCCGTGGTGGCCGCGGCCGAGAAGCTGAAAGCCGACCTGGAGGCGGGGCTCGCTCTCACGGAGCTGGTAGGGCGCGTCTACGTGGGAGACGTGCTGACCGAGGATACCACCCGACCCGGAGCCCTGGGCCCCATCAAGACCCACACCACCTTCGGCTATGCCACCCAGGTGGTGCTGCTCGACGGCGAGGGGCGACTCGAGCGGGTGGTAGCCGCCCACGATGTGGGCCGGGCCATCAACCCCGCCCTCTGCGAGGGCCAGATCGAGGGCTCGGTCCACATGGGGCTGGGTTATGCGCTGAGCGAGGAGCTGCCCTGCCAGGACGGGCACCCGGTGCCCCAAGACCTGCGCACTCTGGGCGTGCTGCGGGCCCGGGACATGCCAGTGGTGGAAGTGATCCTGGTAGAGGATCCCGAGCCGGAGGGGCCCTTCGGTGCCAAGGGCGTGGGGGAGATCGGACTGGTGCCCACGGCCGCGGCCGTGGCTGGAGCGCTGGAGCGTTTCGACGGCGTGCGCCGCCGCACGCTTCCCATGAAGGATAGCCCGACTGCCCGGGCTCTGAGCGTGGGCAAGCTCAAGGGCGACCGGGCCAACTGGAGCTAGAGAAGGATTTGCTTGTCTGAAGACGCCCCCGAAGGCGAATCGAAACTCAGCGCTTGGGCTTGCCCTGGCGCACTTTACGCAGCTCCTGCTCGTTCACGATAGGCGCGGCGTATTTCAAACTGGCCACCTCGGGCTGCTCGCTCTCGGCGAGCAGGCTGCGGGCCCCTTCCGAAGTCGTGATCGAATCGGCCACCGCGATGAACTTCTCGCCTCCGGCCCGGTAATTCACTGAGCTGACCATGGCCACATCCGGCTTCTTCTCGGCAATGCAAACCGGGCACGAGCCCTCTTGAGGCAAGTCGGTGCCGCAGGTGGGGCACTTGCGGTTCTGGGGCAGCTCGGCGTCCTCCTGACCACGGCTTCTTTGCTGATGCGGGTCGGGGTTCCACTGCTGCTCGCCGGTCGGCTGCACGCGATGCTTCTCGGCATCGCGCACCAGCTTCAGGCCGGTCGACTTGCGAATGCCGGTCCAGTCGACATCCTCCTCGCCCACGTCGTCGGGCAGCTGCAGGCCGAAGGCCTGGGCGCGCGAGTGCAGCTCGTGCAGGTCCTCGTTCTCGCCAGGTTGATGCGACTGAGCGTCCTGGGCATTGCTGGGAGCCGGCCGGGCCTGTGCCGAGCCAGCGTGACCGCCGGGCAGACCCGGGGTAAAGATGACGTTGCGACCTCCGAACTGGCGCACCCCGGGCGCTGCAGCCTGATGGTCGACACCCTCGCCGCCGCGGGCGGGCATTCCAGACACTGTGCCTGAGCCGCTACCCGAGCCGCCGCTGCCACCCGAGGAAACCGCTCCCCTGGCCCCCTGAGGCCCGGGCCCAGAAGAGCCGAGTTGCGCTGTCCCACCTCCCGAGCCAGCTTTGCCGGTCTGCTGCGATGAGCGGGGCTGGCCCTGAGCGAGGGCCTGAAACTCGGTACGGCCCTGGCGTTGGGGCAGGTGAGCCGACCCGCGTGGAGGAGCCTGTGCCTGGCTGCGCTCGGCCGCCTGCCTGGGCTGGCTCTGGTGCTGGGGCGACGTCTGAGCGCGCTCTTGAGGAG
>QWHO01000791.1 GCA_021404945.1 bacterium CPR1
AGCTTCTAGCCCCAACCGTCTTGTCGCTCGACGAGCTGGGCCAGGAGGAGCCCTTTGACCTGGTGCTCTACAGCCCGCTCGGGTGGTCTACACTCGAGGACAAGGTCGCTTCTGCCATCAAACCTCATCTGCACGCGAACAGCCAGCTGTTGCTCTTCGGCGGGGTCGGGGTCGTCCACGTGATGGACGCCCAGAAGTGGTGTGTGAAGCTCGGGATGGAGCCGGTCGGCGAGATTTACTGGCACAATCCGCGCGGCTGGGATAACTGCCCGCTGGATGGATATCCCCGTGACATGTCGCTGATCCTTTGGGCCGTCGGGCCCGGCCCCGAGAAAGGGACCTGGGACATCAAGGACATCAACTGGGGCGGCGAGCGACGGACCAGCCTCATCAGTGGTCACGGTCACGAGCACCTTCCGCGCGTTCCTCAGTGGCTGCTCCGCAAGATGCTCGAGCGCCACGCGTCCCCGGGGGATCGTGTGCTCGTACTGTGGGACAATCACGGGGTCCTGGCCTGCCAGCTTGTCCGGAATCCGATGACCCGGCCACGTGTCGACTCCCCCACCGAGCCGCCCCCGAAGCCCGATATCTTGAGTGAGTATCGTGAAAAAACCCAGAAGCACCGCGCTGAAGTGCTTGCAGCCTGCGAGCGCATTCTGAGCGAGCAGACGGTGACCAACAAGCAACGCCTGATTCAGCTGGTAGCCAGTGCGCTCCGCGAGGTGCAAGAGCCGGTTCGGCACTGGATCGAGGGGCTCGAGCGGGACCATCGACAGGGTGAGCGAGTCGCTCGACGGCCCCGGGGACTTCTACCGAGAAGCTCATCAGGAGATCTGGATGGCCATCGAGGCTCTCGCGCAGCGCCACCAGAACATCGATCTGATCACGACTTTCAACGAGCTTCGCGAGCGCGGCAAGCTGGAGATGTGCGGCGGCGCGGCCTACCTGGACATGCTCACGGCCATGGTGCAGTCCAGCGCCCACGTGACCAGCTACGCTCGCATCGTGGCCGACCGAGCCCTCGAGCGCCGGCTGATGCTGGCAGGCATGGCCATCATGCGCCTGGCCCTCGAGGGTGAGTTGGAAGCGGCTCAGAAGCTGGACCGCGCCGAGCAGGCCGTGTTCGACGTGGCTGACCGCCGGACAGGGGTGGAGCTCAGGCAGATCAAGCCGGTGCTCCAGGAAGCCTACGACGGGATCTTCGAGCGCTGCAAGCACAAACAGCCTGTGACCGGACTTTCCACCGGCTTCCACGAGCTCGACCACCTGACGGCCGGGCTCCATCCCGGAAACTTCATCGTGGTCGCCGCCCGACCATCCATGGGGAAGACAGCCTTCTGCCTGTCGCTGGCCGAGAACGTGATCTGCAACCGGGCAAAGCCTGGCCGGGTGGCTCTCTTCTCGCTCGAGATGAGCGCGCTGGAGCTGGTCTCGAGGGTGCTCTGCTCGAACGCCAACGTGGACGCCCAGGACGCACGTCGCGGCTCCCTGAACGACCAGGACTGGCAGAGGCTGAGTCGCGGCGTGGGCGCCCTGAGCGACGCCCCGCTCTACATCGATGACACCCCGGCGATCTCAGTCCTGGAGGTCAAGTCGAAATGCCGTCGACTGCAGAAACGCGTGGGTCTCGACCTGGTCATCATCGACTACCTCCAGCTGATGCGCGGGTCCGGTAAGACCGAGAATCGCGCGCAGGAGATCTCGGGGATCAGCCGGGGGCTCAAGGCCATGGCCAAGGAGCTGGGACTGCCCGTGATCGCCCTCTCCCAGGTGGGCCGCGGGGTAGAGGGGCGCCAGGACAAACGACCCTCTCTCTCGGACCTGCGCGAGTCCGGGGCGATCGAGCAGGACGCCGACGTGGTCGCCTTCATCTACCGGGACGAGTACTACAACCCGCACAGCGAGAAGGTCAACATCGCCGAGGTCATCCTGGCCAAGCAGCGGAACGGGCCGGTCGACAGCCTCGAGCTGGCCTTAGCTGGCCTTCGTGAAGCGGTATGCCAGCTTTCGAAATTTGGAGCGTTTGCCGGAGGTGATGGTGTGATGGCCACAACAGACCTGCCTACGCCTTCACGGTGGCCGAGTGGGATGCCCTCGACGGCAGCAAGGGGATCACCCTGCCCGCCGGCACCGAGCTCGCCCGCGCCCAGGTGCGCGACGATGGTGATGCTCGGCGAGCCCAACCCGGTGGTCTGGGACCTGCGGCCCGTGCTGGACCGCGAGATTCGCAAGAGATTGCCCGCGCTGCGGGCGGAGTTGGAGGCAGCATGACCCCACGCGTATGTCCGCGCTGCCGAATGCGGTTCACCCCGAAGCTGCGCGCCTACAATCAGGTTTACTGCAACAAGCGGTGCAAGGCCGCAGCCCGCTTGGACCGGGTCGTGGTGGCCGTCCTGCACGTAAAGGGCCGGCCGGCAAACCGATACTTCGCGCGCGACTCTTGGGGTGATTACGTGGCGTTCGAAGCGGCCGACATTCGCCTGTGGGCGGCGCGATGAAGCCAGGCCAGTGCCACGAGCCGGACTGCATCAACCACGCCGGGGACACGCGCCTGGACTTCTGCCGACGCTGCACTCCGCCCAAGCTCACGAGGGCTCGCCGAGTCTATGCTTGCGGCGCCTGCGGGTGGCCCATCTACCTGGGGGAGTTCTACCGCTCGGTCACCACGACGCCCTGGGATCACCCGGATAACGACGGGTTCTTCCGCTGGAAGTTCTGCCGGTTCTGCGACGAGTCGAGGCTGGTCTTCGACGTCTACGATGGCGAGTTCAACGAGGAGTTTCCCCTCACGATCCTGGAGTTCTATGCCAACCTGATGCCGGCCGGGCTGGGTCCCAAGCCGCTCAACCGCACCCCGGATGGGTGGTGGAGCAACTGGGACGAGTCCATATTGGGGTGGATGGACGACCTTCGCGAGTCGCGGGACGCAGCCTGGCTTGCGATTGAGGAGCCGCTCGTCACCGGGCTGGAGAAGATGCGCGAGCGTATTCGGACCCGGCAGGTGGTCAAATCGTGAGGCCCCTCGTCATCGACAACTTCGCGGGCGGTGGCGGCGCCAGCACCGGCATCGAGCAAGCGCTGGGCATCGTGGACATCGCCATCAACCACGACGCCGAGGCGATCGCCGGGTCTGGAGGATGGTCGC
>QWHO01000349.1 GCA_021404945.1 bacterium CPR1
GGAAACGAACTTTCTCTGAGCGTGCGTGATCAAGAGGCTGTCAGCCTGGTTGCGTACGGACCGAACGCGACGCTCGAAGGCCGCCGGGCTGCAAACCACCCGCTGGCGCACCTGATCGGTGGTATGAGTGCGAGCAAACTCGAGCCAGGCAAGCTCGGTCCCCGGCGTGGCCACCCGGGTTATCTCACGCACCTTTGCATAACCGAGTTCGCCCCTGTGGAACGCGCGGCTCAGATCTGGAAGATGCTCCAGCACTCTCATGATGCGAAGCAGATTGCTGGCTTTGGCGGGCTCGATGTCCAGGCGCACGATGGCAAACGCAACGGTGCTTCGAAATCCCGCCGACTGGTAGGCCCGAGTGTGCTCGATGGCGAGCAACCAGGCACCTAACTCCCACTCGTTGGCGGTCACGCCGCGAGCGGCTTCTGCAGCCCCCCGGAGCATTGCTTCAGGCTGCTGCTGAGAATAGTGAGAAAGACACAGGGACATAAGGATACCTCGCAAGTTGGGGTTGGGGAGAAAGAGGAGAGAAGTGGATGCCGATAGGGAACCGGATTTCTGCGGAAAAACTTCGTGAAACTTCTCAAGCTCACCTGCGGACAAATGTTCGTTTTTTAAACCGCCGGTATCGACCGCCTGTTCGATTCCAGGATAGAGACTCTCGCCCCTGAAGGTTTCACGGAAAGCGGGGCAAGTCCCGTTCTGAGCGGGTTCACGAGCACCCCTGCCACCTGAACCGGGGAGCCGACTTCACGAGCAGTCGGGGGTCCACCATACCGAACCCGGTGCGAGGCGCCCGTCACGAGCAGGTCAGGGAGTACACCACCGTGGTCGGCCACCCGGCGCGCATCACGAGCAGGAGGGGGTCCACCATACCGACCCCCAGCGCGAGGCGCCCGTCACGAGCAAGTCGGGGAGTACACCAGGTTGGTCGGCCACCCGGCGCGAGGCGCGCATCACGAGCAGGTCTCTGACCGCGGTCCACCCTTACCGGCCACACAGCGGGAGGCGCATCTCGAACAGGTCGGAGACCGTTCCACCCGGCCTTCTCGAGGGCGCCTATCACGAGCACCCTTGCCGGCCTTCCCGAGGGGCCCATCACGAGCAGTAGGCGGTCCACCCTGGCCACCCGGCCCTCTCGAGGGCGCCTATCACGAGCACCCTTGCCGGCCTTCCCGAGGGGCCCATCACGAGCAGTCGGGGGTCCACCCTGGCCACCCGGCCCTCTCCAGGGCACCCAGCACGAGCAGGTAGGGGTCCACCCTTGCCGGCTGGCCTTCCCGAGGGGCCCATCACGAGCAGGAGGGGGTCCACCCTTACCGGCCACACAGCGCGAGGCGCATCTCGAACAGGTCGCTGACCGCGTTCCACCCGGCCCTCTCGAGGGCGCCCATCAGGAGCAGGTCGGTCCACCCTTGCCACCCGGCGCAGTTCGGGGCCCTGGCGACCAGCGTGCTGGCTCAGTCTGGCGGGTGGTCACGCCAGGTCATGCCTGGCGGGATAGCGGGCACACCGTCCTTCAGCCCCATCCCGCCATTTCGAGAACGTATTCCGGACAGCGGTTCCGGCCCACCATGCTGGGCCCCGGGGTCACTGCCAGCCAGGACAAACGTCAAACATGCTCCGCCTCCTCACCTTCACCCTGGCCAGTCTCTCCTTTGCCGCTTTGCTCGGCCAATTCTACGGCCTGTGGCAAATGCAGAGCTTCGCTCTCTGGGCCATGCTGCCCGGGACCCTGGGCCTGATCGCCCTCTGGGCCCGCTATCGCGCGCAGCCGAGAACACTCTCCAACCCGGCCACCGGAAGGCGATAGAGGTCGAAACGGCCGCCGCCAGCACTCCCGCCATTGCACCCTCGCCGATCCAGGTCCTTCGTGCTCACCAGAGTGCCCCTGTTCAAGGTCTTCCCCCGCTTCGGCCAGCTGCTCCTGGGCGCCGACGAGCCGGTCTGGCTGGTGCACGTCCTGGGCTGGAGCTACCACTTCCTCAACGGGGCTGCCCTGGGCGCGGCCCGCGAGCCCTTTCTGGGAGCTGATCGTGGTGGCCGCCACCTGGGGCCGCGGCGGGCTGCCCTGGGCGCGGCCCGCGAGCCCTTTCTGGGGAGCCGTGGTGTGGGGGCTGGTGGTGGAGGGATTGCTGCTGGCCACCCCCTACGCTGCCTTCTTCCAGCTCCACGTCAACGCCCGCTTTCTCTTCCTGACCGCCAGCGCTCACCTGGTCTTCGGTCTGGCTCTGGGAGCCTGGCTCCGCCGGCGCCTGGGCTGATCCAGATCATTTCTCTCCCGCCCCGAATGGGCCAGGCTCAAGGGTGGAGGTGAGTTCCATGTTGACTCTACCCACGGCCACCTGCCCCCGCTGCCAACAGAGCGCAGGGGACGGGCAGTTCTGCCCCAACTGTGGCTCTCCCTTACTGCGTTCTTGTCCTTCCTGCGGTCACCAGCTCGCAGCCACCGACCGCTTCTGCTCCGCCTGCGGCCACGGCCGTGAGCCCGACCCGGCCCCCGAGATGACCGAGGACCTGGTCTGGAGCCTCTCGGTTCCCATGCTCACGGGACGCTTCTTCCTCAAGGACCTGGCCAAGCTCTTCGTCGGAATCATCCTCGTTCTCTCCGCCGTCATGGGCCTGATGGGCCTGGCGGTCGGCGAGCCCGATATGTTGCTCCAGGTCGCTCCCCTCTTCGCCGTGGTGCTGGGAGTGCTCTTCGTTCTCATCGGGGTGATCTCGCTCTTGTTCTTCGGCAACCGCTACCAGGCGCTCTACCAGGTCGGTCCCGAGGGAGCGGCCTTCCTGGCCGGCACACGCGAGCGCGCCCTGGGCGAGTTCGCAGTCGTGGCCTCGATCCTGGCCGGCAGCACGCGCGCCCTGGCGGCCAGCGTGCTGGCTCAGGCCGGCGAAACCGTGACCATCACCTGGAAGAACGTCCATCGCGTCAAGGTCTACCCTCACGAGAAGGTGGTGGCGCTGGCGGATAGCTGGCACACCGTCCTTCGTCTGCACTGCCCCCTGGAGCGCTTCGAGCAGGTGGTGCAGAAGGTGCGCCAGTACGCCGCTGACGGAGCCAGCTGGCGAGCCGATCACGGCGTGAAGACCGGGGGGGGTCTGCTGCCGATTCTGGGCTGGATGGCCCTGACCGCGCTGGGCACCCTGCTCGGCCTGGTCTACGACCCGGAGACCAACGATGTCGGCTTCATGGTGGTGCTGACCGGCATGTTCCTGGCTGTGGCCGGCCTCTTGCCGGGCATCATGCACCGCGGGCTGGGCATCTTCGCCCTCCTGTCCGGACTGGCGGCCCTGGGCCATCGAGTGATGCACGCTCTGGACGCCTACCGGGCCGAGGAGGCCTGGATCTCGACGGCCGGGTGCGCCCTGCTGGTAGGGCTGGCGCTCTATCAGATCTTCCGGTCCGACCGCAAAGGGCGCGAGACCGCCGTCTTCGACTCCGACTCCGAGGCCTGAAGAAGGCCGGCGACCCACTCCAGCTCGCGGCGCAGAACCGCCTCGGGCTGGATGCGGGTGTAGGTCTCCACCTCCAGATGGGCCACCTCGGGATCGAGCGCCGCCAGGCAGGTCGCGATCTCCTCCGAGGTGGTCTTGACGCCTTGCTCGAGCTCGGGCAAGTCGACCGGCACGTGGTAGTGAACCCGTAACTCGCCCGGGGGCAGGTTCTGTTGCAGAAAGTCAGGCAGGTCCGCAAAGAGCTGGCGCCGCTCATACAGGCACTGGTGGAGGTAGCGATCATGGGCCAGTCTCTCCAGCGCAGGGCGCGCCAGACGGCTGTCGGGCACGAGCAGGGCCGAGGAGATCTGCACCTTGCCCACCCGGATGCCGGCCCGCCGATAGCGCTCCAGAGCCTCCCCCTGGCCCTCGGCCATCACGGCGGCGTGGCACACGTCGTGGCACACCCTGAGGAAATCCCGGTCCAGGTCCTGCCAGAAGGCCACCAGATCGGAGCTGGTGGAGAGCACGCAGCCCGGCTCGGGCTCGAGGTCGAGGTGGATCAGGTGCCCGGTGCGCTCGTGAAGCTCGCGCAGCCCCTCTGCGGCCCGAGCCATGTGAGCCCGAGCCTGGCCCAACTCGACCGTGCCGGGCCAACCCACGGGAAGGGTGGAGAGACTCCCCTCGGCCCCGTCGGGCAGAAGGCCAGCCAGCAACTCGGCCACTTCCAGGGTGAACTCCAGACGCTCCACGCGATCCCAGGCGGGATGGTAGACCCGGTGCTTGACCACCGGTCCATGGAAATCGTCGGCCGGGAATGCATTCAAGGAATAGGCTATCAGCTCGCGTTTGTGCAGCTCGTCGCGCAGAGCCTCAAGCGCCCCCGGCGCCTGCAACTCACGAGCCAGCGAGCGGTTGATCCAGAGGCCTGCTCCCGTTCCGGGGGTGAGCATGTCCAGGGCCTGCAACAACTGTCCCGGGGGGAACTGGTTCAGGCAGTAGCCCAGCACCCTCAAGCCTGCAACCCGCCTTTCAGGGCTGGCTCGGTGCTGGCAGCCAGAGCACCCTCGGAGGAACCTGGATCCGCCTGGCCCGCACAGCCTCTACCAGGGCTGTCGTTTCTGTCGAGCCTCCGCCAGCCGCCGGGTGATGGCCCGGAGCTCGGCGACAAGCTGGTCGCAGCGCTCCTCAAGCCTCTAGGAGCGCAGCCGGAAACCCCCTTGACACGGTTCTCCGGCTGCGCGACGCCCCAACATATTGTGCTAGAGGTCCAGCCGCCTACAATATCCTGTGGTGGCGGAGGCTCCCTCCGACACCACAGGGGGGTTTGCGGCTGGACCTCTAGTAGGAGCGCAGCCGGAACCCCCCTTGACACGGTTTTCCGGCTGCGCGACGCCCAACAGATTGTGCTAGCGGTCCAGCCGCCTACAATATCTTGTGGTGGCGGAGGTTCCCTCCGACACCACAGGGGGGGTTGCGGCTGGACCGCTAGTCTCGGCGCTCTCCTCAAGCCCGAAACCTCGGGCTCTGGCTCAGAAAGGCGTGCGGGTTGGCGTAGAACACCTGGCGCAGGCGCTCGACCGGGTGCTCTCGTCGGCGCATCTCCTGCATCGCCTTCGGTACCGCCAGTGGGTCGCTCGGCCCCCAATCGCCGGCCGAGTTGAGGCAGAGGCGCTCGGTGCCGTGAACCTCCAGGATGTCCACTGCCCGCTGGGGGGTGCACTTGGTATCGGGATAAAGCGTCATCCCCGCCCAGTAGCCGCGCTCGAGCACCATCTGCACGGTGTGCTCCTCAACGTGGTCGATCAGGGCCCGCTCGGGCCGCACCCCCTGGTCGTCGAGCGCGTCCAGGATCAGCTTGGTCCCCTTGAGCTTGTCCTCAAGGTGCGGGGTGTGCACCAGGATCAGCTGATCATGGCGCAAGGCCAGGGCGATCTGCTCTTCCAGCACCACCAGCTCGTTCTTACTGTTGCGGTTGAGGCCGATCTCGCCGATTCCCAGGACGTTGGGACGGTCGAGGTACTCGGGGATCAGCGCCATCACCTCGCGGGCCAACCCCGGGTCTTCGGCCTGCTTGGGGTTGATGCACAACCAGCAGTAGTGCCGGATGCCGTAACGCCGGGCCCGGGTGGGCTCGAACTCGGTCAGCTGGAGGAAGTAGTCGCGGAAGCCCTCGGCCGAGGCGCGGTTGAAACCCGACCAGAAGGCCGGCTCGCTGACCGCGCGACAGCCGCAGCGGGCCAGCCGCTCGTAGTCGTCGGTGGTGCGCGAGACCATGTGGATGTGGGGGTCGATGTAATCCATACCGCTCAGGGGGCGCCGGTGGCGCTGCCGCGGGCCTCATCCACCGGCTCGCTGGTGGGGTCGCTGAGCAGCTCGAGGATGCGCCGGGCCCGCTCGGGACCGGGCTCGAGCAAGAGCTGCAGCGCTCCTCGCAGGGCCTGGATCCGCCGGTCGTCGGCTTGCCCGGCGCGGTCCACCCGGTCGAGAAAGGCGGCCAGGTCGATCAGCTTGCCGCGGTGCTCGAGGAAGTACTCGTCTACCACGTTCACAAACCCGACCTGGCCGCTGCGGGAAGACTCGTCTACCACGTTCACGCGCCCCCCTCGTCCCCGATATGGCCATTGCGGGAAGACTCGTCTACCACGTTCACGCGACACCCCGACTCGTTCACGCCGGCACCGCCAGGCACTCGGTCAAGAGCTCGCGATCGACCTCGTCCACGGTCGTCTCGCGCCCCAGCTCCTCGATCAGCGGCAGGCAGAGCTTGCCTCCCAGATGCTGGCGAAAGTCCTCCAGGCCCTGCAGCAGCCCGGGATGGGCCAGCCGGGGATGCCACAGGGGAAGGCCCAGGCGCTCGAGCACCGAGGTGGCGCGGGCGGCCAGGGCGGGCGGGGTCACCCCCAGCCGGGCGCCGTAGGCCAGATCCACGGCCATCCCCACCGACACGGCGTGCCCGTGGGTGAGAGAGAAGTCGGACAGCACCTCCAGCCGGTGGGCGATCCAGTGGCCGAAGTCGAGCGGACGCCCCGATCCCAGCTCGAAGGGATCCCCCCCGGCCACGATCTGCGAAAGATGCAGCTCGGCCGAGCGGCGGATCAGCGGCAGCGCAGCCTCCAGCTCGCGCTCGCGCACCTCGTCGGCCCGTCGCTCAACCTCCTCGAACAAAGACGCATCGCGCAAGAGCGCGACCTTGACCACTTCCGAGAAGCCTGAGCGCCAGTGCTCGTCGCTCAGCGTGGCCAGCAAGGTCTCGTCGCACACCACCGCGTGGGGCACGATGTGCCGGTTCAACTCTCCTGGCGGTATCGTCCCCAGGCCACGGTAAACATTCTTGAGATGGAGGCGGAACAGGTGATCGAACTCGTCGTCATTGCCCGAATCCTGATCTGCGCCAAACCACCAGAACCAGTCGCTGCCTTCGGCCATATACAGGGCCTCGAAGGCAGCCGGCGCCGTTTCCGGGGTGGCGCCAGACTGGTCGAGGAAGTCTCGCGCCTGGCCCAATAGCAG
>QWHO01000350.1 GCA_021404945.1 bacterium CPR1
CCGGAGCCTGGAACGCATGTTCGTCGTGATCGGGCTCGCAAGCGGATCATGATCCGTCCCCGGACCGGAGCCCGGAACGCGCGTTCGTCGTGATCGGGCGCGCAAGCGGATCATGATCCGTCCCCGGACCGGAGCCCGGAACGTGCGTTCGGTGGCGTTGTCCGCCTGCCCGGCACCTGGCGCCTGCTCTTTTGTCTTGCTATACTGCCTGGCATGCGGACTTCATTGCTCCTCTGCCTGTTGCTGGCGGCTCTGAGTGTGGCTGACGCGCCCACCGCTCGCATGCTGTCCATCGCCCGTCAGGAGTGGGAATACTTCGGTCGCCAGACCATCCTGGGCGCCAGAATCGTTCAAGAAGGCCACAAGGAGAGTGAGGACGTTTACTCCGACCGGGTGGCGCTCTACTGGAAGGAGGGCGTCAACCTCACCTGGACCGGCAAGGACACCCACGAGCCCTGGTCTGCCGCCTTCATCTCCTACGTGATGCGCAAGGCCGGGTTGGGGGATCGCTTCGAATACTCCGACTGGCATGCTCACTACATCCGTCACGCCATTCGGGCCCGACGCGAGCAGGATCCCCGCTACGCCTTCTGGGCCTATCGCCTCTCCGAGCGGGCCCCTCAGGTGGGGGACATCGTCTGCTACGCTCGCGAGGAGGGCATCGACTTCGACCGCCAGCGCGAGGTTTACAAGTCGCACGGCGACCTGGTGGTTGCCGTGCGACCCGCTGAGATCGACGTGATCGGTGGCAACGTCCAGGATTCCGTCAGTCTCAAGACCCTGGCCACCGACGCCGAGGGCAAGCTGATCGACCAGAATCAGCGCTGGTTTGCGGTGCTGGCCAATCGATTAACCCGCTGAGACAATCGGCAGGCACACCACGAAGCGTGCCCCCGGGCCCGCGTCGGAATACTCCAGGCGGCCCGCGTGCCGGGCCACGATCTGGTGGCTCACCGAGAGACCCAATCCGGTGCCTTTGCCCACCGGTTTGGTGGTGAAGAAGGGCTCGAACAGATGGGGCACCACCTCGGCCGGCACGCCCGGCCCGTCGTCCTCCACGCTCAAGAAGACCTCGCTCGAGCCACGCCAGGTGCGCACCCGCACCCGGCGCGAGCGGGCCCCCGGCCCGGATACAGCATCGCGAGCGTTGATGAGCAAGTTGATGACCACCTGCTGCAACTGGCTCGGATTGCCCTGCACGGCGGGAAGCTCGGTTTTCTCCACGGCCAGCTCAACCCGGTCCTGGTTGAGCTGGTAGCGCAGCAGCGAAAGAGTATCGTCCAGCACCTCGTTGAGGTCAGCGCTCTGGTGGGTGGGCGCCTCCCGACCCTGGCAATAGATCAGGAGATTGCTCACGATCTTCTGGGCCTGGTCGGTGGCCGCCCGGAGCTTGTCCAGTCGCTTGACCACGATGTCGGGGCGGTCGGCTTTCAGCTGGGCCCCTTCGGCCGCCAGGCGGATGGCCGCCAGGGGGGTGTTCAGCTCGTGGGCCACACCCGCCGCCAGCTGGCCCACGGCTGCCAGCTTGCTGGTCTGCAAGAGCTGGGACTGGGCTTCCTTGAGGTCCTGGTGATGGCGCACGTTGGAATAGGCCACCGCCGACAGGAAGCCGATCAAAAAGAGCAGGTCCTGATCCTCACGACTGAAGGCGCCAGGCTCGGAAGCGGTCAGGATCAGCACGCCCAGGCAATCGCTTTCCACCAGCAGGGGCACCCCCACAAGGCTGCGCTGGCCGGCTACCAGAGGTGTGAAGCGAGACTTCGTCACATCGTCGAGTAAGAGGGGGCGCAGGTTGGCTCGGATGGTCTCGGCCAGGCTCAAGGTGGCGGCCGGGTCGGGGGTGCCTCCCCAGAAGCGCAGGGGGGCCAGCGATCCGTCCGACTTTCGGGCCAGTAGGATGCCCCGGTCGTGGAGCACCACCTGAGCTGTCATCTGCTCCACCCGCACGGCCATCTCGTCAAGCTCCAGGGTGCCGGCGACCAGTCGGGTGCCCTCCAGCAGCGATGCCAACCGCTCTACCCAGCCCTGCAGTCGCTCGTGGGCAGCCCGGTGCATTTCCAGGGCCTCCAACTCGGCCTGGCGACGGCGGGCCGACTGCAGGGCCACCAGGCTCTGAGCGCCCACCACCGCCAGAAGGTCGCGGGTCTCCTCGGGGAAGCCCTCGGGATCGTTGTGTTGTAGACCGGCTGGCCGGTGCGCATGGCCTCCTCCACGCAGGGCTCGCCCAGTTGCAGCAGGCTCGCGTTCTCCAGGCGCGTCTGGTGAGGCGTGCGCGAGCTGAGCGGCCAGAGCCGGCCTTCCTGGACCAGGAAGAGCACCACGCTCTCGGCCCCGGGAGTGGTCTGGCTGACCATGTCCAGCACCAGCTCGGCGGTGCTGCTCACCGCCTCGCTGCGCGTCAGCGAGCGGGTCACTCGCTCCAGCCGTCGCAGCTCCTGCGCTTTGTTGATGGCCACCAGGTGAACGTGCTCGAGCTGATACTGGAGCTGCTCCAGGCGGTTGCTGCTCTCTTCCAGCCGTCGCTCCAGCGAGTCACGCTCCTTCTTGGGCACCAGCTCTCCCGAAGAGAGCGGGCGCAAGAGCTCCTGGAGGGCGATAAGGGCGGGGAAAAGCCAGAGCGAGCCGGGCCGGGTCAGGGGCATCACCAGGAGCGCAAGACACGGGAGGGCCCAGGTCAGCCGGCTGCGAGCCTGGCCCCAGGCCAGGTTCTCGTCGGCGGTGAGCTCGCTGGCCAGCACTCCCGGGAAGAAGACGCTCAGACCCAGCCAGGCGATCAGCACGGACCAGGGGGGAAAGCTTGCGCCGGCCAGCGATACGGCCGCCAGCAGCGGGAGCGCGTCGGCCAGGGCTTCGCGCAGCCGTCCGGCCAGTTCGGGCCGCCCCCGCAGCAGGCTGCGGATGACCAGAGCCCCGCAGCCGGTCAGGGCAGCCATGGCCGGACCCAGGGGGGTGAGGGCCATGGCCAGCACCAGAGCGCTCGCCACCGAGAGGAAACCGAAGGCCTCCAGGCGGGGGGCTCTCAGCTCCAGCAACACCGCCAGACCTGCCAGGAGTGCTCCGGCCAGAGAACCCTGGAGCAGGCCGTCAAACAAGTTGACCTGACCTGGCGGATGGCCCTGCATCAGGTTTCCTGCCAGCATCACCAGGCACAGCAGCAGGGTGAGCAGCGCGACCGGTCCGACTTTGCGCATGCTAGACCCGCTGCATCAGCTGGTAGATCGGCAGGAAGGCCGCCAGCATTACGGTTCCGACCACCACGCCCAGGAAGGCCAGCAGGAACGGCTCGATGAGTTGCAAGAGTGAGTCGAGGTAGTTGTCCAGGTCCTGCTCGGTCATCTCCGAGTAGCGCAGGAAGGCGGCGTCGAGATTGCCCACGTTCTCGAAGCTCGTCACCAGACCGAGCAGCACGGGCGAGAACTCGCCCACCTCGGTCATGGCCTGGGAGACCTCCACGCCGTGAGCGATCTCTTCATGCATCGTTTGGAGCGCTGCGTCGAACTTGTGGTAGCCGGTGCCGCCCGCGCGCAGCAGCTTCAGCGCTGTATCCAGCGTCACCCCGGTGCGCAGCATCTGCCCCAGGCTTCGGCACAGGCGAATCAAGAGATCGGTGCGCATGATGTAGCCGGTCAGGGGAAACTCATAGATCAGCCGCGAGAAGAAGAGCCGAGCCGCCGGTGTGTGGCGGGCCACATACCACCAGATCGCGATAGCCACCACCAGGCCCAGCGGAACGAGGTAGAGGGCCGGATGGGCAAGCGCCATGACCGCTTTGGTCAGGGCCGGCACCTCGGCCCCGGTCTGGCCAGCCGCATCCAGAAATCGCGGCAGCATGGAGGTGATCAGAAAGGCCAGCATACCGAAGGTGAGCAGCAGCACGAAGGCGGGATAGCTGAGCGCGGCCAGCAGCCGCGATTTGCGGTTTTGCAGGCGGGTCAGAAACTCGCCCAGGTCGCCCAGAACCTCGTAGAGGGCTCCGGTGCTTTCGGCCACCCGGATCATGCTGACGTAGACGGGGCCGAAAACCCGCGGCAGGCGGGCCATGGCCACTGACAGGGGGCGTCCTGAATCGATCTGGGTCAGCACCTCGTAGGCGGCCTGGCTCATGGCCGGGTCGTCGCCCTGGGCCAGGGCAGCCAGCGAGCGGCTCATGGGAACGTTGGCCCGGAGCAGGGTGGCGAACTGGATCGTGAAGAGGGCCAACGACTTGAGCGAGGGAGCTTTCTGGGTTTTGGCGGGCGGGGTGATGAGGGGAGCGGCGCTGTCCACCCTCATCCGCTGAGAGCGCATCCGGGGCGGACCGGCGGTGGGCAGCGTGGCCTCCGGCAGGATGTCGGCCTGCACGCGGGTGACACGCACCACCCGCCAGCCCCGCCGGGTCAGCTCAGCGCGGACGGTCTCTTCCGAGGTCGCCTCGAGGATCCCGTCGCGGCCGCGTCCTCCTTCGTCGAGGCAGCGATAGGTGAAGAGCATCCGGTCAGGATACCGGGGTCTTTACGTCGGCCCCCCAGGCCTTCTCATAGAGCTGCTCGAGCTCCGGGTTGGCGGTGCGAGCCTCGGCTGAAAGCTGACGCAGGAAGGGAGCCAGTTTGACCTGCTCGATCGAGAGCTCGCCGGACTTGATGCGCCGGAAGAACCGATTAAAGTCGGGCACGGACACCTGATGGGGCTTGCGGCTGGCGCTCTGGGCCCGCAGGCCGGCCCGGCTCAGGGCAGCCATCAGCTCCACCACGTGACGGTAGCCATCGGCCAGTGCCTGGCGCTCCTTGCCGTGAAAGCCGGGAGTCTTGAGCTGCTCGCGGTCGGCTTCGAGCTGCTCGAGCCGGTCCCACATCCCCAGCCCATCTCCCTGCACCAGCATGCCCGAGCGGATGGCAACGTACAGGCTCTGGAAGGCCCGATCGCGCAGCCGTTCGAGGGAGGCCAGCTCGGCCTGCGAGATGGCCGTGCCGGCCATGCGGGCCAGCGCCTTGAGGGAGTGGTTGACGGCCCCCACTACTTGCTCGTAGAAGGTCTTCTCCTTTTCGACCTCCAGCACGCGCTCGACGGCGGTGAGGAACTGGGCGATACCGAAGGGCTTGAAGAGATAGTCCTCGGCTTCCACCCGGATGGCCCGGCCGGGGGCGTCGTCGGATGCGTAGCCGGTGATCACGATGCTGCGCAGGTCCGGTTGGATGAATCGCATCTGCTGCAGGCACTGGATGCCGTCCATTTCATCCATGCGCACGTCCGTGACCACCAGGTCGAAGATATTCTCGCGCGCCAGGGCTAGCGCCTCGGAAGGGCTCGAGGCACCGTAAACCAGATACTGGTCGTAGTCTTCCAGCGTGGTGACCAGGATGTCCCGCAGGGTGGGATCATCCTCCACGATCAGGATGGCCCAGGACAAAAGTCTTCCCTCCGCGGATGAGTTGCCCGCGACCACGAGGGGGTTGCGGCCGGGCTCCCGGGTGGGTTCGGCGAGCGGGGTGGGTTTTTCCTGGGAGGCTCAGACTCCCCGGTCGGTCAGCTCCCACGACTCGAGCAGGGCATGGTAGGTGGGCAAGACGCCGTAGGTCTTGATCAGGGCCGCCGCCCAGCGCTGGGTCACGGCGTCGGCTGTGGCCTTGCCCGACAGGACACAGCGGTAAACGCGATAATATCGGTTCCCGGACTTGCGGCTGTAGCTGTGGCACCGGGCTTTCACAGCGCCAATGGCCCACTCGACCTGAGGCAGGCTGAAGTAGAGGGCGGCCGGTGGGTAGCTCTCGGCGGCCCGGCCGAGCAGGCGCTCGATCTCTTTCTGCAGGCGAGCGATCTCGGGCGAGAGCTTCATGCGGCGCCGGCCCAGCTCGTCGCGGCGGCGCTCGGCGGGCGAGACGGTGAAGATGTTCAGGGTATCCCACACGGTCACCTCGCTCCTGGCCTGCTCGAGCTCTTGCGCCACCTGTTGCTCGGTGGCGATCAGCTCCTGCAGGCTGATCACCATGGCCGGGAAGTCGGTGCCCTGCAGCCGGTGAGCCAGCATCCCGGCCAGCTGGGTGGGAGAGATCGGCGGATAGCCGGCGACGGGGTCTGGCTCGATCTGCAGATCAAGCGGAACAGCCGCCGCCACCTGCTTGAGAAAGTCAAGGTAAGTCCCGCGCAGCCCATATTCGTTGAGGATGCCCAGCAGGGCCTGGTAGAGGCGCTGGCAGTGCTCCTGGTTGTGCACCGGGCAGCTCCTGGGCTGACCCGAGCTGCCGCTGTCGGTGTGCATGCGGCTGACGCCTTCCACCAGGGTCTGAGCTGCGTCGCGCAGACGGAAACCCAGCAGGACGTGGGCCGCCTCGCGAGTCGCCTGCACCAGGCCCCGCTCGGACTCTCGCAGGGCGTGCTCGTGCCACTCGCGCCGCTGGGTCAGCTCGAGCAAGCGCTTCTGGGGCTCGCTGCTCTTCCAGAAGGCCAGCTGGTCGACCGGAGAGACCAGCTTCTTCGTCTTGCTGACCTCCGCCTGGAGCGCGGCCACCATCAGGGCGTGGCTCAGGGCCCGCTCGCGTTGGTGGGAGGCCTGGCCCCGGTTCACCCGGTCGAGGAAGGCCTTGAGGGGCCCGGCCGGAGGGGCGGCCGGCGTGACGTACTCGCGCGGCAGCTTGATGGCAGGAAAGGCTTCCCGGAAGGCTTCGTGCAGCCGGCGCAGAGAGGCCAGAACCAGGTGGCGGGCGGCCACCACCGGAGCCATCACCACCCGGCCCTCCACTCCCAGAGTCTCCTCGTGGCTGATGCGTACCCGCCCCAGCAGCGACCGGGCCTCCATGGCCCGCAGGTAGACGCCCAGGGGCGGGAAGGCCGACAAGGCCCGGTAGGCCTGCTCGCGGATCTCCTCGCTACGGCGGAAGAGCTCGCTGCGCGAGGAGGACAAGAGCAGCTTGAGCTCCTCCTCACGGGCCTCGGCGGGGCTCTTCTCCAGCACGTTGATGCGGTCGAAGGCGGAGATGACCGAGGAGACCTCGCGCAGCTCGGCCTCCAGCTTGACCACCCTGGCGGCCACCTCGGCCTGGGCTTTCAAAAGCGGAAAGATGGCCGGGCCGAGCTGGCGGGCCACCAGGGGTCGCAGGCTCTGGGAGTTGATGGGGGGATAGCCGGCCGGCCATTCGCTGGGAGCTTCGCGGGCGGCCAGCTCGCGGCAGATGGCCTCATCGCTCAGGCCGCGCAGCACGTCTTCCCAGTCGAGCTCGGGGGCAAACTGGGACAGCACTCTGTCGGCCAGGGCCTGCAGGCTGGCCGCCAGAGGCCGGGTGCGGGGCGGGTTGAGCCACAGGTCGCGGCGCGCCTGGCGCAGGCAGAGCTCGATGGTGGAGGCCAGCTCCAGCTCGATGGTCTCGTAACGCAGGCCGCGCAACTGCTCTTCGATGGTGGCGTCGACCGCCTTGATTTCGGAGCGCACCTGGCGATGCTCGGCTTTGAGGGCGTTCAGCTTGACCTCGTCGGTGGTGAGATGGAGCACGTTCAGGCGATCCCAGGTTGGGATGCGCTGCTCCAGGCTGAAGGTCTGGGCCTCGAGCAGGCGGTCGCGCTCGAGCAGGGCCCTTTCCTGCTCGAGCTTCTCCACGATTCCCAGCTCACGCAGCCGGTCGGAAAGCCAATCCATGGTTGAAGGCGTTTCGAGCCCGTGGGGCGGACTCCTATTTCGCGTTGACTGGCGGGGCGGCGGTATCCTGGTCGCGGAAGCTCTCGATGACCTTGCGCAGGTCGTCCTCCTGGTTTCCCCAGCGCGACTTCAGCGTCCAGGTCAGCATCTGGCAGTAGCTTTTCCCGGACTCGATGGTGGTGTGGATGAAGACCACCTTGATGTTGTCCACGCTGCCATTGATCACGTGCTGAATGGCCGGGCAGCCGTTGATGGTCAGCTTGACCGGCTCGGAGACCTGGCAGTTCTTCATGCTCGACTTGATGGAAGAGAGGGTCAGCTCGGCATGCTGTTCGACGGTCATGTCCTCGAAGTCTTCCTTCTTCTCGTCGAGCAGCACCACGTAGAGCTCTTTTACCTTCTGGTGGGCCCCCAGGTCGGCTTCCTCGTGGAGGCTGTCGTCGCGGGTCCAGTCTCCAGGAACCACCACCGACAATCGTTTGTCGGCCGTCGTGAGGGTCTGAGGAGGCTTGCTGGCGTCCATCCCGGCCTTGACGCCCTGGAGGATCGCCCCGCAACCGAGCTGGGCCAGCAACCCCAGCAGGACGGCAAAACGAACAATGCGCATCAGTCATGATTCTGGAGCGTGGAGGAATTGTCCTTGGCCGGGCCCCTCCTCTTGTCAGGCCGGGAGAGGCTGAAGAAGAACTCGGTTCCGCCCAGCTCGCGGGGGCGCGCGCCCAGCTCGTGCCCGTGGCGACGGACCACTTCGGAGGCGATGGCCAGGCCCAGCCCCAGGTTTCCCAGGGTGGAAGAAGAGCCGGTGCGCCGGTGGCGCTCGAAGAGGTCGCTCTGGCTCAGCCCGGGGCCCTCGTCGCGCAGGGCCACGCGCACGGTCTGACCTTGCTCTTCCACGGCCAGCTCCAGCCGGCTGTCGACGGGAGAGACCCGGATGGCGTTGTCGAGCAGGTTCTCCACGACGCGCTGCAGTTTGCCGGCGTCCCCCATCACTTCGACCTGGTCGGGTCCCACGATCTCCAGGGTGATGTTCTTCTTGCGCGCTTCCTGCTCGAAGTTGTCGCCTGAGGTCTCGAGCAGCGAAACCAGCTCGAAGCGCTCCAGCTTTAACTCGTAGTAGTCGAGCTTTTGCAGCTCGATGAGCCGGGAGATCAGCTCCGAGAGCCGGCTCGACTCGCGCTCGAGGTTGCGCAGCAATCGCTCGCGAGCCTCGCCGTCGGCTCCTCGCGTGAGGGCTTCCAACGAGCCGCACAGCCCGGTCACGGGGGTTTTCAGCTCGTGGGCTACGTCCTCCATGAAGTGGCGGGTCTTGAGCTTCTCGTCCTCCAAAAGAGCCACTTTCTC
>QWHO01000351.1 GCA_021404945.1 bacterium CPR1
CGCTGTCATTGGCCTCCCCAAGGCGTACCATCACGAATGTCCGAAGCCCTCGAGGCGCCTGATCGATTTTTCGAACCGCTTCGAGCGAAAATTTCTCATATGGCAGGCCGGCCTGCGTTTTTCCGGCGATCGCGTTTTTCGGCTTATCGAGACAAATCACAAGATCCTCATCTGTTGTTCCGCTCGCGCACTGGAATTGCGCCATGGTGAGCCTGAAACGTTCCCATGTGGGGAAGCTTACGGCATCGCGCATAACCGGAATCATGGACGCGACGCGCGTATGTTGCACCTCATCGGCCGGATCCGGACTTCCGGGTGCGGGCGCTCTACAACTTCAGCCCGGAGAACTCGGTCGAGGACGGCCACGCCCACCAGCAGAAGGCCCCCAGACGCCACCTCGACCTCTATCTCACCCCGGACGGGAAGCTCTTCTACCAGTTAGAGAACGGCAAGCAGGGCCAGTTCGTCCCCGGCCAGCCCGTCAGCCCGGGCTGGATGGACATCCAGCTCACCGCCCGCGAGGTGCTGCCCTCCTCGCGCAAGGAAACGGTCTACCGCGAGTTCAAGCTGCCCAAGGACCAGAAGGACGGACCTCCTCCGGCCATCCGCGTGAAGCTGGAGGGCTCGCAATCGGCCAACCCCTTCTGGCTGCAGTACGGCGATGTGCGCGAAATTAAAGATGCGAGCGGCAAGCCGGCCTGGTTCGGTTACGCGTTCAAGACGGTGCCGGTGGGCGTCAAGCTCGAATTGCTCGACTTCGAGATCGGCTACGATCCGGGCACCACCAATCCGGCCAGCTATAAGAGCAAGGTGCGGGTGGACGGCCAGGAGCACATCATCCAGATGAACGAGCCTCTGCACCGCAACAACTTTACTTTCTTCCAGTCCTCTTATCAGGAGAATCCCGCCGGTCCCTGGATCTCGGTCTTCTCGGTGGCCTACGATCCGGGCATCTTCCTCAAGTATCTCGGCTCGATCATGCTGGTGGGAGGCATCTTTACGATGTTCTACCTCAAGCCCTATATGCAGGGGAAACGCAAGTACCAGGCCCGCCAGGCGGCAAAGGAGTCCTCGTGAACAGACTGCTCATTCTCATCGTGCTGCTGCTGGTGGCCATCCCCGCCCGGGCGGATGATTTCTCCGAGCTTCGCCGTCTGCCGGTGCAAGATGGCGGGCGCCTCAAGCCGCTGGACACCCTGGCGGCCGAAAGCGTGCGCTTCATCACCGGGAAGGCCCGCTTCCAGAACGAAGATCCGATGTGGACCTCCCTGCGCTGGATGGCCAAACCCGAGGCCGCCCTGGAAGAGCAGTGCATCGAGTTTCGCAACCTGGAGCTGAAGCGAAAGCTGGAGCTCGATTCCGAGCGGCGCTGGTATTCCTTCAAGGAGCTCTCCGAGAACGCCCAGGTGCGCTCGCGCCAGACCGCGGTGCACAACAAGATGCGCACCAAAGAGGAGCTGACCCCCGAGGACAGGGAGTTCAACCAGCTCCTGGCCCGCATGCAGACGCTGCTGGCCATCCTGGATGGAACCCTGTGGAAGGTGGTGCCCAACTCGGTCGACCTGACGGGCCAGTGGACCAGCCTGGCCGAGCTGCGCGACCTGGACGTGCCGGCCCGCGAGGCGATGGGCAAGCTGCTGGAAGCGTCCGCCACCGGCGACCCGGCCCGGGCCGCCCAGGCCAGCCCTCCGGTTGGCCAGGCGCTGGCCAGCATGGGCCCGGTCCCCGCCCCCGGCACCATGGAGCGCGAGGTCCACTACAACAATTTCCACGCCTTCCGCAAAGCCTGGGCGCTCTACGTCCTGGGATTCTTTCTGATCCTGTTCGCCCCCTCGGCCCAGTCCAAGCTCTACTGGCTGGGCATGGCCTCGGCTGGAGCGGGCTTTGCCCTGAACTGCTATGGATTCTTGCTGCGCTGCCTGATCGCCGGCCGCCCCCCCGTGACCAACATGTACGAGTCGGTGACCTGGGTGGCCTTTGGAGCGGTGCTCTTCGCTCTCATCTTCGAGACCATCTACCGCAACCGGTTCTACCTGCTGGCCGCTCTGGCGGGCGCGAGCGTGGCCCTGATCCTGGCCGACAACCTGCCGGCCGTGCTCGATCCCACCATCAAGCCGCTCACGCCGGTGCTGCGCAACAACTTCTGGCTGACCGTGCACGTGCTCACCATCACCCTCAGCTACGCCGCCTTCTTGCTGGCGCTGGGCCTGGGACACATGGTGACGTGGTGCTATGCCTTCGCCCAGGATCGCAAGGAGCGCCTGAAAGCCCTCAACCTGGCCCTCTACAAGGCCATCCAGGTGGGCGTGCTGCTGCTGGCCGCCGGCACCATTCTGGGCGGTGTGTGGGCCAACTACTCCTGGGGCCGCTTCTGGGGCTGGGATCCCAAAGAGGTCTGGGCCCTGATCGCCCTGCTGGGCTACCTGGCCCTGCTGCACGGACGCTACGCCGGCTGGCTGCGCCACTTCGGCCTGGCGGCCGGCTCCATCGTGGCCTTCCAGGGCGTGCTGATGGCCTGGTACGGGGTCAACTTCGTGCTCGGAGCCGGGCTGCACAGCTACGGATTCGGTAATGGCGGGGTGGAGTTCGTGGGCGCCTTCTGCCTGGCCGAGCTGCTCTTCGTGGCCATCATGACCTGGCGTTACAGGATGGGTGCGCGGGCCAGCCGGGTCGATCCCCCCGATCCGGCTCTGTGAGGTGCAGCCAGTTTCACCGCGAGCGGGGCTCGCTCTTGCCGGGCTCAGCGCCGGAGTGCCGACGCCTTCTGGTGCTCTCGCATCCGCGTCCCTGGCCGGCCAGGGTGGAAAAACTGGCCGTCGTGGAGATGCTCGGGCCCGAGCTCAAGCGACTGGGCGCCAAGCTGCTGCTCGCGCACGCTCCTGATGGGAGGGCGCGGGCCATCGAGTGGCGCGACGGGGTCGTACGAGGGGACCGCTTTGCCAGCGCCGAGGAGGCCCTGGCTTTCCTGGAGGGCACGTCGTCCCGTATGCAAGAAGAGCTTTTCCTGGTCTGTTGCCACGGGAGCCGAGACGCCTGTTGTGGCCAGCTCGGCCCCCCCGTGGCCCGGGCTCTCGAGCTGCTGGGGGCCGAGGTGCTCGAGTGCAGCCATCCGGGAGGGCACCGCTTTGCGCCCACCACGCTGACTTTCCCCGAGTTCGGCTGTTACGGCAACCTGACCCCCGACGACGTTCCGGCCTTCCTGGAGCGCCAGCGGGAGGGGATGTTCCAGCCCGCCCACTATCGGGGCGCGCTCTATCTCGACAAGCTGTGCCAGGTGGCCGAAGCTGGCGTCTGGGAAGAAACCGGATCGCGCCCTCGGGTGGCCGGCCGCGATGGCTTGCGGGTCGAGGCCCAGGGACTGGTGGTGCAGCTCGAGCCGATTGAGTTCGAGGGGATCCCAAGCTGCGGGGACGAGCCAGAAGCGATGCTCGAGCACCGCGTGGCGGGCATCTTCCCCGGCGTGCTACAATGACGCCATGAATAACGTCGGCGGCAATCTTGGTCCCCAACCGCACCAATTCTTGAGCAACGCCCAGCAGGTGGGCATGGGAGCCTTCGTCAACACCAGAGCGCTCAAGGCTCCCAGCCAGGAGAACGAGGCTGCCGCCTTGCGCCACAACGAGTCGGCTCAGCTGTCCATGGCCGCCCAGGAGCAGATGGAGCAGCAGCAGGAAGCTCAGCAACACGCCGAGCAGCAGCATGAGAAGAAGGCCGATGACAAGCTGCAGAACGCCCGCCAGTCGGGGGCCGGCGCGGGGCACATCGAGGACCCCCAGATGGCCAGGCTCAGGAAGGGCAAGGGAAAGAAGCCCAAATTCAACCCCAACCCGGCCATCTCCACCCAGCCCAAGCTCGACGACGCCACCATGCACCGGCTGGCCAAGGAGCTCAACGAGTCCGACGCTGAGGCCATCGACGAAGTGGAGGAAGAGAACGAGATCGAGGATCTCGATGCCCGCACTCCCGAAGAGATCCTCGAAGGCGTCCCGCCCCACGCGGCCGCGGCCGCCAGCCGCATGGTCGAGAGCCAGCCGGTCAAGAAGATGGCCGACCTCAAGCAGATTCCCCAGGAGGCGGCCCGCGAGCTGGGCAGCCCGGAGCTTCGTCCGGTGGAGCTGTTGACGGTGGAGCTCGAGCCGGCCCTTCTGTCGGAAGGCGAATGGCTGCCCCTGGAGCCCTCGCCGGAAGAGACGGCCTTCATGGAGCAACAGGTGGCCGAGCAAGCGATGGCCGGCAAACTGGCCGGTGAGGAGCAGATGCTGATGTCGGATCAGCAACCGCCCATCAGCTGATGCCCCGCTCAGGTCCTGCCTGACCTTCCAACGCGCTGAATCAATGCGCGGCACTGCAAGAGCAGGTTCTTTTGACCCTCGCGTTGAAGCTCTAAGCCAGCATTTTCCTCACAATCCGCTATCGGAGGGGTCCTTATGGCATCGGCCGGTTCTATCAGCGCAGGCGGGAACTACGTGCCCCCGCAAAGCGCGTTCGTCAGCAACGCCGCCCAGGCCGGCGGCCTGTCAGCCGCGATGAAAGGCTTGCAGCGAACGGCTGAGGACGACCAGGAGAGGGTCCACCACCAGGAATCGGCCCAGCTCTCGCGCTTGGCCCAGCAGGCCATCGATCAGTCGCAGCAACAGCAGCAGGGGCGAGGTGCCGAGAACGCCCGCCAGTCGGGCGCCGATTCGGACATCCTCGACGACCTGCACCACGATCCAGGGGAAGATACCGAAACCAGGGACCGCAACCGTCGCATGGGCGTGGGCCAGACCCAGGATGAGCGCGCCCTGGCAGCCGGCGCCAGGACCGGTGCCGCCCAGGGGAACGGCTCTCCCGGCAGCCAGGATGAAGAGGGCGTCGAGCTAGCCGAGATCGGGCGCAGCCCCGATGAAGTGCTCAGCGACGTGCCCGGTCACTCCCGGGCCTTCGCTCAGGGCTCGGTGGAGGCTCAGCTGGCCACTCCGGGGCAGGTGGAGAAGCTGACCGAGATCAAGGAGATCCCGGAAGAAAAACGGATTGAGGCGGATACGCCCGAGCTGCAGCCGTTGGCCGCGCTGGGCCCCATTCTGGGCGACCGCGAAACCGGCGAGGTTTCCCACCCCAGCCCCCAGACCGAAGGCCGGGCTCCCACCAGCGTGGCGGAAGACTACCATCCCGACGCGATGAAGGCCATGGAGGCCAACGTGGCTGAGACCGCGATGGCTCAGCAGAACGCCGGTGAGGTCGAGATGCACATCGCCGGCCAGAACGGCTCGGCCGGCTGGGTGCCCAAAGATGACCTCGGTGTGGGAACCGAGACGAAGGCCCCTGATCCCCCCGTGGCGCGGGCTCGCCAGGAGCTGCTCAACTCCACCGCCGCCCTGTCGGAGTATGGCTGGGACGGCAACTTCCAGGACATGCTGCGCAACGCCAACGGCAATGAGCTCGGGGCGGCCCATCAGGCCCGCTCGACCATGCACAGCTTCCTGGTGCAAGATCCGCAGCTCTCGCAGATCTGGAAAGAGTGCTCGGCTGACCCCAAGACCGATGGCGTGAAAGCCTTCTGCGACCGCAGCCGGGCCTACATGGATGAGTCGGGCGGCAAGTACGACGCCCGCGACCTGGATGCGGCCCGCAAGATGGTGAACTGCATGGAGGCCAGCCACAACTACCTGCTCGCTGGCGAGGGAAAGGACCCCTACGCGGCAGGCGGCGTGAGCGCCGTCAAGACGCCAGCCTCGCCCGAACGGATGGAGCAACTCGAAGGCAAGCTGTTCGAGCAGGTCCAGAAGATGCCGGACTCGTTCCAGAGCGAGCTCAAGGGCGAGATGAACAAGCTGGGCGACAGGTTCAGGCCCGAGAACGCCACCGTGGCGGTGGGCAGCGTGTCGGCCGGCGTGGCCGCGCGCCAGCTCAACGGCTTCGATACCGCCTCGCTGTATGGCCCTCCCGGCCAGAGCGAGGAAGAGGCCAAAGCGGCCCAGCTGCGCGCCCAGGCCAAACGCAACGAGTGGCTCGAGCAGGGCGTCCAGGGCGACCTGACCGATGCCCTGGTCTTCGAGCAAAACAACTGGGCGGCCCAGCGACTGCAGCAGCAGCCCAGCCCCGAGCTGGCCGCCTACAAGGCGAAGTCGGACGAGTACATCGGGCTGCAGACGGTCATGCGCCAGGGCCAGGGGCTTTCTTCGGGCGACCCGGACGTGTTCGACAGGTCGGCCTACGCCCAGCGCCAGGCGGGCAAAGCTTAGAAGTCCGGCCGCAACCCGGCCCCGTCCTGCGGTTGAGGTCGCGCATCCGAAAAACCGTGTCAGGGAAGTCCAGCTGCGTTCCTGACACCTGCCGGGGCTTGCGGGTCAACCCGGGATCTCCGCCGCCAGGCTCTTCAGGTGAAACCGGTCTCCGGTCTCGCAGCTAACCGAAGAACCCGCCCCCCGTCATCCGGGCGTTCGAGTCGGCCACGAACCAGATGGCCTGCTCGAGGTGGTAGGGCCCGATATCGCGCGAGACGCGGGTCTGGCCATCGGCGGATTGCATCACGCGTCCACTCTCGGGCAGGGGCCCGAGCTGACCCTGGATGATCTGGCTGCCGTCCTGGGCAGGGCGCAACACGCGCTGGAAGGGCACGCCGCCAAGCTGTCCGGCGTGCATCTTGACCTGGCCGCCCTGCGGGTCGCGCAGGTCCTGGCTGTGCTCGGAGATCTGCCAGCCGTCCACGTGCCCCTGAACCTGCAGAGAGCCGTTCTGACCGCCGGCCACGACAAGCTGCTCGTTGGCGCCCTGGTAGCGACCGGGCGCAACCTGACCGATGATCCGGGTACCTCCCTGCATCAACTGCGTGCTGGCCTGCTCTACGAGTTGGAGCACAGGCTGGTTGGGC
>QWHO01000352.1 GCA_021404945.1 bacterium CPR1
TGGGATCCCCTGGCAGGGTGTGGATCCCATGCTGAACGTGGGATATCCCACGCCCCGACCGAGGATTCACAAGAAATCTGGGATCGTCAGGCTGCTCGCGAGAGATTGGCGTACGGGATGATCCGGCCGTGGAACAAGTCCAGGAAGTCCGCTCTCCGATGTCCTCCTGCGTAAACCGCACGGTGTGCATCGCGAGAGCGTTCTGGCGCCTGGCGTCCCAACGAGGGTCGTGGCCTGTGCCGTCCACCTCCAAGTTCAGGTGGTGAATGGGCTGACGGGCTCGCGGATTCCGCACAGAAAATCCATCGTGATGGGAAAGTCGGGATGGGCGAAGGTTCGCACGCTCACTTTGGGGATCAGAATGTAGCGCACGTTGGCGCAAGCTCCGATCAGGCAGGGCACCGAGCAGTCGCCCACATAGCGATGTTCCTTCGGGTGGGTCACGAAGTGGCGACGGAATTGGATCCCGAGCGGCGAGGCCAGGGAGGGCTCGGTTCCCCCCAAGATATGCTTTAACTGGAACGTCCATTCCGGGCTGGAGTCGCTCGGGGTCAGGGTCAGGAACGCTCTGCCAGACTCCGAGCAGGCATCGACGAGCCGCTTGATCCCCGGGCCAAAGGCAGCCATGGCAGACTTCAATCGCTCGTGGCCGAACCGCTCGATATCAGGCCAAAAAGGATGCTTGTCCTGGAACCATTTGTCCCGAGAGGAGCGGCTGCGCCAGAGGTCGGGGTGGAGCAGCAGCGCCGGAAGGTTTGTCTTGAGATGCGGAGCCACGAGCTCGAGATGAGCCGGGGACGGTTTGCGCAAGCCCTGTTCGTAATCGCAGACCCTTCTTGCATCCACGGTCGAGAGAATAGCCAGCTGAAGCTGACTCAGCCCTGCCCGGGTGCGCAGGTCCCGAAGATGGAGGTGGAGAGGTTGTTGTAGCTTCATAGGACCAGCTTGACAGAGCACGGTTAATGGATTGTTGCCGGTTCCTTGCTGCGAGATTGCCCAAAGTTTGCCATTCGATGAACGAGATCCCGGAGCACTGGACGAGAAGCCAGTTCCCTCTCGATGGGCAGCCGGCTCCGAGACTTCGATCACTGAGAGTTGCCAGGCCTGGTCAAGCATCCCGCCCTCCCTTGCCCAGCGCCAGCGTCAGGTCCGAAAACGGCGAGACACTCTCCCCACCGTCGTGCTAGAGTGGCCTGGTGACGCTGGATGACGAGACTTGCTACCGGGCTCTGTCGGCGCGAGACCCCCGCTTCGACGGGCAGTTTTTCGTGGCCGTGTGCAGCACCCGGATCTACTGCCGCCCCATCTGCCCGGCCCGCCGCCCGGCTCGCCGGAGCTGCGCGTTCTATGCCAACGCGGCCCAGGCCGAGCGGGCCGGTTACCGGGCTTGCCTGCGTTGCCGTCCCGAGCTTGCGCCGGGGCAGGCGCCGGTGGACGCCGTCTCGCGCCTGGTGCAATCGGCCGTGAAGTTGATCGACGAAGGTTTCTTGAATGAGGCTTCGCTGGAAGAGCTGGCCGGAAGGCTCGGGGTGAGCGCTCGCCATCTGCGCCGCTCGATGCAGAGCGAGCTGGGCGTCTCACCGGTGGGCCTGGCCCAGACCCGGCGTCTGGCGATGGCCCGCCAGTTGTTGCGCGACTCCGAGCTGAGCCTGACCGAGGTTGCGTTTGCCTGCGGGTTCGGCAGCCTGCGCCGCTTCAACGCGTTGTTTCAGGAGCAGTTCGGGCGCCCCCCTTCGTCTCTGCGCTGCGAGGGCCCTCCGGCGAGCGGGCTGAGCCTGCGGCTGGATTACCGTCCACCTTATGATTGGGCCGGGATGCTCGCATTTTTGCGCGCCCGGGCCGTGACCGGCCTGGAGTCGGTGAGCGATCACGAGGTTCGCCGTCTGACCCCGCAGGGCGAGATTCTGGTTGGCCACCACCCCGCCAGGCCGGCGTTGGTGGCCCGCCTGCCGCTCTCGCTGGCCCGTCAGACCCTGAGCCTGCGCGCCCGCCTGCGCAGTCTCTTCGACCTGGACGCCCATCCGGCCGAGATCGCGCAGGTGCTCGGGCCTGGTTACGACGCCGGACTGCGCGTACCCGGGGCGTTCGACCCTTTCGAAATGGCGCTGCGCGCGGTGCTGGGCCAGCAGGTCAGCGTGCGGGCAGCCACCACGCTGGCGGGGCGCCTGGTGGCCCGCTACGGAGGCTTCTTTCCCGGCCCACAGATGCTGGCCGAGGAAGACCCCGAAGAGATCGCCTCGCTGGGCCTGCCCAGGGCGCGGGCGCGCAGCCTGGTGAGCCTGGCCGGCAAGGTGGCATCAGGCGAGCTGCGGCTGGATGGCAGCCAACCGCTCCAGGAAACGCTGAGCAAGCTGGAAAGCCTGCCCGGCATCGGCCCCTGGACCTCGCACTACGTGGCCCTGCGGGCGCTGCACTGGCCGGATGCGTTTCCTCAGACCGACCTGGGCGTTCGCAAGCTGCTGGGCCCGAAGGCCCTCGAGCTGGCCGAGCGCTGGCGTCCCTGGCGCTCTTACGCCGTCATGCACCTGTGGACGAAAGGAAACCTGCCCTGATGTTGACGATGGAAAGCCCGCTCGGCCCCCTGACCCTGACCGCCCGGCACAACCGCCTGGTGTCGATCCTGTTTGGAGAGGCCCGGGGGGGCGAATCGAGCGATCCGGTGTTGCACGATGCGCGTCGTCAGCTCAGGAATACTTTGATGGAAGCCGGCGAGCCTTCGAGCTTGCGCTGGGGACCAATGGCACTGCGTTTCAGGAGCAAGTCTGGAGGTCGCTGGTCGGCATCCCCTTCGGCCAGACCGCCAGCTACGCCGAGGTAGCCCGCCTGATCGGCCGGCCACGCGCGGTGCGGGCTGTGGGCGCGGCCAACGCTCGCAATCCGCTGGCCATCGTGGTGCCCTGCCATCGAGTCATCGGCAGCGACGGCCAACTGACCGGCTACGCCGGGGGCCTGGAGAGCAAGCGCTGGCTGCTGGCCCACGAGGGTCACTCTCTGCGGGCAGGTGTATCTAAAGTGCAAGGCCTTTGGTCTTGCACTTTACAACGCGCTGGAACGCAGTTCCGGCGCGTTCGTTAGATTGTGTTAATGTGCAAAACCAAAGTGCGAGCACATTAATCATTTCTGACCCGGCGGTCCCCCAACCGGCTCTGACTCCCGGCGAACACCCGCACCGGGGGACCGGCTTGCACCTCCAATCTCACCGCAAAGGCCTGCTCAAGCCTGTCCACCGTAAGTACCTCGGCCGGGGCTCCGCAAGCCACCACCCGGCCCGCTTTCAGCAAGACCAGCCTGTGGCAGAACAGGGCCGCCAGGTTGAGATCATGCAGGGAGACAGCCAGAGCCTGCCCCTGAGCCGCCAGAGAGGACAGGAGTCGCATCAGATCCAACTGGTAGGCCACGTCCAGGTGGGAGGTGGGCTCGTCGAGCAGCATGACCTGGCCTTCCTGGGCCAGGGCCTGGGCGATTCGCACACGCTGGGCCTCTCCCCCGGAGAGCTCGCTGAAGCGGCGATCGGCCAGCGCCTCGACCCCGGTGGCCCGCATCGCTTGACGCACCGCCTCCTGGTGAGCGCCCTCTTGCAGCCCCGGGCCGAGCATGCGGGCATAGCGCCCCATCATCACCAGCTCGTTACAACGAAAGGGAAAGGGCAGCTCCACCTGCTGGGGCACGTAGGCCAGCCGGCAGGCCAGATCGCGGCGCCGGTACTCGCTCAGCGAGCGTTCCTCCAGCAGCACTTTTCCGCTGGCGGGGGTCAGCACGCCCGCCAGCACCTTGAGCAGGGTGGACTTGCCTGAGCCGTTGGGCCCCAGAATTCCTACCAGCTCACCCTGCTCGAGCTGCACGGATACCTCGTGCAGGACCGGGGTGGAGCCGTAGCTGCAGCTCAGGTCGGAGCCTCGCAGGCTCACGTCAACCTCCGACGGCTGTAGAGCAGCCAGAAGAAGAACGGGGCTCCCAACAGGGCGGTGATCACGCCCACCGGCAGCTCCAGGCCGGGGCGCAGACTGCGCGCCAGGGTATCGCACAAGACCAGGAACATGGCCCCGCCCAGGGCCGCCGCGGGCAGTAGCAGGCGGTGGTCGGGGCCCACCAGGCCGCGACAAAGATGAGGCACGATCAGTCCCAGAAAGCCGATCAGTCCGCTCACCGAGACGGCCGCGGCGGTCAGCAGCGTGGCCCCCAGCAAGACCCACAGCTTGGCCCGCTCGGCCGGCAGGCCCAGGGGGATGGCCGCCTCTTCACCCAGAGTCAGCAGGTTCAAGCTCAAAGCCCCGTAGTAGAGCCCGCCCAGGCCTATCACCAGGTAGGGGAGGATGAGCGGCAGCTGGCTCCAGCGCGCGTCGGCCAGGCTGCCCATGAGCCAGAACACGATGCGTGCCATGTCCTGGCGCGCAAGGGTGAGCATGAAACTGACCAGAGACCAGAGGAACGAGCCCACCACCACGCCTGCCAGCAGGAACGTGTCCACCGGCAGGGCCCCTCCGATGCGGGCCAGGCGCACAATGAACAGCATCGCTCCTACTGCCCCCGCGAAAGCAGCCAGGGGCAGCACCGAAGTGAGTCCCAGCAGGAAGGCCAGGGCCGCCCCCAGGGCCGCCCCCGAGCTGGCCCCTACCACGTAAGGGTCGGCCAGGGGATTGCGCAGGAGAGCCTGAAAGGCCACTCCGGCGCTGGCCAGACAGGCGCCCACGCAGGCTCCCAGCAAGGCTCGCGGCAGTCGGATGTCCAGCAGGATGGCTCGAGTCACGTCGTCGAGCTCGAGCAGGTTGATGCTGATGCTGCCCAGCGAGACGGCCACCGCCAGGCAGGCAGCCAGTCCCAGCAGTCCCAGCAGCATCAGGCCCCCCAGACGGGCGATCATGGACTCAGAAACCCCCCCAACTGCTCCACAGCCTGGGGGAGCCGCAGGGTGGGCCGCACCAGGAGGTCTGGCTCCATGCGATAGATCCGTCCGCTTCGGACTGCGGCCAGGCGGTCCCAGCCGGGCCGGGAGCGGGCCTCCTCGACCTGGCTCACGGTCAGCACGATCACCTCGGGCTGGCGCAGCAGCAGGTCTTCCACGCTGATGCTGGGGTACTGCTGGCGGTCGGCGTAGACGTTGCGACCTCCGGCCAGAGTGATCAGCTCGTCCACGAACGTGCCGCCCCCCGTGGTCATGAGCGGTTTGTCCCAGATCTCCACGAAGACCCTTACTCCCGGACCGGGGGGCGGTTTCAGGCGTGCCAGCTGACCTTGCAGCTCCTGACCGCGAGCCTCGGTCCCGGTGGCTTTGCTCAGCTCGGCCAGGGCTTTCCGCAACCCGCTGAGGCTCTGAGAAGGCAGGCTCAGCACCGGCAGGCCGAGCTCGCGCAGGCGAGTGATCTCTCGCGGTTGCATGCCCGGGTCGGCCACGACCAGATCTGGTTGTAGAGCCAGAATGCGCTCATAGTCGGGGGCCATGTCGCCCACCCGGGGCAGCCCCTCGACTTCGGGGGGATAATGGTCGTTGGCCGTCACGCCGATCACGCGGGGGCCGGCTCCCAGTGAAAAGAGAACCTCGGTCAGGCTGGGCACGAGGCTGATGATGCGCTGGGCGGGACCGGGGGTCGTCGCACGGGGGGCAGGGGCGCAGGAGCAGAGCAGGGCCAGCGCGAGCAGCGCGCTCAGAATCCGCATTCGGACGCCCCGCCTCTCTTTCTGGCTCAGCGGCGCCCTGCCCGCCTCTTGTCCGGAGGGGGCCGCTGGTCACGCGCCGTGCCGGTCCCTGACTTCGCGGCTCCGTGCCTCCTGGGAGGCCTTTCGCTTACAGTGGCGGCAACCGTGCCGGATTCTCACCGGCTTTCCCGAACTCCCGACGCCCGAGACACTTCTCTCAAGCTGGCGCCCTCCCCTGTTCGCAAGTCGGATACAAACAATTCACATCGGTTTCATTTTCTTAACTTGCCTACCTGGGGGAGTCCCGGTCGCAGTGGTAAGATGCAAACACGACAAGGAGGTTGACCGATGGACCCACTCACTGCACTGACGGCCCTGGGTGGCCCCGGAGATGCCAGCTCGATCGGCGGTTACGCTCCCATGGGGTTGGGGGCAGCGCTCAATCGTCTGGGCGGACCGATGGGGCTCGACGGGGCCATGATGCAGCAGTTCAACATGCAGCAGTATCTGATCGGGATGCTGATGGGCCTGATGGTCGGCCAGTCGGCCGGCCTGGGGGGAGCCGGGGCAGCCACCTCCGAGAGCGGGATCGCCCCGGGAGGGCTCGCTGGCGTGCCTCTCTTCAATAACGGCGGTGGCGCAAATGCGCCGACGGGCGTGGGCAACACGGGCAACACGGGCAACACGGGCACCGCTGGCGGCGTGACCCCCAGCGGTAACTCCGGCAGCGATGCCGTCGAGCTGGGTCGAAAGTTCATCGGTCAGAACTCGGCCGACATCAAGGGCAAGCTGCCCAAGTTCACGGCAGCGGGCGGCCAGACCAACAATTGTGCTGATTTTGTCAGCTCGCTTCTGGAGAGCACCGGCAAGCTGCAGGGACATCACGTGAACGTCAAATCCATGGAGCAGGCTCTCATCAAGCAGGGCTGGCGTCGCATCCCCGCCAGCCAGGCCAAGCCGGGCGATGTCTGGATGAATCACTCGCGCGGTCACGTGGAGCTCGTCACAGCCGCCGGTGGCACGCGCACCATCGGCTCCAACAACGATCGCCCCGGTCACCAGGTGATCTCAGAACGCAATAAGGACCCCAACAGCGGGATCTACTACACGAAATGAGCTACCAGAGCGCCCCGGTCGACCTCGAGCACCCCAGCTTCGGGTCGCTTCTGTCCGCCCTCAAGGAAGTTCACGAGGGCCGTCTTCCGACC
>QWHO01000353.1 GCA_021404945.1 bacterium CPR1
CGGCGCCCTCCTTGCCCGGCTGCGGCCGAGAAAAGTTGCCCGAGGGCGGGCCGGCGCCCTCCCTGCCCGGCTGTGGCCGAGAATAGGTGCCCGAGGGGGGGCCGGCACCCTCCCCGCCCGGCTGCGGCCGAGAAAAGGTGCCCGAGGGCGGGCCTGACGTGGAAGGGGGGGCCGGCCGGGTAGGCTTCAGTGCCTCCTCCAGCGCCTGGTCGAGCTGAGGCCGGGCCGACCTGGGCCTGGCATCGGGATCGGGTGCGGGCTTTTTCTCGAAGACTTCGCTGAAGTCCACCATGGTGGGCGGCCGGGGCAGGGGCTGAGCGGGAGTCGCCGGGTCGGCCGGCGCCAGAGTCTCGATCTTCCAGCCGGCGGCCACCAGATCTTCGCGCGCCAGCCGATGATCGAGCGCCTCTAGAACTCCGGTCTTGAGCCCACCGTGTTGGTCGCGCAGTCGGTAGGAGAACTTGGGCACGTTGGCTGAATCTTCGTGGAGTTGAAGGAGCAGTCCTATGGATGCCAGAGGATGCTGATCACGAACAGAATCGCCATCACCCAGGTGGTGGCCATGATCTCGCGGACCCGCCCGGTGGCGACCTTCAAGATGACATAACTGAGGATTCCCCAGATCAATCCGTGGGCGATGCTGAAAGTAAAAGGCATCATCACCATGGTCAGAAAGGCAGGCAGGGCCTCGGTCATGTCCTCGAGCTCAAGGTCACGGATGGGCTCGAGCATGAAGAACCCGACCAGGATGAGGGTGGGCGCGGTGGCCGCTGCGGGAATCACGGAGGCCAGCGGTGAGAGCACCATGGCCGCCAGAAAACAAAGTCCCGTACACACCGCCGCCAGGCCGGTACGCCCCCCCTCGGCGATGCCCGTAGCGCTCTCGATGTAAACCGTGGTGGTGGAGGTGCCCACCGCCGAGCCGAACACGATGGAGCTGGCATCGGCCACCAGGGCCCGGGAAAGTCCGGGGAAGGTCTGGCGCTCGCGGTCGATCCAGCCCAGCTTGGTGGTCAGCCCGACCAGGGTGCCGGCGGTATCGAAGATGGACACGAAGGTGAACGTGAAGACGATGAAGAGAAGGCCGCGGTTCCAGGCCCCGGAAAGATCAAGCTGAAAGGCCACCTTCCCCAGCACCTGAAGATCGGGCCAGGCCACCAGCCGCCCGTCGGCGGGCCAGTTGGCCACGTGGGCCTCGCCACTGGGCACGAGCAGGGCCACCAGGGTGGCCGCCATGATCCCTAGAAAGAGCGCCCCTTTAACCTTGCGGGCCAGCAAAAAGGCGGTCAGCAAGAGTCCGAAGATGGCCACCAGGGCCGTGGGCGAGGTCAGGCTGGCCATGGTCACCAGCGTGGCCGGATGAGGCACGACGATCCCTGCGTTCTTCAATCCGATGAAGGCGATGAACATGCCGATCCCGACCGAGGTGGCCACCTTGATGTTGAAGGGGATCTCCTTGAAGATGCGCTCGCGAACCGGCAGGAAGCTGAGCACCAGAAAGATGCATCCGTCGATCAGGGTGGCTCCCAGAGCCTGTTGCCAGGTGAGACCGAGCTGCTTGACGGCGGTGTAGGTGAAGAGGGCGTTCATCCCCATACCCGGGGCCAGCCCGAAGGGCAGGTTGGCCAGCAACCCCATCAAGATGGAACCGAAGGCGCAGGCCAGGGCCGTGGCCATCAAGAGCGCCTGGCGGTCCATCCCGGCGTCGCCGAGCACGGCCGGGTTGACGAACAGGATATAAGACATTGTGATGAAGGTGGTCAGCCCGGCCAGGGCCTCGATGCGGGCGCTCGAGCCCCGCTCGCTGAGCTTGAAGGTGCGTTCCAGCCAGGCGTTCACGCCGGGCAACTCCGCAGGGTCAGGTGGGTGAGCTCGGGCGGGCAGCCCAGCCGGATGGGCGGGGAAACCACCCCCAGCCCCACGTTGGTGTAAACCTGTGTGCCGCCTGCCAGGCGATACAGACCCTTGGGGTACTTGCGTCCGTGGGGAGGCAGCACCACCGGGCCCAGCAGGGGCAGGCGGAACTGTCCCCCGTGGGAATGCCCGCTGAGCTGCAGGGGAACCCCAAAGCTGGCGGCCACGTCGGCAAAATCAGGCTCGTGGGCCAGCAGCAGCCGGAACTGGTCGGCCGGGATGTCCTTCAGAGCCAGGGCCAGATCGGGCTGGCCGGACCAGCAGTCGTCCACCCCCACGACCCAGAAGGCTGCCCCCCGGTGACGCAACTGCACGGCCCGATTGATCAGCAGTTGGATGCCGTGGCGGGCAAAGCCCCGGGCCAGGGCCTCTTGACCTCGCACCCACAGGTCGTGGTTGCCCAGCACGGCGTAAACGCCCAGCGGCGCTCTCAGCTCGCCGACCAGCGCCACCAGACTGGGGGCATAGCTGGCCGAGACGCTCAAGAAGTCGCCGGTCAAGACGATCATGTCGGCTTCGAGGTTTTGCGCCTGCTGAATGCCGTTGCGCAGCAGGGCCTCGGGCACCCAGGGCCCGCGGTGCAGGTCAGACAACTGGGCGACGGTGAGCCCGTCGAGCTCGCTCGGCAGACTTTGAAGCTCGAGAGTCAGCCTGCGGGTCTCGAGCCACCAGGGCTCCAGGGTCACCCGAGCCAGGCCCAGTCCGGCCGCGGCCGCTCCCATGGCGAGGAAGGTGCGCCGTTTCATGCCCCGAGCACCTGGCGGGCGATCCGGTAATCGGTCTCTTCGTCGATGTCCACGGCCACCTCGGGATAGGACATCAAGATGGCGATCATCCTGGCGTGAAAGCGCTGCGACAGGGCCTCGGTGAACTGCTCCAGGCGCAGTCGGTGCAGAAAGTGAACGCCCAGCACATAGACCAGTCCAAGCTTGAGGCCCAGGGCCATGGCCGAGCTCACCGGGTTGAGCCGATTGCGATAGATTGCGTTGACCCGCTCCATGGCAGCCCGGTTCTGCAGGATCGAGGGTCGCGCCAGAGCCAGGTTTCCGTGGCAGATCGAGCCGTCGGCGAAATGGCTGAAGTACTTGCCGGTGGCGGCAAAGGGGCCCGTGAACCGCTCGCGAGGCACCAGCGCCAGGTAGAAATCGCCACCCGGACGAGCCCGACAGAGGGTCAGGAACTGCTCCACCATCTCCGAGCGAAGCAGCGGCAGGTCAGCCGTTGCGATCAGGACGTGCTCGTCGGCGGGGAATGCACCCAGTGCAGCCTTGAAGCTCTCCAGCGGCTCAGCTCCGCCGGAAAGGCAGCGGTAGCCAGGCAGGTCGAGCTGGCCCACCACAGCCACCTCTTCCAGGTCTTTGAGCGCCTCGAGGACGTAGTCGATCAGCCGGCGTCCACCAATCTCGAGCGTCGCCTTGGGCCCGGGTTGGTAGCCGGGATACAGCGAGCGGGTGTTGATCCCCCCGGCCAGCACGGCAGCTCGCATCAGCGCGAGTGAGCCCTCAGCTCCAGAGCGATGGCTTTGAGGTCGGCCGCGATCACGGCGGCCTCGGCCCGATCCACCCCGCTGGAGACCAGGATGGCCTGGGCCGAGGTGATGACCGCCTGCAGCTCCGATGCAGGGATGTTGGCGCTGTTGAGCACCGCGTTGACGTCGTTCATGAGCTGGTACATCTCCTTCTGGGAGATGGTCGAGTCGACCATGGCCTCGCTGAGGTGGTTGGCCAGCGTCTGCACAGTTTGCGGAGAAGGCCTGGTGGTTCCCTCTGCCAGGGTCATCAGGTCGTTGGCAAGTTGCTGCTTCTGGGCCTGGGTCACCTGTGAGGCAGCCTTCAGGGCCATCAAATCACCCTGCAATCTGGCCACGTTCTGCTGCTGGGTGGCCGACATCTCGGGCCGCTTGAGCTCGCCGGTGGGGGGGGCGTCGGGGCGAGCCGTGGGAGCGGCCGTCGGTCGGGCCGTAGGAGTCGAAGCAGGACGCTCGGGGCGGTCGGGACGATCCGGTCGCGCCCATGCCAGGCCTCCCAGCATCAGGCAGATGATCAGCACCCATCGCATCATGCCCTGGGGTTCGCAAACCTTCGGGTGGGCTCCTCTGGAGGGAGCTCGACCAGCCGGGCTCGAAGGCGCTCACGACCCAAGAGACAGGAGGCACCATGCCATGGCGGAGACAGCCTTGAAGCACCACCAGATGTTCATCGACGGCCAGTGGGCCGACTCGGCCGGAGGCGCCAGCGAGGAGGTGCTCAACCCGGCCACCGAGCAGGGCCTGGCTCAGGTCTTCAAAGCCACCTCCCAGGACGTGGAGCGAGCCGTTCAGGCCGCCAGCAAAGCCTTCGAGAAGTGGTCCCAACTCACCCCCGCCGACCGGGCCGCGGCCCTCTTGAAGCTGGCCGACCGCATCGACGAGCACGCCGAGGAGCTCGCTCAGCTCGAGTCGGCCAACGTGGGCAAACCGATCAGCTACTCCCGGGGAGAGGTGCCCTTCATGAGCGACAACCTGCGCTTCTTTGCGGGTGCCGCCCGGCTGATGGAGGGACGGGCCGCGGGTGAGTACATGGCCGACCACACCAGCTGGATCCGCCGCGAGCCGGTGGGCGTGGTGGCCTCCATCGCTCCCTGGAACTATCCCCTGATGATGGCAGTGTGGAAGATCGCCCCCGCCCTGGCGGCCGGCAACACGGTCGTGCTCAAGCCCTCCGAGCAGACCCCCCTGACCACGCTGCGGCTGGCCGAGCTGGCCGCCGACCTCTTCCCCCCGGGAGTGCTGAACGTGATCACCGGTCACGGCGACGTGGGGGCAGCCATGGTGGCCCACCCCCGGGTGGCCATGGTATCCCTGACCGGGGACACCTCCACCGGCAAGAAAGTGGCCCGGACCGCGGCCGACAACCTCAAGCGGGTTCACCTCGAGCTGGGCGGCAAGGCCCCGGTGCTGGTGTTCGATGACGCCGACCTGAGCTTCGTGGCCGAAACCCTGCGAACGGCCGGCTTCTATAACACCGGGCAAGACTGCACCGCAGCCACGCGCATCTATGCCTCCAGCAAGGTCTATGACAGGCTGATCGAGCAGCTGATTCCCAAAGTGTCCACTTTGAAGGTCGGAGACGTGGGCTCGGACGATTCCGAGATGGGTCCGCTCATCTCGCGCTCGCAGCAAGAGCGGGTGAATGGGTTCGTGGAGAGGGCTCGAGAGAAAAAGCACGTGGATGTTCTGCTGGGGGGCAACATCCCCGACGGGCGCGGCTACTACTTCCTGCCCACGATCCTGGGCGGAGTGGAGCAAAAAGACGAGGTTGCTCAGCGCGAGATCTTCGGTCCGGTGCTGACCGTGACGCGCTTTGCCTCCGACGAGGAGGCCATCGCCCACGCCAACGATACCGACTATGGCCTGGCTTCCTCGGTCTGGACCCAGGACATCAACCGGGCACTTCGGGCTTCCAGGGCGCTGCGCTTCGGCTGCGTCTGGATCAACACCCACATGTCGCTGGTCAGCGAGATGCCCCACGGCGGCTTCAAGCAGTCCGGCTATGGCAAAGACCTCTCGATGTACGGGCTGGAGGACTACACCATCGTCAAGCACGTGATGGCGCGGCTGGGCTGATGGGCGCGATCTCGCTCAAGACCGAGGTGCCGGGGCCGCTCAGCCGGGCCCTCTACGAAAGGCTGCAGGCGGCCACTCCGCGCTCGGTGGGCCACACCACCCCGATCGCCGTAGCCCACGCCGAGGGGGCCCGCATCACCGACGTGGATGGGAATGTGCTGCTCGACTTCGGAGGGGGCATCGGAGTGGTCAACGTGGGCCATCGGGCACCGCGCGTGGTGGCTGCCCTGCACGATCAGGCCGACCGCTACCTGCACCAGTGCTTTCAGGTCATGGTCTACGAGCCCTACATCGAGCTGTGCGAGCGGCTCAACCGCCTCACGCCCGGCTCGTTCGCCAAGAAGAGCGTGCTCTTCAACAGCGGGGCCGAAGCCGTCGAGAATGCGATCAAAATCGCCCGCTCAGCCACCGGTCGGCGGGCCGTGCTGGCCTTCGATCGCGCCTTCCACGGGCGAACTCTGCTGGCCCTGGGACTGACCGGCCAGGTGCAGCCCTACAAAGCCGGCTTCGGTCCCTTTCCGGCCGACATCGTGCGCCTGCCTCTCCCCTACTGCTACCGCTGCCCCCACCAGCGCACCCCCTGCTGCCAGCTCGAGCTTTCCGCCCTGGAAGACCTGGTCCGCTCCCAGGTGGCGCCCGATGAGGTGGCCGCTCTGATCGTCGAGCCGGTTCTGGGCGAGGGAGGCTTCATCATCCCTCCCGAGGGCTACCTGACCAATCTGCAGGCCTTCTGCCGCAAGCACGCCATCGTGCTCATCGCCGACGAGGTGCAGAGCGGCTTCGGGCGCACCGGGCGCTGGTTCGCCTCGGAGCACTTCGGCATCGAGCCTGACCTCATCACCATGGCCAAGTCGCTGGCCGGAGGCACAGTGCTCAGCGCCGTCACGGGCCGAGCCGAGCTGCTCGACGCGCCCGGCCCGGGCGGCCTGGGAGGCACTTACGGGGGCTCACCGATGGCCTGTCGGGCCGCCCTGGCCACCCAGGATACGCTGGAGCAGGAGGGGCTGCTGAGCCGAGCCGAGGAGATCGGCCGTCGCCTGCTCGAGCGGGGAAGTGCCTGGCAGCAACGCTTTGCCTTCATTGGAGAGGTGCGCGGACTGGGGGCCATGGTGGCCCTGGAGCTGGTGGAGGCCGACAAAGCCCCGGCCAGCGACCGCGCCGCGCGGGTGCTCAAGCGCTGCTACGAGAGCGGGCTGATCCTGCTCAAAGCCGGAGCGGGCGCCAACGTGCTACGCTTCCTGATGCCCCTCTCCATCGGCTGGGATGAGCTCGACGAGGGGCTCGACGTGCTTGAGGCGGCGCTCAGTGGCCGGCGGGCCGCTGGGCAAGCCGGGCATGAAGCCGGGGTAGGTGTTGGGATAGACCGCCCGGACGCCGGGCACCACGCGGGCCCCGCCCGGGTAAAAGGGGCCGAAGTTGTTGCAGTTCCTGTAGCCCCAGGGCCCCCATCCCCACACGGGCGCGGTAGGCAGCACCGTGGACGCGAAGGCCCCCCCACCGCCGCCCGGGCACATGGTCTTGTTGGGGCCGGGAGAATAAGTCTGGCTGTAGGTCTGCACCCGCTGGACCGGCTCACGAGCCGCCTCCATCGACCGGGGGGCGTATTGTTGCATCACCGGCCGGGCGGAGGGAGCCGGGCTGGAGTCATCCAGGTTCGACTGGCCCAGATCGTATTCTTTAAAGGCCGGCTGTCGCTTCAGGGTCCGCTTCTTCTTGGGGCGGAAGTCCTTGATGACGATGGTCTTGTTCCCGTGGGCATCGGTGCGGGTCTGAGTCACGAGGCCCTTCTCGGCCCAGGCGCACGCGCTCAATGCACAGATCAAAAGGGCGGTCACGAAGCGCTTCATGCCGACAGTGTACTACTTCCGTAGCGAAGTCGCAACTGTTGAACGATTTCCTCCAGCACCGCCGGCATGGGAGCCGTAAAATCGAGCGTCTGGCCGCTGATCGGGTGCTGCAGCT
>QWHO01000354.1 GCA_021404945.1 bacterium CPR1
CTTGCTCAGATCCAGGCTGACCTTGCCGTCGCGCAGGGCGGCGTCTCGCGTGCTGGCATAGCGCTCAGCGATGTCCTTCAGTTGGTCAGTCATCTTCTGCTGGAAGTCGGTTTCGGTGGCGTCGAACGCAGCGCCCCAGTCCGAGTACCCTAGCGGTGGATCCTTCTGTTTGAATTGTCTTAAGAGCTCGGAGCGAGAATAGGCTTTTCCTCGATAGCTGTACTGCACGTCCGCCAAAAGCTCCGGCTTAAGGACGTAACTATCGGTGCTCCCATCGTAGAACTCGCTCAAATGGGGGATTACGGGAGAGATTGGAATTCCATCAACGGTGAGGCCAGCCAACCCGAGACCCCCCCAAGGGTACCTCATCTCAAAGTCCACCGCCGCCCCATCATACACCGCAGAAACGTTATCCAGCTGCATCTTCGACCCCGAGCTTGAATTTCCCACAAAGGCCCCCACGAGCGTTACGTCCCGCGCCCTAAAATCCCCTTCCGTGTAAACCAGCCCGCGGAAGAAATTCCTCTCCTGCCCCCCGCCGTCGCCATGGACGACCACATCCCCACGTGCCAGCAGAGCGCACAAGTTCGCCCCGGCCAGCGCCGCCCCACCCTTGAGCAGAACCCGCCCCATGCAGACAACCATGCCTCGGCCCGTGGTAACTCCATGCACCTCCAGGTCTCCATTTACGAACAGGAGCCCGTCATCCAGCGCCAGGTCCCCGTTTACGATCAGGCTCCCATCCCGGCGGCACTGCCCCGTAACCGGGAGTCCAGAATAGATCTGCTGCTCCAGCACCGTCACCCCGTCCCCCGTCCCCGGGTCTTGATCCTCCAGGGGGATGCGCGGCAAAGCCCGAGCCTCCGCGTGCTCGCGCACCAGTCCGCCCACGCTCACGGCCGGGGCCAGCTGGACCCCCCCACAAGACCGTACGTCGCCGGTAACCCGGATGTCGGACCCCAGCAAGGCCACCGCGTCCGGGTCGCGTCCGTTGCTGAGCACGTGGCCCGGGCGCAAAGCCCCCGAGTCCAACCCATCATCCAGTGAATCCCCAGAGCTGACGCAGGCTACCAGCAGCGGCCCGTTGGAGCGCACCGCGCCCGAGCTGGCGATCACGAACGGGAAGCGGGGATTCGAGATGAGTGCATCCATACGCTTCTTGACCCCTCCAAGCTCGGCGGTAACCACCAGGTGGACCGACTGAATTGGCACCGGAGCTCCGTTCCAACCAAGCTGGGGTTTCTCGCCCTCCAGGTTGTTCACCGAGTGTCCCTCAGCCCGGCCGTCGAAGGTCACGACGGCCTTCCCGTTTCCGTCAGCCGACGTGACCACGAGCGGAGAAGCCGAAGCCAGCCCCCAGCGCGGGTCGCGCCGCAGCTGGTCGACCGCAGTGGAAAGCGCCCTGTCGAGCAGATTGCGGCAGGCCTCCTCGTTGTCGAGCCTCGTGCCCACGTTCACGATGGCAAAGGAAGCTCCGATCACTGCAAAGATCAGGGCCGTCAGGATGGTGATCAGCAGCAGGACGTTCACGAGGGACAGACCGCGTTCACATTGTCTATTCATGGCAGCACCTCCGCTTCACCAGCCTAACCCGGACCCCACCTTTCGATCAGTGACAATTGTCACCGAACCACGCGCAGGGCATCCAGGACATCCTCGAGCGAGTCGTAGCGCCGGTCGGGATCGCGCGCGAGCATTCTCATCACCAGGGCCTCCAGCTCGGGCGCCAGGTCGGGGCGGAGGCTCCTGGGGGAAGCGATGTCGTCGCCGAGGTGCTTGAAGAGCACCTCTCTCCCGACTTCCAGGAAGGGGCGCCGTCCGGTCAGGAGCTCGTAGCAGATGATGCCCAGGGCATACTGGTCGGAGCGGGCATCCAGGCTCCCGCGGATTTGCTCGGGGGCCATGTACTCGGGCGTTCCCAGGGCCTCCCCGGTCGCGGTCAGTGGGGCGGAGCTCGACGACTTGGCCAGACCAAAATCCATGACCACGACGCGGCCGCTCTGGTCGATCATCACGTTGGAGGGTTTGATGTCGCGATGTACGATGCCGGCTTTGTGGATCTGGTGCACGGCCTGCACGATCGGAATGAAGTAGCCCAGTGCCTGATGAGCCGGAAGTCCCTGGGGCTCCACTTTCTCGCTCAGGGTGGTGCCGCTTATGAGCTCCATGACGTAATACAGCAGGCCCTCCTGCTCGTCGCACATGTGAATCTTGATCAGGTTGGGGTGATTGAGCTTGCCGCACAGGGCGATCTCGCGGACGAAGCGGGCGCGAATGTTCTGGTCCTCGCATTGCTCTTGCCGGATGATCTTCAGAGCGACCTGGCCCTCGCGCCCCTGAGCCCGGTAAACCACGCCCATTCCGCCACAGCCCAATCTCTCAAGTAAGGTCCAGGGTCCCAAACACTTCCCCAGGTAAGGGTCGCTGGCATCGGCGCGCACGAGAGACTGAGCACGGGCCAGCTCGTGGATCTCCTGGCGAGTTTGGAGCTGGCGCCGCCGCACGGACAGAGCCCAGGCGCTCAGGGCTGCGCAGAGGACCACTCCCAGAGCCAGGAAGATCCAATTGTCCTGGAGCCAGGACGATACGCTGGCGGGGGCCAGACGCACCGGTTTGGACGGCCAGGTGCCGCCGTCCCTGATTTGACCCCACTGAAGGGAGGGAGCCTCGGTTTCGCGCCGTCCGGCCAGCCTGAACACCACCTTGCGCTGTATCGGTGTAACATACTCCTTGCCGGGGCGCGGGTCGTTGTCGAACAGCTCGCGGGAAAGCTCAATTGGCTGCCCGGTCAGGCCAACCTGCTTCTGGCCCACCCAGACCTGAGCACCTGCTGGCTGGGAGAGGAAGGTCACGCGCTTCACAGTGGACTCTTGCGGCCACGCCAGGGCAGGCAACAGAACCACCAGCATCAGCGCGGCTCTCACGGGGCCTCCGCGTGCAGCAGCAGGCTCTCGCGCACCTCAATCGACTGGCGCGGGGGGGCGGTGTGGTACTCGATCTGGGCCACCAGAGTCATGGCAGGGGAGAGGCGGCCGTCGGCGCGGCCGGTCTCGATGCGGAAATCGGTCACATGACCGGCCAGGACCTGGGGCCGCAGGTCATCACGCCGGGCGTAATCCTCCATCCAGGCGGCGGGGAAGCGCGCGGGCTGCTCGCGAGTCAGCACCAGCCGGGAGTCGGCCGGGCAGGTCTTGCGCTGGAGCTTCTGGCTCTTTGCGTCCCAGTAGATGAGCGTCCATACGGTATCCCAGCTCTTCTCGCCCTCCGTGGTCCAGCCTGTCACTTTGACCAGACCAAGGCCGCAGAAACGCCCCGCAACCTGATGCACGGTAAGGGCGTTCGACTGGGTGGCGCGCAGGTCGCCGGCCACTTTCTGGAGAGCCAAAAGCCCCTGGCTCTGCGCCTCGGGGCGCCCCTGGCGCTTCTTCATGAACCCGATGAAGGGGGAGAAGAGCAGGCTGATCACCAGCACCGTCAGGGCGCAGGCCAGCAGCAACTCCGGCAGCGTGAAACCGCGTCTCATTGCAGCACCCTCCCCTCGGCGAGAATCGTCTGATTGGTTCCAAACTCCTGCCAGCTTACCTGCACCACGACGTCGGTCTGACGGACCGAAACGGTCACTCGGTATTTGTCCACCGCCGGCTGCACACCGGGCTGGGGCTCCACGAGCTGGCTCTGAAGCACCTGCTGGGCAACCTGACGGGCCTCGAGGCGGTGCTCCATCTTCTTCTCGCCCACCGCTGCGACCGGCAGCGCCGAGGCCGCACCCAGAACGAAAAGGGACGAGATGAACACCGACACCATCGACTCGATGAGGCTGAACCCGCCTTTGTTTCTCATATTCTTCGTCCTCCTGGCTCTGCTTGGCCTCATCTTAGCCTGACGGAGCGTCACGCCTCAGTGATGATCTTGCGGGCAAAGCGGTGATCTACGTCACCGATGCACGGGCTGTCGGGTAAACCCAGCTTCGGGCAGAAAGACCGGCTGCGTAAGGGATCGGGACCCAGGGTAAGTTGGACTGGCCATGGAGCTGCCCGCCAAGCCCCTGGAGTCCCAAGTCGGCGGCGGGGGAAGTATGCCCACTCCCATGACCGGCCCGGTTGGACCTGCAGCTGGGAGCAAGGAGTGAGCATGGTGGTGTCGTGTGAGCGCCCATGCCCCATTCCCCGCGATAACTTCGTTCGTGAAGGGATCTTGTCCGGTTCTCGTTGAATCTGCCACATAGAAAACTTGAATGAAGACCCTGTCAAACATGCCTGACGACCCCCGCGCGAGGGAAGGGTGAACTTGCCTCCTTTGGTCGAGGTTGCCTCAGCGCTTCGATTCCAGCCTCTCAGGGGTTTGAGCGCCCTGCACTTGGCACGGTTCTGGCAGACCATCGACGAGGATTATCCTTACTGCGAGGAACAGGACAGAAGACTGACCTCGCCCGAGAGCCCCAGCCCCCACGCCTTTTTCTTTCGCTCCAAGGACGAAAGGAGAGTGCTGCAAATCCAGCGCGACGCCTTCGCATACAATTTGCGGCGGGACACTCACCAAGACCGCTATCCGGGGTATTCGGCCTGGTCGAAGGAGTATCGAGAGTATCTCAGCACTTTTGAGTCATTCTTGCACGAGCAATCCCTGGGTGCTCTCCAACCGTCTGCCGTTGAACTTGTTTACGTGAATCAGTTTCCTCTCGACCTGTCTCTGGGCGAAGCGGAGAATTTCCGCAGAATCCTCCCAGACTTCTCTTGGCGCACCGAGAATCCCCGATTCCTGCCAGGCCCTTCGATGCTGAACTGGCAAACCACGTGCCTGTTGTCCGAGCACGCGATCAGCCTGACGATAGGGGTTCGCGCCCCAGTCCTTCCCGCCGCAGGTCCACTGAAAGGCCTGGCGAGCATCCACATGGATCTCGTGGCCAGGGGTTTCGCTCAGCCGGGAACTACCGTTGCGGACACTCTCGACTGGCTTGACCAGGCTCACAGCTCGATTCGGCGAGGCTACGATGACCTCGTTGTCGAAGAGTTGCGATCCGAGAGACTGAATTGGGGAGGAAGCTAAGTGAGCATGGTCCCCGGCGCCTGCATGGAGCCACTGGAATGCACGTTGGGTACTCGCTCGGAATGGGCTGATGCAGCCCCTCGTGCAGGTGGAAGCATCGAACCTGGCAGTCCTGCAAAGGTGATGAGCAGCTTTGCCAGTGGTTCCCTTCAAACTCTGCCCGAGCAGGCCCACACGTTCGAGAAGCTGCCTATTTTGTGGCTACGGCGGGCGGTGCAGTTGGAGGAAAACGGTCGCGACGATGAGGCCCTGGACGTAATTTACAGGAACGTCGATCAGATGCTGCTGGAGGGCCATTTTGCGCTTTGTGATCAGCTTCTCGGTGACCTGGATCCTTCCAAGCTCTCGGTTGATCTGACTGTTGCTTTTTTGACCATAACTCTGGCCGCCCGAGGTCGGCTGCGGAATCGTCCAGAATTCTTCCACCGGGCCGCTCAGCAGCTTGCCAGTCAGCCCGATGTTCATCAGCTACTATCCGGGCTGGAATGACGTTTCCGGAGCGAGTCTTCAAACTGGCCGAGAGGTCCTTTCGCCCTGAAGACCAGGTAGGCATAGCTGTCACTCGTGTTCGGACTCGGGACCATATCGGTTTGTTTTACCGTGGCCTTCGGGCTACGGATGAGAGCCCTCTGCCGGTCCGCCAGTTCCACCTCGCCTGGCATTTCGAGCTGAAAAACGAGCCGGTTGATGAGCTTTTCTCGCTGTGGGTCGATCCGGCCGTGGGCAGGAGGGCCAAGCATCTGGCCGCGTACTGTCGGCTTGTCTGGGCTCAGAATGAGGATGGACGACTGGCCTACGCCTTCACGACTCCGGTCGGCGCCCTGACGACCGAAGGAAGTTTCACCGATTCGGGTCGACTGGGCCTGACCTGCGCCAGCTTCGTCCTCGCTATCTTTCACCATGCGGGGCTTCCACTAATTCGGTACGACGAGTGGCCAGCGCGCGAAGACGACGTCTGGTGGCAAGGAGAGATTGCTCAGATGCTCCAGGCGAAGGGCGCGAGCAAGACGCATCTCGAGACCGTGCGAAGCCAGATCGGCTGCGTGCGATACCGGCCCGTGGAAGTTGGCGCAGCCGGCCTCGCCGCTGAGCGCCCGGCTTCGTTCGCCTCGGTGGGTGAACTGGCCCAGGTGCTCAACAACCTTCTCAGCAGCTGATCCTCTGGCGCGCTCAGTTCCGCCAGGCCAACCGCTCGGCCGGTGAGCAGGTGATACGTCGTTACCTCGCCCCAGATGACCTTACCGTGCTGATCAACGTAGAGCACGCCTACATCGTCGGCTTCGTCGACGAGTGGAAAGAGTTCGATAAGTGGTGATCTACATCACCGGTGCACGGCCTGTCTCGCAAACCCAGCTTCGGGCAGAAAGACCGGCTGCGTAAGGGATCGGGACCGAGGGTCAGTCGGACTGGCCAGGAGCTGCCCGGCGACCCCTGGAGTCCCAGGTCGGCACGGGGGAAGTATGCCCACCCCGTGACCGGCCCGGTTGGACCTGCAGCTGAGAGCCGGGGCATGGTGGTGAATGCCGTCGCTGGCCCCCGCTCCCTGTTTGCCCAAGCTGCCGTCAGGAACATCCTGGATCACCGACGGACCGCTGACCTGCCGGACCGGAGCAGGCTGCCCGGCTGCTCGGAAGAAGGCTGCAGCGGTTCGGTGATCATTGTCACTGAAAACCAGGTGTGGAGACTCTATGCTGGTGGGGAAGCTTGGCGAGGAGGATGCGAAATGCCCTGGATGACCACCCTGTTCAGTCTCGAAATGCTGCTCCCGAAAC
>QWHO01000355.1 GCA_021404945.1 bacterium CPR1
CTTGCACATTAGCACAATCTGACGAACGCGCCGGAACTGCGTTCCAGCGCGTTGTAAAGTGCAAGACCAAAGGCCTTGCACTTTAGTCCGTCATCCGCGACCTCGCGCTGTCGATCATGCCACCCTCCTGCGCGAGCGCCGCTTCCTGGCCACCGCCTGCAGCTCTTCCTGCCGCACCGTCACGCTGCGTTCACCCAGTTGGATCGGGCTCTGGACCGTCTGCAGGTAGTCTAGCAGGACGGCCATGACCTCCTTGAAGAGCTCGATCTCCCCCGCGTCGGGCAGCGCGCTCTCGTCGAGCCGAGAAGTGCTGCAAAGCATTGGAGCCAGCAACGTGCCGTCGTCATCCTCGCAAAGAGGCAGGTTGAGGGTGTCGATCTCGCGAGCCACGGCCAGCCCGTAGTCCTCCGCCGTGGCGTAGGTCAGGGCCAGGCAGGGCAACCCGGACAGGGAGCCGCCGCGCGCTACCTGGCGTACTCCGCGAAGGTCGCGATAGATCCCCAGGCCCCGCTCCACCCCCTCCGAGCCCAGCACCGAGCAGTAGAGAGGCTCCGGGGTCAAGCCTTCGAGCACCAGCAGCGTTCGGGTCGAGATCCATTCCCAGGCCGATAATTCCCAGAACTCTCCGGCCTGCTCGAACATCTCCAAAACCAGGTCGGGGCCCACGCCTTCCTGGTCGAGATAGCCATCGGCCATGGTGGCCAGCGCTCCCTCCATCTCGGCCAGAATCCCCTGGATCGAGGAGGGGTCTGACATCACCGCCACCTGCGTGTGCAGAGGCGCCAGGGCTGTTTTCAGATGGCGAGCCACGGCCGGGTTGGCCACCAGCACACGTTGGGGGCGGCCGGCCAGCGAAGGCGGAGCCGGAGCCAGCATCGCCTGGATCAGGGACTCGAACAGCGCCTCCGCCTCGGACAGGGTGCTGGGACTGGCGCTCAAACTGCGCAACTGTCCTTCCTGGTCGGCCCACAGGGTCAGGCTCATCTCGCCTTCCACCGAGTAGGAGATCTCGCGCCGACCTCCGGCGAAAACGCTGCCCTTCAGGAGTGGAAGCTTGAGGATCTTCTTGAGGATAGACCGACTGAGCTGCATCGAAAAACGCCTCCCATCATATGACGGGAGGCTCTTCGACGCCGGTCTTGAAACTCATTCAAGTTGATCGCAATGGCAGTTGCTGGCGGTAGCGAACACCCAGGTAACCACCGACCAGGGCTGGCACCGCCAGTGCCCCAGCCCGACGAAGACCGCCGCCACCGAGCAGGAGATATTTAGAGCCGCTCCCGCCAGCATCGCGCGAGAAACTCCGGTTACTTTCGATTCTGGTCCTTCCATCAGCATCCCCAGCGGCACCGCCCCGACCAGTGGAATGGCCGAGAGAGTGGAGCCCATCAGGGCCGCCCGGAGCAAGCGCCACCGGGAAGGTGGCTTGACTCGGGGAGCGGCATATCCCCAGCCCCGGCACTCGAAGGTATCGGCACGGTGGACGGGACGGCCCCCTCGGGCCTGGCGCTGCGCGGGATTGAGACTGCGCAAGAACGAGATCGCGATGTTCATACCGGCAGGATAACTCGGTGAGTTGGAGCCGAGCTGAAATCGTGTTACCGTTTTCAGCCTTCTTTCAGCCTGGCCGGGTAGTCTGGCCTGGACGCGCGGGCCGGGGGCCCGAAAGCGCCGCCTTCTTTACCCGTGGCCGGGAGCGGTCGACGGGAGTTCGGCGTTTTTTCAGGGCAAGCGAGCATAATCAGGTCATCGGAGGAACAAACCAGATGACCAACCAGACGGAAAACTTCTACCAGGTGCTCAGCTCGGTGTTCGGAGGCTTCGGCCAGAAGCGCCACGACCGCTCCCAGCGCCAGGTCGTCGTCAGCTCGCGCTCACTGCCCGAGGCCGGGGAAGTGCCCGTCGACCGGGTGACCTGGTCCGCCGGTCTCTTCCAGGCCATCTCCGACGACCTCGTCTCGGTCTGGAAGCTGGCGGCCTGAACTTCGCATCAGGCAGTATTCAGTGGCCCGGGTGATGCGACAAATCACAGCCACCGGTCGCGCAAACCAGCACGAGATCTACCCGAGCCAGACATCGAGAAGGTCCAAACCCCACCGCACAGAACGGACGGACTATGACCAAAATGCGTTCTGGCCGCTTCTGCTGGCACGAGTTGCTGACCACCGACCCGGCGAAATCCCTGACCTTTCTCGAGGCCCTGCTGGGGGTCAAGGGCAAGGGCTCGCAGCACGCTCCCGATGAGTACACCGAGCTCTATGCCGGAGAGAGCCCTTTCGGCGGCCTGATGGCCACGCCAGACCCGGCCATCCCCTCATGCTGGCTGGGCTACATCCTGGTCAAGGATCTCGCCCGCGATACCGAACGGGCCCGAGAGCTGGGAGCCGAGGTCCCCATGGCCAACCAGGAGATCCCCAGGGTGGGACGCTTCTCGATGCTGAGAGACCCTCAGGGAGCGGTCTTCTACCTGTTCCAGAGCCAGGACGAGATGCCCGAAGGGCAGGTGGCGCCCGGAACCGTATGCTGGAGCGAGCTGCATAGCCCCAACCTGGAAGGCTCGACCGCCTTCTACACGCAGCTACTGGGCTGGAAGCACAAGGCGCTCCCCTTGGCAGGCTTCCACTACACGATGTTCGAGCAGGAGGGGAAAGACGTGGCCGGGATGATGGCAGCCCAGGGCGGCACTCCCCCCTTCTGGCTGCACTACTTTCTGGTCCAGAACACCGACCTTACCTGCGAGAAAGCGCTCGAGCTGGGGGCCCGGGTGATGGCGCCTCCCAGCGATGTCCCCAACATGGGGCGCATGGCGGTGCTGGCCGACCCGACCGGGGCCGTCTTCGCCCTCTGGGCCCCGGTCACGGCGGGGGTCTCTCAGTGAAGGGTTAGAATCCCGGCCGCGATGAGGACCACACAGAGCGCCACGAAAAGAAGCCTGGCGCCGGTTTGCCCGAGCAGGGGGACGAGCGGCCGGGTCCGGCGGTGTCGCCAGAGCCAGGGGCTGGGACTGAGAGCCCCCAGGAGACTCGAAACCCCTGCCAGGATCATCAGCCAGCTCATCAGTTGCACGAGCGATGAATTCAAGTCGGCTCGCGCCTGACCTGCCTTGACAGACTTCAAGAAGAGGTCCGAGGAGATCGTGCTGCGCGCGGGCGGCATGGTGAACCCGGATCTGCCCGAGCTCAGCCCTCACCGCGAGCTCCGCTCGCAAGAAGCGATTCTGGGCCGCATGCTGGCCCTCTATGCCATGGTGGGGCAGATCTACGTGGTCAGCGAGCCCATCGTCAGGTGGCTCGAAACAAACGACCTGATGATCTTCGTTTCCCCCGAAGAGCGCCGATTGCTCGCTTCCGAGGTCACTTCGCAGGAAGCCCACGTCCTGGAGTGGTCGATCGAATCGATCTGGGCCTTTGCCTGGATGCTCAGCCTGGTGCAGGAGCTGCCCTTTACCTGGCGAGCAGGCGAGGCCATCCCCGAGGGATTTCCCAACATTTTTGAAGGAGAAAGCTGTGCGGCGCTGCGCCAGAGAGCGCACTTGCGCCCCCGCGAGGAGATCATGGCCCAGCTCGACCTGTACTACCGGCTCGGCTGGTGGACGCGAGACCGCATGCAGAGCTTCGCCTACGTCGAGCATGTCAACTACGACTCGGTGATGGAGCGCCTCAAGGCGCTGGACTGGGCTCTCAGCCTCGAGGACTGGGACGAGGTCGACGTGCGCAACCGGTGAGAAAGACAGAAGCCCGCCGTAGCGGGCTTTTTTGGTGGTGGAGGAGAAGGGATTCGAACCCTCGACCTTTGCATTGCGAACGCAACGCTCTCCCAGCTGAGCTACTCCCCCAGGCGGAACGACCTGATTATAGGCAAAGTTGCGGGAGCGGTCAAGTTCGCCACTCCCTGCCTCACGAGCCGGCCGCCACCGGCACGCGCACCCCGCCCACCACCAGGTAGCCGGCCTGGCGCTGCACGCCGGCAGTCTGGCCGGGATTGGCCAGCTGGTGAACCTCGGCGGACATGTCCTTGAGCTGCTGCAGCTGGATCTCCCAGAGAGCCAGATGCCGGTCCAGGGTGAGAATTTTCTTCTCACGCTGGAGCATCACCTGACCCACCGTGATCAGCGCGGCCGAGCCGCCGAAGCCCAGGGCGAGGCCGGTGGCACCCAGGAAGGGAAGGCCGACCAGGCCGAAGACCATCCCCCCCATGGCAGTGTAGCCAACCTTGAGCATCTGCTTGCGCAGCGCTTGCTGCTCGCTGGCCAGGCTGGCCCGCACATCGCTCAGCCTCTCCTCCGGGCGGGCCGAGAGCCCGGCCAGGTCCCGCTCGACCTCGGTCAGGGCGGCGGCGTGGCCCGGCTGGTCCAGGTTGGCGGCCAGGTAGCCCCGTGAGGCCTGCATCAGCTCGAGCACCTCCTGGCACGTGGCGGGCGCGTTCGGAGTGACCGCCGGCGGGGTCTTGAGCCACTCGCCGGGAGCCAGCGGAGGGGCCGTGGCCACACGCGTCCAGCGCTCGAGCATCTCGCCTGTCTCTTGATAGAAGCGGTCATTGCTCAATCCGCCGTAGCTTGCGATGAAGGCCAGAGCGGCGGTCCCCGTGCCCACGATGGGAGCGATCATTGCGCCCGTGGGAAAGCTTCCAGCCAGCGCCAGACCGGTGACCGCCCCGGCTGCCAGCAATCCAGCGCCCACCACAAGAGCTTTGCGACCGCCCGAGCGCGAATCGGCCCGCAGCCTGGCAAGCTCGCTGTGCATCGCGGCCGTGTCGGCCCCGGGAATCTGCTCCAGGCGATTTGCCTCGCGCAGCACGACAGCCCGGGCGGCGGCGCTGCCCGGGTCGGAAAGCTCGCAGCTCTTGAGGCGGTCGGCCCGTTCGTAGACCGTCCTCATCACGGCGTCCCGGCCGAGGACGTGGACCTGCATGTCCTCCCACTCACGCCCCCGGTCCAGGGGGTCAAGGGGCAAATGTTGCGCAGAGGTTGCCGCTTCGTCAGCCTCGAACCCCCCGGGATGACGCGTGTGCTGCTGGCCCTGCTGTTGGCCCTGCCCTTGCTGGCCGACTCGCCGACCCCGATCGAGACGCGGGTGCTCGAGTTGACCAATCGCGAGCGGCTCCAGGCCGGATTGCCCGCCCTCAAATCCGAGATGAAGCTGGTCCAGGCAGGCCGCCTGCACTCTCGGGAGATGTGCGAGCTGAACTACTTCTCCCACGCCTCCCCCACCTCGGGCCAGGAGACCCCGCGCCAGCGCGTGGAGTCGGTCGGTGCCCGCTCCATGGCCATCGGCGAGAACATCTACATGAGCTCGGGACGCTCTCCCGAGGAAGTGCCGGCCCGGGCCCTGACCTCCTGGATGAACAGCCCCGGCCATCGGGCCAACATCCTGAGCCCGGACTTCACCTCGCTGGGCATCGGAATCTTCGTCAGCGGCCCCAAGGTCTACGTGACCCAGGTGTTCAGCGCCGACCTGGAGTGACCGAGCAAGAACGCCTCGAGCTCGACCCCGAAAAGGCGGCCCAGCGCAAGCGGCGGGCCGCTCGCCGGCTGCACGTGGTGGAGATCCCCCTCTACCGGATGATCGGGATGCTTTTCATGGTCTTGCTGGTGCGTTTGCAACCCACTGACTCCTGGCCCACCTGGGTCTGGCTCTTCCCCACCCTCTCGCTGGGCTATGCCGCCGTCAGCTGGCTCATCCTGTACCGCTGGGATCGCCTGGGACTGTTTTTTTTGTATCTGGACGTTCTGATCTACTGCCTCACCATCTACCTGACCGGGGTGGAGGAGAGCTGGTACATCTTCCTTCTGATCATCCGCGTGGCCGACCAGATCCCGGCTGGCCCCCGCCGCACTCTGGCCTTCGCCCATTTCAACCTGGCCTGCTACGTGCTGATGCTGGGCTTTGCCAGCATGGCCGGGCATCACGTGCAGGGCCCGGCGGCCGTGCAGAAAGCACTGATCGTCTACCTGAGCGGGCTTTACCTTTGCCTCAGCGCCCTGACGGCCGAGCGGCTGCGCGAGCGGGCCGCCAATGCCCTGCGCACCTCGCGCCACCTGATCGTCGAGCTCGAGCAGCGCACCCGCGAGTTGGAGGAGGCCAACCAGGCCAAGACGCGCTTCCTGGCCAACACCTCCCACGAGCTGCGCACCCCGATGAACGGGGTGCTGGGCATGCTCGATTTGACCCTGGATACCCAGCTGAGCGACCAGCAGCGTTCCTACCTGCGGGACGCGCGCGATTCGGCCAGCTCGCTCTTGCGGGTGCTCAACGACATCCTGGATGTGAGCAAGCTGGAGTCGGGCCGTTTCACCATCCAGCCCGGCCCCTTCGAGCTCAGACAGTTCCTGCACGAGGTGCATAGTTTCTTCGTGGCCCGGGCCCACAGCCAGGGAGTCGAGCTCGACCTGGTAGCTGGCTCCGACCTTCCTGAGCGAGTGCGAGGGGACCGCGACCGGCTCAGGCAGGTCCTGCTCAATCTGCTCGACAACGCCTTCAAGTTTACCCTCGAAGGAGCGGTGACTTTGAGCGCTCACTGGCAGAGCGGACTGTTCCGCGCCTCGGTGCGGGATACCGGCCAGGGGATCGAGCCCGAGAAGCTGGACAAGATCTTCGAGCCCTTCGTGCAGGGGGACGACTCGATGACCCGCGAGCAGGGAGGCACCGGGCTGGGGCTGTCCATCTGCCGCGAGCTGGCCCAGCTGATGGGAGGCAATCTCACGGCCTCGAGCCAGCCTGGCCAGGGCTCTGAGTTCGTGCTGGAGGTTCCCCTGGCGATGCTGGCCGACAGCGCGGCCCCCTCTCTGGCCCCCGCCATCGAGCATTCTGGTCGTG
>QWHO01000356.1 GCA_021404945.1 bacterium CPR1
AGGTTGTGGGATACCTCGCGACCGTGGCGGCGCAGCTCTGCCCTCACCGAGTCGACCAGGAAGGGACGGTCGCTGAGGTGGAGCTCTAAGACCGAGCCCGGCCAGCTCCAGCCGTGCTCTTTGAGCTCGGGCTTGTAGACGCGCACCTTGACCTGCTCGGGGGGGGCCTGCTCGATGAGCCTCAGAGCCCCCATGGCTACGGCGAGCAGGCCGTCAGGCTCGAACTTCTCCAAGAACTCGGGGTAGGCTTTGTCGAACAGGACCTCGCTGAAGCTGCGAATGAACGCGGCCTCCTCTCCGGTCACCTGCTCGAGGATGTAGGATTTGAGTTCGGCAAGACTGGCCGCCATTGAGTGCTCCTCCGGGTGAAAGTCCAGCGGTCCTTCTACGCGGCCCATCGGGGGCCTTCTCCAGCACGGAGGGTAGACCAGGCTCCATACCGAATCATGCTTGAGCAGTTTCTCTGGGGAGGGCTCGATGATGCGCATCCTGGTAACGATTTGCCTGGCTGCCGCCTTGACCGGCGGGGCTGCCGCCCAGGGCCCGTGTGGCCCCTGCGGACCCTGCGGGCCGTCGGGCCCGAGCGGCGGGGTGACCACTCCGGGTCCCATGATCGGTCCGGGCGACCGAAGCATGAACGACGGAGACCGCGATTCCGCCCCCGGGTCGCGCATTCGCAGCGACACGGATCTGGATCAGTACATTCGGGATGAGTATGGAGGCGACTATACTCGAGCTAGGAAGGATCCGCTCGTCCAGGACTACTTTCGGGGCCTTAAGGGCGAAGACCGATACATCCTGCAAGACAGGCTCAGCGCCAATCACGATCACTCGAGCCCCAAAGACCCGAACATGCAGCGCATTACGGGCACGGCAACCAACGATTACTATTGCCACGATTTTGCCTGGCGCCAGGGCGACAAATCTCCTCCCGTCGGGGGACACCTCGACCCCAACCCGATCCTGGCTGACCCCGGGACCTACGGCTACACCCGCGTCACCACGCCGCAGGCAGGGGACATCGTGATCTACCATCAAACGAGCACCTCGACGGCCGACCATTCCGGCCTGGTCATCCGCGTCAGCGATGGCAATGTCCACATGATCAGCAAAGACGTTGGGAACTCGCTCTTCCGCCATACCCTGGACAGCCCCAACAACTACTTCCGAGGAGCCTATGGGGCCCAGGGGATCACGATTCTGCGCCCGGGTCCCTACGCGGTCCCCCCCGGGCCCGCGGGCAGCCCGCCCAAGCCGGCCGTCTCAGGTCCTTGATCAAAGCCAGCAGGCGGCCTGCCTAAGAAGAGGATGCCCAGGAGCAAATCGGACACTCCTGCGGCCTGTGTCGCAAGGCCGGGCAATGCTGCCGCCCGAAGGTGATGATCTGCAGGTGCAGCTTGTTCCAGGCCCTGCGAGGAAAGTGGCGCTTGAGGTCGCGCTCGGTCTCGGCCACGTTCTTGCCGCTGGAAAGACCCCAGCGTTGGGCCAGGCGGTGGATGTGGGTATCCACCGGGAAGGCGGGCTCGCCGAAGGCCTGGGCCATCACCACCGAGGCCGTCTTGTGACCCACTCCGGGCAGAGCCTCCAGATCTTCGAAGCTGCGCGGCACCTGGCCCTGATGGCGCTCTACCAGCAACTGGCTCAGGGCTTTGAGGTTGCGCGCCTTGGAAGGAGCCAGGCCGATGGCCCGGATCAACTGGCGGATCTCCTCCTCCTCCAGAGTGGCCATTGCCTCAGGGGTGCAGGCGCGAGCAAACAGGGCTGGTGTGACTTCGTTGACCTTCTTGTCGGTCGTCTGGGCGCTCAAGAGCACGGCCACCAGCAAGGTAAACGGGTCCTGGTGGGCCAGAGGAATGTCCACCGTGGGATAGAGCTCATCCAGGATGGCCTGAATGCGCGCCGGTTTCTTAAGCACGACCGTAAGTGCGGGCCAGATCGAGCAAGAACTGCTCGTGCTCGGGCTTGATGGCCCCCTCGTCGTAGCGCCAGAGCCAGTTGTCGTGGCGGCGGCCGGGGAAGTTCATGCGAGCCTCGGTGCCCACCTCCAGCACGTCCTGCAAGGGGACCACCACCATTGAGGCCACGCTGGCGAACACTCCTCGAATCAGGGTGTGGGCAGCCCGCAGGCCGTCGGTGTTGAAGTAGCGCCGGAAGTAGTCTTTGTGGCTCTCGTCGGCGGTCTCGTACCACCCCTGGCTGGTATCGTTGTCGTGAGTACCGGTATAGGCCACGCAGTGGCTGGTGTAGTTGTGGGGCAGGAACTTGTCGCTGGCATCGGAGCCAAAGGCGAACTGGAGCACCTTCATCCCGGGAAAACCGGTGGCCTCGACCAGCTTGAGCACGTCGGGAGTGATCAGCCCCAGGTCCTCGGCGATGATGGGCAGATCTCCCAGCACCTTCTTGACCCGGCGAAAGAGCTCCAGCCCCGGGGCCTTGACCCAGCGGCCCTTGCGGGCGTTCTTGGCCTTGCCGCTGACCTCGTAGTAAGCCGCGAAACCCCGGAAATGATCCACCCGCACGATGTCATAAAGCCGGAAGGCCGCCTGGATGCGGGCCAGCCACCAGAGGAAGCCGTCCTGCTTCATCTCCTTCCAGCGGTAGAGGGGGTTGCCCCAGAGCTGACCATCGGGCGAGAAGTAATCGGGCGGTACGCCGGCCTGCACACTGGGCCGCTTGCTCTTGTCGAGATGGAAGGCGTGGGGCGCCACCCAGGTGTCGGCGCTGTCCATGGCCACGAAGATGGGGATGTCGCCGATCACCTTGATGCCCTTGCCGTTGGCATAGCCGCGCAGATGCTGCCAGCCGCGCTCGAAGAGCCACTGGATGAAGCGGTGGCCGTGCACCAGCTCGGCCTGCTGGTGGCGAGCCCGGGCCAGGGCCTCGGGATGCCGGTCACGCAGCTCGACGGGCCATTCGTTCCAGGCCTTGCCTTGTTGCACGTTCTTGAGGGCCATGAACAGGGCGAAATCATCCAACCAGTCCGGTCCGTGCTGACTGCAAAATTGATGAAAGTCGGCCTTCTGGGCGGGGTTGGCCCGCTGCTCGAAGTCACCGGCCGCTTTCAGAAGCAGGGGCAGCTTCCACTCGTACATCTGGCAATAATCGACCCCCGGGGCCGCGAATGCGGGGTGAGCGTCCAGGGCGGCAGCATCGAGCAGGCCTTCCTCTACCAGCGTCTCCAGCGCTACCAGATATGGATTGCCGGCAAAGGAGCTGAAGCTTTGATAAGGGCTGTCGCCATAGCTGGTCGGTCCCATGGGGAGCACCTGCCAGAGCTTCTGGCCGGCCCGGGACAGGAAGTCCACGAACTCGTAGGCGGCCTTGTTGAAGGTGCCGATCCCGTAGGGTCCCGGGAAGGAGGTTGGATGCAGCAGAATGCCACTGGAACGGGAAAATTCAGCCATGCAGTCGGGTTTTATCGCCGGAGAGGAATCCCCTCTCGGTGTCAAGTTAACAACCCGGCAATCTCCACGTAACGACGTCGCCACCCCCTGCGCCTAGGATGCCTCAAAAGCAACACACAAACCTGATGATTCAAGGGGGAGCTCCATGAGCACCGTAATCGTAAACTCATCCCTGTCCAGCATGGCCCCGCCCCGGGCCCGGCTGGTGACGCCTCAGGCCCGGCCCTCGTCCGAGGGCGCCGACCAGGTGCAGCTGAGCGGCCTGAAGGCCTCCGAGGAGAAACCGACCGATCGGACCACCTCGGTATCGACGCGGATCCTGGCCGGAATGGGCCTGGCCCTGGCTATGGGGGGTGCTCTGGCCGCCTGCACCGGTGCCGTGGCTGCTCCCATGGCTCCTCCGCCCCCTCCGGCCATTACCCAGACCGTGCAGCAGGTCGGCATCCAGCCCATTTCCCCGCAGCATCAAGAGTTGATGAAAGAGGTGGCTGCGCCCAGCCTGACCGACAATCTGACCGCCAACCAGGTCCGCAACCGCTACGGATCGGGCGTGGAGGACGCCATGGCCGAGGCCACCACCTTCCAGGAGCTGCACACCCGGCTCAGCACCGTGGGCGAGAAGCTTCAGAGCTATGCCGACCAGCGGCCTGACGGCGGAAGCTTCGTGGACAACGGCAGCATCATCGGGGTGGAGAAAGACTCGGGCCGGACCACGGTCACCGTCGAGATGCCCGACTCGTCCGTGCAAGAGAGCGTGCGCAGCCGCTTCAGCCATACCGTGCGCGAGCGCGACTCGCGCGGCAACACGGTCACCATGGAGGAGACGGCCCGCTTCGTCAAGATCACTGAGAACGGCGTGACCCGCACTTACCAGCGCCAGAGCGGCGACTTCGAGGTGGTCAGCGAGCAGGGCCCCCGTCTGCAGACCCGCCTGACCATCGACGGAGCGTCCATCCGCCAGGAGGTCAAACAGACCATCTCGGGCTTCGCCGGCGACGTGATCGTGACCCGCACGACCAGCTACGAAGTTCCGGAGACCTCCATCATGGTCTACCCGCGGGTGCTGGTCACCGAGACCACCACCACCACCACGCAGGACGTGGAATTCGGCGGCATCAACCGCGAGAGCATCAAGACCGAGGTCTACGACAATGGGAGCAGCCGAACCATCCGCAAGGGCGGGGACGGCCAGGAGCAGATCCAGGAGGAGGGCCCGGCCATTTTGATCGCAGGCGGTCGCTGAGCCGAGCCCGGAACGCTCAGGAAAGCCAGCCTCCGATGGAGAGCTCTTCCAGAGAGCGGCGCGGAGGGCGATTGCCGGGAATCAACTGCTGAAACTTGCAGCTTGATTTCCTCCACTGGCGAGATCACAGTGCCCATTTTCTAGATTCTTCTTGGGAATGCTGGACGGGAAACTTTTTCTCTGGCGAGCGGTTGGATGGGCCATCTCAATCAAGGAGGACCCACCAATGCGTATCAGTCTTCTGCTCCTGGCCGCTCTCACCGTCCTGGCGCTCTCTCCCGCTCAAGCCCAGCCGGTCAACGAACGGGAACGAAATCAGGCAAACCGCATCTACAACGGCGTCTCTAGCGGGCAGTTGACGCGAGCCGAGACAGCCAACGCCAGCCGCGACCTGGCCCGCATCCAGCGCCGGGAGAGCTACTACCGGGCCACCGGAGGGCGCTACACAGCGGCTGAGCGCCGTGCCACCCAGCATCAGCTCAACCGGAGCAGCCGACAGATCTATCGCCTCAAACACAACGCCCGCTGAACCTTGCATCGACCCTGCCAGGGAAACGCCTCCGGCCCGGCTCCTCTCCGCCGCGAGCCGGGCTCGGTTCCCCCCGGTGCCTGCGGGCGCCGGGTGATTTTTTTTCAAGACTCCAGGACTCGACCGCGCTGCTGCGAAATCTCCGGTCATGCGATGGTGGCGCCTGACGCTCTGGATTGCGGCCTGGTTCATGACGACCGCCCAGACAACTTACACCGACGAGGACATCAAGGCCATGAAGGCGCGCTACGAGCGCCCTCCCAGGCCGGTCCTCTCGGCCGACCTGCCCAGAAAGCTGCTGGAGCGCAAGTACGAGGCTCCTCGCCTGGTGGAATGGATGCTGCCCTATCAGGACTGGGAAGAAGAGTATCACCAGTATTTCCAGCGCCACTATCGCGACCCCCGGCTGACCTTCAAGCCCAGCGCCATCGTCATGCACTACACGGTCACCCCGGATGCCTTCAGCGTGCGCAACATGTTCTTGCGCGGCTGCAAAATGAGCGCGGGCGACAAAGGCACGGTCTTCGGCCACGTCAGTGTGCAGCTGATGATCGGGCCCTCGGGCAACGTGTATCAGCTCTTGCCGCTCGACCGACGCTGCACCGGAGCCTACGGCGTCAACCACGTGGCCCTCTCCATCGAGATGGTGGCCCGCAACGAGGCCGAGTTGTTGAGTCGCCCCGACCAGGTCTTCTCCAGTTTCTGCCTGGTGCGCTCTCTGATGCGCCAATTCGACATTCCGGCCAATAAGGTCTATGCCCATTACGAGGTCAGCGCCGGCAGGTCGGTGGTGAGCGAGTACACCGACTACGCCGACGATACCTATCCCGACCGCTATCCCCCCGCCAGCGCCCGCACCGACCCGGGCAAGACTTACATGCGCTGGCTGCGCCAGTACCTGGCCCGGGTGGGTCCGGCTCCTCAGGAGTAAAGCCCCGGTGAAGATTCAACCCACCTCCGAGCAGCTGGCCTGCCTCGAGCCACTGGAACGCTTTCACTTTCGACTGGTGGACGTGATCAACCGCTCGAGCTGGTTCCCTGACCTGGCCTCCCCGTTCAACTCGGTGATCTCACGCCTGTGGGTGGAGGCTTTCATCCGCCACCTGGTGCAAGATCACGGGTTTGAGAACTTCAAGCTCATCGACCCGAGCCGCTCGGTCCTGCTGGTGGCCAATCACCGCTCGTTCTACGATCAGTATTCCATCATGGGCCGGCTCTACACGCTGTATGGCAATCACCACCGCATCTTCTTTCCCATCCGCTCGCCCTTCTTCTACGATTCACTGCTGGGACTGGTGGTCAATTTGTCCCTCTCCTTCGGGGCCATGTACCCGCCCATCACCCGCGACCCTCGCCGCATGGCCTGGAACAACTTCGCCATGGAAGTGCTGGGCGAGCTGCTGCTCGACCGCCGCAACCTGGTGGGCTTTCATCCTGAGGGCAAGCGCAATCAGAATCCGGACCCCTACGCCCTGCTGCCGGGCAAGCTGGGCTGCGGCATGGTGATCCACAAGTCCAGACCCAACGTGTTGCCGGTGTTCTTGCAGGGTTTCCCGCGTAGTGTGCTGAGCTGGCCGATCGAGAACGGGCGACCGGCGCACTTACCTGCGCATCGCCAAGAAGACGATGGCCGCCATCGCCGAGATGGCGGAGCGCGAGAAGGCGATTCGGGCTGAATGGGAGACTTGATGCGACTCTTGATCGCTCTAACTCGAGCTCTAGAGAGGCGCGGCCGGAAAGGCCGGGCGGACAACCTGGCTGCATTCAAGGCAGACCCCTGCCAGGGTCAAGTGGTTGACGTCCAGCGCGAAAGCGTACCGCTCCTGGATGAGCCGCGCGATCAAAGCCAGCTCCTCGGGGCCAATTTCGGGACCCTGCTGGCAGACCCGGCAATGCAGGTGACCGTGCAGGTGAGCCGGGTCGCGCAGCGAGTAGCGCACGGTATCCTGCCCGGAGTCCATCCGGTCCACCAGGCCGGCCTCGAACAGCCCTTCCAGGGTGCGGTAAATGGTGCCCAGGTTCAGGCCGGGCAGACGGTCCTGAGCCTTCTGAAAGAGCTCCTGGGCGGTCAGGTGGTGGTGGCCCTCGACCTCGTGCAACAGCTCGAGGATGACCGTGCGCTGGGGCGTGGCCCGCAACCCCTTCTGGCGCAAGAGCGCGGGCATCATCTGGGCTTGAAGTCGAGCGAGGCCGAGTTGATGCAGTAGCGCAGGTGGGTGGGACCCGGACCGTCCGGGAAGACGTGGCCGAGATGGCCGCCGCATTTGCTGCACAGCACTTCGGTGCGGGTCATTCCGAGGCTGACGTCTGTCTCTGAGGCCACCGCCGCCTCGTCCACCGGTTGCCAGAAGCTCGGCCAGCCTGTGCCTGAGTCGAACTTGGTCTCGGAGGAGAAGAGCTCGTGCCCGCAGCCGGCGCAAAGATAGGTGCCGTTCTCCTTGTGAGCGTAGTACTTGCCGGTAAAGGCGCGCTCGGTGCCTTTACCGCGCAAGATGCGATACTGCTCGGGTGTGAGGCAGGTTTGCCAGTCTTTCTCCATGATACCTGGCTTCGGGCGTCGGGCGCGAACTCCTCGGGGCATGAAAAAAGGGCCCCGAGGGGCCGGTGGCTCTCAGCGTTGCGCGGGAGGCTCCTCGCTCCAGCCGGGCGTCTCGGCCGGCGAGTCGGACGGATTGAGCCCGGTGCCGGCCGGATTGACCTCG
>QWHO01000357.1 GCA_021404945.1 bacterium CPR1
GTGTCGGTTTTGGCGGGGACCAGAGTCTCCTTGCCATCGGCCTTGACCAGAAAAATGACGCAAGACTGATACGGGATGTGCAGCCTCTTGATAAACGTCTGCACCACGGCCAGAGTGCCGGCCAGGTCGGTGCTTGCGCCAAGCTCGTTGGCCAGTTCGTAGACCAGGTTGTTTTCGTCTTTCTTGCTGTCCAGGTCTTGAACGAGGGCCCGGTTTTCGTCCGTGAGCGTGCGCACGCGGAACTGCTCACGCTTGAGGTCCTGCTCGAGCTTCTCCTGGTCTTGCACCACGATCTCTTCGAACGACTTCTTGAGCGCGAAGCGCACCGCCGCCATGAGACTCGCTCCCAGCAGGGCGGCGCAGGCCAGGTCGACCATCGGGGGAAGGGTGCCCGCCGCGGCCTGGGCGAAAGCAGCCGCCAGCAGTCCGACGGGAATTCCAACCAGGGGCAGATAGCCCGAGTCTTTACTCCCGGCCCGGTAGATCTTCGCCTCGCTCTCCCCTTCGACAGTCTCCACGACCGCCCCGGTCAGCAGGGCATCGAGCCCGGCGTAGAGTGCCATGGCCAGCAGGGCAGCGCCCAGCGAGCGAAGGGAGACGATGGCGGCATCGCCTCGGGCAATTGCGAAAGCGAAGCTCACCACCCCCACCCGGAGCAGGTTGAGGGACAGATAGGCCAGGCGCTGCAGGCCGGATTGAAAGCTGCCGGCACCCACGCGAACGATCAGAGCTGGAGCGGCTACGATCAGGCCCTGGGAAGCGAGTGCCAGGGCCGCTATCGGTGCAGACTGAGGCCGGGCTACGGCCAGGAAATAGACGAATGAGGCCAGGCTGACATATCCGTAGGCGGTGAGAGGTTGCGACCAGAGCTCGAGCGCCACGGCGATGACGGCCAGGAGCACCAGGGGATAGAGCATGGTTGTGGCGTTGGGCAAGAAGAGAAAGACGGAAACCAGGAAGAATGCGAAGCCGATGAGGCCGCTCAGCCCCACCAGGAAATTCCCTTTGCCGCCTGTTTGCACGCTCAAGAACCTACCACCCACTCGACCTGAGACCGGGCTAGTTTTCGGTTTTCCAGACCGGTGGACCGATTCCCTGCAGGAATGGCGGTGCCAGGCCGCCTGGACGGGGCGTGACAGCTCAAAGGAGGCTCTGTTGCGGGTGTCTTGCCCGCAGCCTGGAATTCAGCCCGGTCCCCATGCTCCTCCAGTGGCTCGGTCTCGCCTCTGGAGCGGGCGGATCCAGGCCACATTTCCCTGATCTGATTTTAGCATCAACGAACCAGATCGGCAACCTCAATGGCTGGCTTTGGACTGCGGCTGGAGAGCCTGGATGGCTTCGGCGAGGCTCTCTACCGGCACAATGGTCAGGCCGGTCTGGGCCGAGCGCGCTTCCTCGAGGTCTGCTCGAGGACAAAGGAAGATGCTGGCACCCGAGCGCTCGGCGGCGATCGCCTTGAAGCGTGCCCCGGTGATCGAGTGTACGCGGCCGTCCGGGCCCATCGTGCCAGTCCCGGCGATCACTCGTCCCCCGGTCAGGTCCCGGGGGGTGAGCTGATCGATAATTTCGAGGCTGAAGATCAGCCCGGCCGACGAGCCCGCGATGTTGCCCGATTCGATCTCGATGGCCACGGGCAGTCGCTCAGGTGCCTGCTCTGTCTCGATGGTTACTCCCAGTCGAGCGCTGCCATCGATGCGGACTGGCGTCAGCTCTAATTGCAGGCTCTCGCTCTCCCGGCGGATCTCCAGTTGCAGGGCTCCAGAGCTCCCACGTACGGCATTTTGGAGATCGTCGGCCGTTCGAACAGGCGTGCTGCCGGCCCGAATGACCAGGTCGCCAGGCTGCAGCCGGCCCTCGGCCGGAGTTCCCGGGAGGACCCGGGTAACCCGAGCCCCCGCAGGCTCCAGTTGCACCTTGTAGCCGAGGTAGCGCAGGGCAGCCACCTGGGAGGTGTAGTGGCTGATGGCCATGGGCAGGTCGGCGCCATCGTCGGAGCGTTCCTGGATCGGGGAGGAACCATTCGTGGGAACGAGCTCGGCGTCGGGCTCCATCATACTATAAAGGCAGGCCAGCGCGCTGGCCTTTTCGATGAAGACGGTGGTGATCAGAAGTTGACCGTAGCTGGGATAGGTTTGCTGGTCGAGGATGTGCACCATGGGCCCGGCCGAAGCTGTGCGACCGGGTGCGCGCAGCACGTAAGGGGTGGGTATGTAGAACAGAATGGTGGAGGTGAGCACGGCCAGCAAGGTCGCCCGCAAGAAGGTTACGGTCACCTTGCGTGGAGTGAGTTTCTTCTTGTTGGCCTTCAAGATGCTTCGGCCGAGGCCATGGTGCGAGGGGATTGGGCTTCCTCGCGCTGGGACTTGAGGGTCTCCTGATGCTTCTTGATGATGGCCAGAATGCGGCTGAGCTCGCCTTCCATTCCACTGAGCACGCCGGCAGCGAAGCGCTCGGAGGCTTCGCGGACTTCGCGGGCTTGAGTCTGGCTCTCCCCGCGGAGACGTTGGCACTTGTCGCGAGTTTCCTCTAACAGTTTTCGCCCTTCTTCCCGAGCCCGGGCCATGACCTCGCTTTCTTGCACCAGCCGTTGCGATTCTTCACGGGCAGCCCGCAGGATCTCGCGCGCCTTTTCTTCTGCATCGCGCACGATTCGGTCGGCATCGCTGCCCGCCTGGCGGACGACGTGGGTGGCTTCCGAGGTCGACTCCTGAGCGATCCGATCGCGTTCTTGCAGGATCCAGTGAGCGTCCTTGACCTCCTGAGGCAAGCCTTCTCGAGCCCGGCCCAGCAGTTTGAGGATCGGCTCGCGGTAGAGCACAACTCGATCGCTCATCGGCCAGGGGAGGCTCTGAGCGTTCTGGGCCAGATGCTCGAGTTTCTCCAGGTATTCATAGATTTTCACGATTCGCGCTCGACTTTCTGTCCTACCGGCTCGGCTCGCGGACCAAACTTTTCTTGCAGCTTCAGCTCTACATAGGACGGCACCATGCGGGCCACGGTTCCGCCCAGGGAGGCGATCTCCTTGATGGAGCTGGAGCTGAGAAAGGCATGCTGATCGGCGGTCATCAGGAAGATCGTGTCTACCTCGGGCGCCAGATTTCGATTCAAGAGGGCCATCTGGAACTCGAATTCAAAATCGGACACGGCTCGCAAGCCTTTGAGGATGATGGTGGCCTGTCGTTGGCGCACGAAGTCCACGAGTAAGCCCGAGAAGGCGTCCACGCGCACGTTGGGCAGGCCGCACACGGTCTTGGTCAGGATCTCCTTGCGCTCGTCCAGGGTGAAGAGGGGTTTCTTTGCCGGGTTGGATACCACCGCCACCACCAGCTCATCGACCAGCGCCGCTCCACGGGTGATAATATCCAGGTGTCCATTGGTGACCGGGTCGAAGCTGCCCGGGTAGACTGCTCTTCGCATTCTCTGATCCTCGTCTGACAACGAGATTCGGGTCGTCCCACGCTCTACCTGCCGCTCAGAACGGTCCCGTCAGGGATTTGCACAGCGCGGTCGCTGGCAAGCTCAACCGAGCCCTGCACCACGACCTCGCGGCCGAAGGTAAAGTCTCCCCGCACGGTCAGACTTCTCGCCTGGCGCAGGGAGGGCGTGGCAGGAATGCGAGCCTCAAAGTCGTCGTACATGGCGTAGTAGCGACTATCCAGGTCGATCAGAGGGTTTTCGCCCGGGGCCGCTCTCTCAAGTCCCGGCTCGGAGGTCAAGCGATAGACGTCGGAACGGACCAGCAGCAAATCGGCCGTGTTCTTGACGGGCAGGAAGCGCGCCCTGTCCACCACCAGCCCCTGCGAGCCCCCCAGGCAGCCCAGGGCCGATCCCATGGCGCTTTCCAGCTGGTAGACGGGCTCGGAGTCGGGATCGCTCGGGTCGACGGTCTTGCGATTGACGATCAGGGGAAGGTCCAGAAAGCCGCCCGTGGCCGCCAGTTGGGCGTGCAGGCTCTCGAGTCTCAGCCACAGGTTGTTGGTATTGAAGTATTCGTAGCGGTGAATGTCCTGAAAGGCATCCAACTCGTCGGGCGGGCACTGGGCGACCTCGCGCAGCAGCAGCTCTCCGCTGCCCCGTCGGCGAGCCAGGTGGCCGCCCTTTCGGTCGGCGTGGGTGCGCTGAGCGACCTCTATCAAGAGGGGAGCCGAGCTGGAGGCGAAGTGAGCCAGAATGCGGGCGTCCAGGGTGGCCCCCACATTGTCCACGTTGCTGGCGAAAAGATAGCGATAGCCCTGCTCGAGCATCTTCTCGAGCAGACCGCTGGACCAGAGCGTGGGGTAGAGGTCTCCATGTCCGGGTGGGCACCAGGTCAGCTCGGGGTCAGGATGCTCGGCGGGCGCCAGGTCGCGTCGTCGAACCTTGGGCACGCGCGACTGGAGCAGCTCGGCTGGCAGGTCGCGGGAAGCCCCCGGGTAGGCCTGCAGTGCCGTCAGAGACTCTTCCCGGGTGTGGAAACTGTTCATCAGCATGAAAGCCGGCGCCTTGAGGTTCTGGACCTGACGAGCGGCAAAGTCAAGGAACGTAAGCCCTTCCCGCACGGGCAGCAAAGACTTGGGACCGTGCAGGCCCATGCTGGTGCCCAGTCCACCGTTCAGCTTCAGGCACACGGTTTGTCGGAGTGCATCCGGGTTAGCGCGCTCGCTCAGGTCGACCAGACGGGGGAGCGGGCCCACGCGAGTCAGCTCGTGTTCGCTCAGGAGGCCGCTCGAGCCGCAGGCCAGCTCTTCATAGCGTCTCGCAAAGAAAGCGATGTGCGCTTCGGTCAGGCCATCGGCTCGCATGCGCGCCGCGAACGGCTCGAAATTCGCCGACACGATTTACTGGTAATTGAACTTCAGCTGGTAGGAAACCCGCGTCCACTCGCCGTTCAGCAGAATCTTGTCGTGCAGCAGCCCGTCGGCGACGATGGGAGCTCCGTACGCGCTCACCACGTATCCCTCGAAGAGGTTGAACTCCAGCGTCCGGCTTTCGCCGGGAAGAAGGCGTCCGACATCGCGTGTCACGGCAGTCACCTCGCGTAAGCTGCCATCTTTGAAGATGCAGATGGCTTCCACGTTCTCGGCCGCCGCGTCGCCGGTGTTGCTGATGGTGGCCAAGACCCTGGCGTTGTTGCCGGTCAAGTACTTCTTTTCCCAGCGCACCTTGATGTAAGGGCGGATCAGCTCACGTCGGATCGGTGGGGGGGGATTGCCCACCATGACCTCGGCCTGACCTGTCTGCGGGTTGTAGCTGTAAGAGCCCCCGGTGGCCGCGGCGACCTCCTCCAGGGGAACATAAACCTTCCCCTTGTACCAGAGCGCCTTGCCCTTGACTGGGTGCCCGTTGATGACGACCGAGAGCGCTCGGGGAGCGGCCGCTAGCAGCTCTCGGCCCCCCGGCATCGCCACCAGCAGTGCCGTCAGCAGGAACACGACCCAGCTAAGCTTCATTTTCATCGCCTTGGCTCCTCACCTGGTGCTGATTTTATTATACCGACTGGCCATGGAGACGAGCAACCCGCCACATGTAACATTTTGTCGCTGTTCAAAACGTTTCTTGAGGTTTGCGGGTATTGAAGGAAATTCCTCAACTTTGCAGAAAGCTGCTCCGATGGTGAGCAACAGGGTCCTTGTGGGGCGTTACCAGCTGGAAGCCAAACTCGGCGAAGGTGGCATGGGCTCGGTTTATCGTTCACTCGATCTCACGACCCGCAAGACCGTCGCCGTCAAAATTTTACGTCGTGACCTGTGTGAGTCCAAGCACGCCCGACGTCGCTTCGCGCGGGAAGCGCGGGCCTCGGCCATGCTGAACCATCCGGGCGTGGTTCGCGTCTTCGATTACGTAGACGATGTGAGACCCTTCATCGTGATGGAGCTGATCGACGGGGTTTCCCTGCGTCGTCACATCCGTCGCGAGAAACCCCCGGTCGATCGGGTCCTCGAGCTCCTTCAAATGGTCTGCGAAGCCCTCGGACATGCTCACCACCGAGGCGTTGTTCATCGTGATATGAAGCCGGACAATGTGGTGGTCACTCGGGATGGACGCATCAAAGTGCTCGATTTTGGCCTGGCTCGAGTGATGACGCCGGACCTCTCGCAGTTGACCCGGTCCGGCTCGGCCCTGGGAACCTGCTCCTACATGTCGCCCGAGCAAGCAGCCGGGAAGGACGCTGACGAACGCAGCGATCTCTACGCCATGGGCGTCATGATGTATGAATTTTTATGCGGCTCGACGCCTTTTTCGGCAGACGACCCGGCCTCCATTTTGTATATGCACGTCCATGAAGAGCCTGAGGCGCCCCGGGTGCTCAACCCGGACCTGCATCCCGATCTCGAGCGCCTGATCCTCTCTTTGATGGCCAAGGACCCGCTCGACCGCCCGGCCACTGCCCGGGTACTTCACCACGAGCTCGACCGGTTGCGTCGAATCTTGCGCGGCGAGGAGCCGGTGACGGAAGACACGGCCGAGTTGGAGGCCCCCGCGCCCCTGGCCCAGGGCCCCGAGCCCGTGCCTGGAGACCAGGTCAGCCTGCTCGCTGCTGACATCCCCAACTTTGGCCGCTTGACCCGCGATAAAGGCCCCCTGGAGACCACCGAGCTCGAGGCGGTACTGGTCGAAGAGCTGGAGAACTCGGTGCGCACGAATTCCGGGCGTCTCCTGGAACGTTATGGCACAAAGGTTCTGGCAGCCTTCTGCGGGGACGACCACGGGGTGAGGGCTGTTCGGTCAGCTCGCACGATGAAAACTCGTATTCAAGCTGTTTTGCAGCGCTACAGCGCGGGTATCTTCGGTGGTCGGCTCCCCGACCGCGGTCCCAATGACTCGTGGGAGGATGTGGCTCGGCAAGAGTTGATGCATGGCGCCTCACGGCTGGAAAAGCTCTCGCGCGATCTGCAGGACGAGATCTTGATCAGCGCAGATAGTTTGAACCAGGAAGTGGTGGCCGAGCCCCTGCGCTCGCTGTTCGTGAGAGGTCGTCAGGAGCCGATCCAGGTCTATCGGGTTCGTTCGGCCTGATCTTCGGTCGAGGCTTGCTGGCTTGATTTGACAGCGCCAGATGCGAGGGGTAACCTGAGTACATGGAGTGGGTGCGCCTTTATTTGTTCCCCGTGGGGCTGACCCTGATCGGATGCGTGCTCATGCATCTTGAGCTGGCTCACTACACCCGCGAGCGGCGCCGGGCCCGGCAACCCGCAAGAATTCGTTTCGTTCGGCGTATGGCGGGGGCTCTTACCATGATCGCGATCGCTGTCCTGGTTCATCTTGGGGAAGTGGCTCCCGGGCCGGCCCAATCGATGGATGAAACGCGGGCCATGCTTGACCACTGGCTCTGGGTCCTGGGACTGGTGATTCTGGCGATGGCACTGGCCATCTGGGACGTGCTGGAGGGAGTGCGTAGCCTGCGGCGCTATTTCGAGGAGATGGAGCAGGAAGAGGTGGCCCGCATTCGCGAGCACCTGTCGGCTGCGCAGCGCGAGGTCGACCTGAACTGAAAGTCAAGATTTGCGGCCTGACTGACGCTCAATCGGTCCAGATCGCCCTTCGCGCCGGTGCCGATGCGGTCGGTTTCGTGCTGGCCCCGAGCCGACGGCGGATATGTTTGGATCTGGCTCGTCGACTCGCCAGTCAGGCCGGGGAAGCGGTGAGGGTGGCTGTCCTGGTCAACCCTTCCCCGGCTGAGGTGGAGGAGTGCCTGGAGTTTTGTGAGTTCGTGCAACTGCACGGTGACGAGTCACCGGAGTTCTGTCAGGGCTACGCCCCTCGGGTATGGAAGGCTTTTCGGCTCGAGTCCCAGGACCAGCTCGATCAGGTAGCAGCCTATGCGGGCAAAGTAGCCGCTTTCTTGCTGGATGCGGCGCAACCGGGTACGGGAGTTCCGTTTGCCTGGCAATGGCTGGCTGGCTGGAATCGACCTGGACCGATCTGGCTGGCAGGGGGACTGACTGCCGAGAATGTGGCTCAGGCGGTCAACCTGGTGAGGCCCGACGGAGTGGATGTCTCCACCGGAGTGGAAGCCGCGCCGGGTCGTAAGGACGCTGATTTGATCCGACGCTTTGTGGCCAGAGCCCTCAGCGGGTCGTCTCGTGCAGACCTTCCAGAATCCAGTCCGACACACCGCCCAGAGGCATCCCCTTGAGATTCTTGTCGTAGTGAATGCTGCTGGCATTGGCTGTGACCACCTGGCCAACCACCGATCCGAAGACTTCGGTGTTCTTGAGGGTGATCGTGGTGTCTTTTCCGGCTGCAACGAATGTGCCGCTGCCGCCCTCAACATTGAAGAGGGACCCGGGATTCAGGTCGGCCGAGCCCGAGCCCCCGGTCGGCTCCGTCGGCTCGCCGTGAAACCCGGTGGGGACCCCCCCTCCAGTTGAGGTACCCATTGTGGCCAGAACTTCGGGCGGAACCTCATCGGTGAAGTAGATCTGCAGGTCACGCGGATTGACGTTGTTGATTTTGGTATTCTTCAGATCCATCTGGTAGCCGACGTAGAGGATAACAGGGCCTCCTGCGCTGTCAATATCGATTTCGGCACCGTCGGCACTGAAGGTATTGGAGATGTAATAGGTGCCTGATTTGAGCTTGACCCGGTCTCCAGGCGGCACAGTTACGTTCTTGTAGGTGGTGTTGGGTGGGAGCTCGCCGGACGGGGGCGGCGGCGGTGGGCCGCCGTTGTTGTCGTCATCGTCATCGTCATCGCCACCGTTC
>QWHO01000358.1 GCA_021404945.1 bacterium CPR1
CGAGCAGACCATCGCCATCCTGCGCGGCCTCAAGGAGAAGTACGAGATCCACCACGGCGTGCGCATCACCGACGGCGCCATCGTGGGGGCGGCCGTGCTCTCGCATCGCTACATCGCCGACCGCTTTCTGCCCGACAAGGCGGTGGACCTGATCGACGAGGCAGCTTCCAGCCTGCGCATGGAGATCGATTCCATGCCCCATGAGATCGACCAGCTCCAGCGGCGCATCATGCAGCTGGAGATCGAGAAACAGGCGCTGGGCAAGGAGAAGGACAAAGCCTCCAGGGAGCGCCTGGGCAAGCTCGAGGAAGAGCTGGCTGAGCTGCGCGAGAAGTCGGACGGCATGAAAGCCGTCTGGGCGGCTGAGAAGGAAGCCATCGCCAGGATTCGCTCGACCAGGGAGCGGCTCGAGAAGGTGGCTCTGGAAGAGCAGGAGGCCGAGCGCCGGGGCGATCTCGCGCGGGTGGCCGAGATCCGCTACGGGCTGACGCTCAACCTGCAAAAAGAGCTGGCCGCCGACGAGGCGCGCTTGGCCGAGCTGCAAAAGAACGGCCGCTTCCTCAAGGAGGAGGTCGAGGAAGAGGACGTGGCCACGGTGGTCTCGCGCTGGACCGGCATTCCGGTCAACCGGCTGCTCGAGAGCGAGAAGGCCAGGCTGATGCACATGGAAGAGCGCATCGAGGAGCGGGTAGTGGGTCAGGAGCACGCTGTGGTCAGCGTGTCCAACGCCGTGCGCCGCTCGCGGGCCGGGGTGGCCGACCCCGACCGGCCCATCGGCACCTTCCTCTTCCTGGGACCCACCGGGGTAGGCAAGACCGAGCTGGCGCGCGCGCTGGCCGAGTTCATGTTCGATGACGAGAAGGCGATGGTGCGCCTGGATATGTCGGAGTACATGGAGAAGCATTCGGTGGCCCGCATGATCGGCGCCCCTCCCGGCTACGTCGGCTACGATGAGGGCGGGCAGTTGACCGAGGCGGTGCGCCGGCGGCCCTACTCGGTGGTGCTCTTCGACGAGATCGAGAAGGCTCACCCCGATGTCTTCAACGTGCTCTTGCAGTTGATGGACGACGGGCGGCTGACCGACGGCCAGGGGCGCACGGTGGACTTCCGCCAGACCCTGGTCATCATGACCAGCAACGTCGGCAGCGAGTGGATTCAGGAGGAAGGCCTCAGCGAGGCCGAGCGCGAGCGCCTGCTCGACAAGAGCCTGCGCGAGCGCTTCCGGCCCGAGTTCCTCAACCGCATCGACGAGGTGATCACGTTCCACAAGCTCTCGCGCGAGTCGCTGGAGAAGATCGTGGAGATCCAGGTGGCTCACCTGCTCAAGCGGATGGCCGAGCACAAGGTCACGGTGGAGCTCACCTCGGCCGCCAAGGCCTTCCTGGCTGCGGAAGGATGGGATCCGGTCTTCGGCGCCCGTCCACTCAAGCGGGCCGTGCAGAGGAACGTGCAGGATTTGCTCGCGCGCGGGCTTTTGTCGGGCCAACTCAAGCCCGGCGACCTGGTGCGCATCGACCGCGAGGGCGAGCACCTGGGTCTGCGGGTGCTCCAGGCCGAGCCTGCGGTTGCCTGAGGAGTTCGAGGAGAAGCGACTCCTCGAACTCCTCGAGGGGTCGCTTGTTTGCCCACGGCCGCGACACCACAGGGGGGGCGGCTGCTGGGCCTCCAGGCCTTCAGCCACCGCCTCATGAGCGAGCGAGCTCACGAGCACAGCCGACCGCGAACACTTTTAACAAAGCCATGCTAAACTGAGGGCAGGGAATCCCTCTGTTGGATGTCCTGTGCCGATTCGGCTTTTGCCTGGAGGATAGACTTTTTGGTCCTGGATGCTGCTAAACGGCGTGGTCTCAGCCTGCTCGAGCTGATGGTCACGATTGTCTTACTTTCGACCGTCCTGATCGCCTTTGCCGCTGTCTACCCGGCCGGCTACAAGCTCAATCGCAAGAGCCAGCGGGCCACCCAGGCCGCCCAGCTGGCCACGGCGGTGGCCGAGGAGGTGCGCCAGCTCCCCTTCGACTCGGTCAATCCGGCCCAGGCCAGCCTGTTTCAGCTGAGCCAGTTCACTCAGAGCGGAGTTCTGCCGCCCGCGGGGGTCATCAAGACCGAGCTCAAGCCCCCGTTCATGCTGCCCGACGCGAGCGGGGGAAATGCAGGGATTCCGCTGGGGATTCGTGTGCTCACGCCCAACATCGAGGACGGCTATCCTCGCTACGCCGACATCGAAGTGACCATCGCCTGGGATGAGCCCAACGAGCGCGAGCTGCAACGCCGACACGTAACCGTCAAGACCTCGCGCACGGAGAACCGTTACTGATGCGCCGGCGTGGCTTCACGGTGGTGGAAACCATCTTCACGGCGGGGCTGCTGGGCTTGCTGCTGGCCGCCCTGGCGCTAATCTTCCAGAACGGCCTGTGGGCTCATCAGAAAGGCGAGCTCTCCAGGCGAGCTCAGTCAACCTGCCGCGACCTCATCGACAAGATGGCCTCGGAGTTGCGCACGGCGGTGATCATCCCGGGCTTCGAGCAGACCATCGACCAGATCCCCGTGTCGGCCGTGCTCTTCCCTGGACCCTACTCTGACTTCGACCCCGCCTTCGGACCCTTCTACGTGCGCAATCAGGTGGCGAATCCGGTTCCGGGGGGGCCGATCCTATCGGTGGTCAAGAACCGGCTGATCTTTACCCGCTCGGGTACCGACGTCGACATCAACAACATCGATTCTTCCAACAACTTCGTTTACGTGGAGTACGTCGTCGACGAGGCCAACCCGCGCGTTCTCCTGCGGCGCGTCTATCGTGTGGCCAGCGGTCCCGGGGCTGTCCCGGGCGGCCACGAGTTCCAGGGGCCGGTCACCCAGCCGACCCGGGCCCGAGCCGTGACAGGCTACTTCTACCCGAACAACGACCCCAATCTGGTGGGACCCAGCATCAACCCGGAGAATCAGCCGGTGGCGGTGCTGCCCAATGGGCCCGATCGGATCGAGTTCGAGGTGGCCCAGCCCAAGATTCCGGCGCCCCCTAACCAGCCCGACGTCTTCTTCGAGCCCAACCTGTTGGCCCTGACCGTCAAGGTTACGCTGACGGCGCGTGGGTTCGTCAGCCTGGCCGAGCTGAAGACGGAGGTCAATTTGCAATCTCGACCCGGAAGCCACTGAGGAGGCCTCATGAACAGACGACCCCGAGGGATCTCGATGATTCTGGCCCTGTTCACGGTGGCCGTGCTCATCACGCTCAGCATCACCTTCCTGGCGCTGGCCCACAACGAGTCGCGCAGCTCCCGGTCGGGTTACTTCCAGGCTGCCTCCTTGCAGGCCTGTAACTGGGCTCTCGATTACCTGATCAACTACATGCAGGCCCCCCCCAATCTGACCGGGGGAAGCAGCATGCAGTTCACTTCCCTGACGGACCGCTACTTCACCCTGCGCATCCACGATGGCGCCGGCATGCCCGGCGGCATGTTCCGAGGCTATCCCGTTCGTGTGCGACAGGGCACCACGGCTCAGCGAACCATCTTTTTTGGGGACCCGTTCATCCCCACTCGCATCCCCATCGGCAATGAGCTGGAAGCCGTCGTGGAGATGGATTTCAGCACGGTGACGGTGGACACCACCGCCATCGAAGGCCAGCCCCAGCGCTATACGGTGAGCATTCGCTCGCGTGTCTACCGGCAGGGAGATCCGCTCACCAGTCCATTAGCCAGCCGCCAGGTGGACGTGCGCCTGCTGGAAGACTCCGCCACCCGCCGCAAGACCAACGAGAACGATGTCTCCTGGGACGTGCAGGGCAATGTGCCCGGGGCTCGTGACGAGCTGGCCATGCGGGTGGGCATTCCCGAGGATTACACCGAGACCATGCCGGTCCGCATCGTGGGCCACCTGGGCGACCCCAATCTTCGCCAGTCCTGGTATGATGCCTCGGGCCGCATTCGCTACCTCTTCCCTCCCAACGCCGCCGGCGGCGCGATGTTCCGCCAGGGCGTCTCCATCGCCCAGAGCACCAACCTCGATCGCCAGGGAGACGAGGTCGACCCGGCCACGGATGCGGGCCTGTATTCGGGCGGGATCAGCCGTCTGGCCCCCCGGCTCGGCCTGCCCCAGGCATCCGAGCCGGGCGAGGTCTTTCCTTACATCACCAAGCGGGCAGGCAATCAGGTTGAGCGCGGATATGGCCAGTACAAGGCCAGCCGTCGCCAGGGGGGCAACTCGTTGAGCGGCTTCATCGAGATCGACTCGACCGCCGGCGCGATGCGCACAGGGCAGGTGAACCCGGACGGGACGATCAGCTTCGGTGCCGCTCCCGTCATCGACCCTTCAGCCACCGATAGCGATCCGCTGCCGGCCGGAGTCACGCTGCCTCCCGGTGAGCAGACCGGGAAGGTGGAGGTGCGTAACGCGATCGAGATGGATCCACGCGCCCTCAGCACCAACCCCGCCATCAAAGCCCAGGCCAACAACACGCCCGGCATCCCCAACGTCGTGGTCACCCTGGGTCAGGGGGCCGATAACGATCGGGTTTCGATCCAGCTCGAGGGCAAGTACTCCGGGCAACTCTTCGACATTCCGGGTTACCAGAACGTGCCCATCTCCAGCTTCAAGGAAGGGGTCCTCTACGTTAAGGGCGGCAACGTCAAGGTGCAGACCGCTCCGGGAGCCAAAGTGGCCGGCCATCTGACCATCGTGGCCGGAGAGGGCACCGACCGCGAGATCGTCGGGGTCGCCGCCAACCAGACCCCGCTCTATGACCCGGCTACCAGCATCTACCATCAGGCAGCCAGGGACTTTTTTGACGCTCGCGACCAGAACGGAAACCTGCTCAACCGGGGCGAGGCGGGCCCGCCTTACTCGGCCGCCCAGCTCGGGCTGAACGGCTTTCCCGCTGACCGAATGTTCTACCCGCCGCCCAAGCCCGGCGTGGAGCGCGAGGGCAACCTGATCGTGGGCAGCGATCTGGAGTATGCTGACAGTCAGCCTTCGGTGCTGGGCCTGGTGGCCCAGAACTTCGTCATGCTCAACGACCGGAACTTTGCGGCCGAGCTGCCCAATCCGGATATGACCGTGGACGCCGCCCTGCTCAGCTTCGAGCGCTCGGTGCAGTTCGATTGGGACAACACCGCCGGGAATCCCGACTTCTTGAGCAAGCGCGACGTGCAGCGCAATCTCGTCGGGATCACCGGAATCCCCCCCGATCCCGGTACGCCTCCGGAGGCCATCACGCTCAAGAGTGGGCGCCAGTTCGCGGCCCGGGACACGCGCATTCTGAACGCCAAGGGCAAGATCCAGTTGCGCGGCTCCATCACCAGCAGGTTTGCCGATGTGGAGGGTGCCTATCTGCAGATGACCAATACTGTGGGCGGGCAGACCTATACGGCCAATCCACACTTTGGCTACACCGACCAGGCCCTGATCTTCTACCCCTACCAGACCCACGTTCTGCCTCCCAACTTCCCGCGTTACAACCTGACACGGAGCCAGATTCCCTTTACAGTCGAGAACTACATCGACCGGGGGGCCTTCTCGACCGAGGGAACCGCGCCCTGAGCTTCCTCTCTTTCGAAATGGAGAAGGCGCGGGGCGGCAAAAGGGTTGCCTGATTCCCTTGCGAAAGGTGCGCCTGCGCAAGGAGGACCTCAGTATGCATAAACTCGTCTTGCTCCGTCACGGCCAGAGCGCCTGGAACCTCGAGAACCGCTTCACCGGCTGGACCGATGTCGACCTGACGCCGGCCGGCATCGAGGAGGCTCGCAAGGGGGCGCAAATGATCCTCCAGGCCGGCCTGACCTTCGACCTTGCCTACACCTCGGTGCTCAAGCGGGCCATCCGCACGCTCTGGATCACGCTCGACGAGATGGACCTGATGTGGCTGCCGGTGCACCGCTCCTGGCGGCTCAACGAGCGTCACTACGGGGCCCTGCAGGGGTTGAACAAGGCCGAGACGGCCGAGAAGCACGGCGAGGCCCAGGTGAAGATCTGGCGCCGCAGCTACGATGTGCCCCCGCCCCCGCTCGACCCCTCCGACGAGCGCTTCCCCGGCCACGACCGCCGTTACGCGGACCTTAACGGCGAGCAGCTTCCCCGGGCCGAGAGCCTCAAGGACACGGTGGCGCGCTTCCTGCCTTACTGGCACGACACCATCGCCCCGGCCGTCAAGTCCGGTCAGCGGGTGCTGATCACCGCCCACGGTAACAGTTTGCGGGCCCTGGTCAAGTACCTCGACGACGTCAGCGAGAAGGACATCCTCGAGCTGAACATCCCTACCGGGCTGCCCCTGGTCTACGAACTGGACGAGGAGCTCAAGCCCCTTCGCAATTACTACCTGGGCGACTCGGAGGAGGCCGCCAAACGGGCCGCCGCGGTGGCGGCGCAGGGGAAGGCCCACTGACCCCGCCGGTCGTCCTCACCGCCGCCCTGACCGGGGCTCTCACTACCCGCAAGCAGTGCCCTGATATCCCTTACACCGCTGAGGAGATCGCCGCCGAGGGGAGGCGAGCGGTCGAGGCCGGAGCCACCGTCCTGCACATCCACGCCCGCCAGCCGGACGGCTCGCCGGCCTACGACGTGGAGAGCTACCGGCGCATCGACGAGGCAGTGCGCTCGCTCTGCCCCGAGGCCCTCATCAACTACTCCACCGGGGCGGTGGGCGTTTCCCGCGAAGAGCGTGTTGGCCACGTGGGCGTGCTCAGGCCGGAGCTTGCGGCCCTCAACATGGGCTCGATGAACTACGCCATCTACTCCAGCGAGAACAAGCGCTTCT
>QWHO01000359.1 GCA_021404945.1 bacterium CPR1
CTGGTGTACGGCGACGTGCGGCATTACATGGCCGTGCTGCATGGCCTTCCGTTGGCCCCCACCGCCTGGTTGCGCCGGCACATCGGCTTCATGATGGGCGCCTACATCGGCACCTTCACCGCCTTTCTGGTGACCAACGGGCCCGCCAACGGCGGATTGTATGTCTGGCTCGGCCCCACCGCGATAGGTGTTCCATTGCTGATGTACTGGGGCCGGAAGTACAGCCGGAAGCCTCCTGCTGCCCTGGCCGGAGATCGTGCTTGAATCGACGCAAAGCGGCGGATCCTATCTTTGCGCCGCGTTCTTTCCGTTTGTGCTTATCCAGAAAGGTGGAGGGTTCAGGCCCTGTGAAGCTGGGGCAACCTGTTCCGCCAGTGGCGGATTAAGGTGCCAAGTCCTGCGGCGAGTTTCGCCGAGAGATGAGGCGATGAGCGCGAAGAAAGCGCTCAGCGCAATTCAGGTCGCAACGCGGCCTCTCTTGGAAGCGTAACCGCCCGGCCGGTCGCGATGGTTCTCCAGACCAGACACAAGGAGAGCTCGTTATGCCGGAACCCAACTGTAGCACCATCGCCGCCCGCACCGGAGTGGGTCAGGATCGCGCCCACGGAGCCGTCATGCCCCCGCTGTACCTGTCCAGCAACTACACCTTCGATGGCTATCAGGGCAAGCGCCAGTACGACTACACCCGCAGTGGCAACCCCACCCGCGACGTCGCCGCCGAAGCCATCAGCAAGCTCGAGGGCGGCTACGCAGCGGTGCTCACTTCCTCCGGCATGGCCGCCCTGGATCTTCTCACCTACGCGCTGCGGCCCGGCGACCTCTTACTCGCCCCCCACGACTGCTACGGTGGCACTCACAGGCTGCTGCGCAGCAAGGCCGAGCGAGGCTACTTCCGCCTCAAGCTCGTCAACCAGACCGATCCCCACGCCCTGGAGGCGGCCTTCGCCGAGGAAGCTCCTCGCCTGATCCTCGTTGAGACCCCCAGCAACCCTCTGCTGCGCCTGACCGATCTGCGAGCGGTAGCCCGGCTCTGTCGAGCCCACGGCACGCTCTTTGCGGCTGACAACACCTTCCTTTCGCCGGTGCTGCAGCGCCCGCTTGAGCTGGGCGCCGACGTGGTGGTCCACTCCACCACCAAGTACCTCAACGGCCACAGCGACGTGGTCGGGGGCGCCCTGGTCTCGCGCACGGCCGACCTGCACCAGGACTTCGCCTGGTGGGCCAACTGCATCGGCAACACGGGCTCCCCTTTCGACAGCTACCAGACCCTGCGCGGGCTGCGCACCCTGCCGGTGCGGATCCGCCAGCAAGAGACCAGCGCCAGAGAGCTGGCCCGGTTCTTGCAGCAGCACCCGGCCGTGGAGAAAGTCTACTACCCGGGCCTGGTCGACCACCCGGGCCACGCCCTGGCCTGCCAGCAGCAGAGCGGGTTCGGGGCCATGATCAGCTTCGAGCTGGCCGGCGGCGAGCCGGAGCTTCGCATCCTGCTCGAGAACCTGCGCTACTTCAGCCTGGCCGAGTCGCTGGGAGGGGTGGAAAGCCTGATCGCCCACCCGGCCAGCATGACTCACGCTTCCATGGACGAGGCGGCCCGTCAGGTGGCGGGCATCTCCAGCCAGCTCCTGCGATTGTCGGTGGGCCTGGAGTGCCCCGAGGACCTGCAGGCCGATCTCGAGGCTGCCCTCACGGCCACCCTGCCCGCCGGGCTGAAGGTGGCCTGAGATGCCGCTGGTCCGCCACCTCGAGCTGCCCAGCCTCAACCTTCCCGGGGCTCTGTCGCTGGAGCAGGCCACCCGCCAGGACATCCGCGAGCTCCACATCGGCTTCCTGAACATGATGCCGGACGCGGCCCTCCAGGTCACCGAGCGGCAGTTCCTGAAGCTGGTGGGCAACTGCAACCAGATCGCCCAGTTCTACGTGCACCCCTTCAGCCTGCCGGGCCTCCCCCGGGGCCCCGAGGCGGAGCAGTACATCGCCCGTCACTATCGCAGTTTCGAGCAGCTCAAGGGCGAAGGCCTGGACGCCCTGATCGTGACCGGGGCCAACGTGACCCGTCCCGACCTTCGCCAGGAGCCGTTCTGGGGGCCATTGATGGAGGTGCTGGCCTGGGCCACGCGCCGGGTAACCTCGGTGTGGTGCTCGTGCCTGGCCAGCCACGCGGTGCTCGAGCACCTCTACGGCATCCGTCGCCAACCTCTGCCGGCCAAGCGCTGGGGCGTCTATGGCCACCGCAAGGCACGAGTGCAGCACCCCTTGCTGCACGACATCAACACCCGCTTCGACGTGCCCCACTCGCGCTGGAACACGGTCAGCGCCGAGCGGCTGCGCCAGTGCGGGGTGACGCCGCTGATCGTGGACGACCACGAAGAGGTGCACCTGGCCGTCAGCCCGGACGGTCTGCGGGTGGTCTACTCGCAGGGCCATCCCGAGTACGACCTCAACAGCCTCCTCAAGGAATACAAGCGGGAGGTGCTGCGCTATGAGGCGGGCGAGCTGGCTCATCCGCCTCCCTTTCCGGAAGGTTACTTCCCCCCACCGGCCGAGGCCCTGGCCGAGCGTTATCGGCGGGGTGAGCTGGAGACCTTTCCCGAAGCCGAGTTGGAAGACTTGCTGGACAACACCTGGGGCGATACCGGCAAGGCCGTCTTCAACAACTGGCTGGGTCTGGTCTACCAGCTCACCCACCTCGAACGCCACCGCCCCTTCGTGGAGGGGGTGGACCCCGAAGACCCGATCGGATGGCTCAGCGCAGCAGCAGCCTGACCTATTGTGTTGAGCGTTACGTGCTGAAGGTTTTGCCTATCCTTCGGGGGCGCCTCCATACCAGTCTGTCGGCGCAGGTTACTGCAAAACCTTCAGCACTTCACTTTAGAAGCTGCCGTTGAGGTGGATCAGGGTCCACCCGTCGGTCACCAGCTGGGTGCCATTGACCGACCGGGCGATGGGGATCCGGTGCTGCACGGTCAGGCTGACCTCGTCGGCGATCTTCCAGCTCAGGCCCGGTGAGATGTAGAGTGAGCTGATCCCCGAGTTCTGCACATTGTCGATCAGCGACGTGGTGGGTCGCTGATAGGCCACCGTGCCGGTCACGGGGTCGATCGTGCCATCGGTGCTGTCACGCCCCGTCACCACCCCGTTCAGGTCGAGCCTCAAAGTGAGCGGGTCGACCACCTGGCAGCGCACGCCCAGATCGTAGCCCAGCCGGTTTCCGAAGGAATAGCCGAGCTCGTTGCGGCCGGTGATCTGGTAACTGAGCCCGGGCTCGATGGCCCAGGTTTCGTCGAGCTCGACCCGTCCGCTGGCGGTGAGCACTGCGTCCCACGAGCCCGTGCCCGGCTGCATCATGGCATGGATCAAGCGACCTCTCGCGTCGCGCACCTGAGAGTCGCCGGTCGGGGTCTTGATTCCCACTCCCAGCGTGAGCCGGCCGTCAGACTCGTCGATCACGTCGTAGGAATAGTGCAGGGCGATATCGCCCAGCTGGTTGACCGGGTCCATGGTCATCGCGCTGAAGGTTGGGCCCGCTGCCGGCATGGGAGCCATGCCCATGCCCATCCCCATGCCCATCCCTGGCGCAGCCGGCATGGGGGCCATGGCCATCAGCATGTCCATCTGGTTTACGACCTGAGGGATGGTCAGTGCGATGCTCTGGCGCTCGTCCAGAGAGTAGCGCGCCCGCAGAAGGTAGCGCTCCATGAGCATCCAGGTCGGCACCGAGAACATCGGCGACCCGTTGGCGGCCAGCCCGTCCAGGGCTGCCTGCTCGGGGCTGACCCGGGTCGAGCCCCGCAGCAAGGTGCCCATGTCCATGCGCTCATAGCCAAAGGTCAGGGTCCAGTCGCCCACGGGATTGTCTTCCGCCTGGCCGGTAGCACAGTCGCACTCGCCGGCCCGGGCCGGAAGGCACAGGCAACAAAGGATCAACAGGGCAAGCCATGCCTGCCCCAGGTTTTTGGGGTTCATATTTCCTCCTTATTATGTGTGCTGGAGCCGTCGAGTGGGCTCAGCGAGGAGGAGGAACGGGGGGAGGCTCGAGCAGGCGAAGCCGCTCGCGCCCCGGCCAGGAGGGGGAAAAGCTGGCGGCGGACTCTGGCGACAGGGCCAGGCACTGGAGGGCGATGGCCAGGTCAGGAGGCCGGGGGGGACTGGTCGGCAGCTCGGTCACGGTTGCCTGACAGCGTCCGCTGACCCCTGCGTTGTCGGGGCACCCGGCCGGCCCGGCTGCTCCGCAGACCCCATCCGTGCAACAGCCCGGGGCGCAATCAGAGCAACACTCTGGTCGCCCACAGAACTCATCCTCGGCCAGGCAGGGCGTGAGGAGCAATAGCCAGATGAGCAGGGCCAGGCGCTGCCAGGTTCCCCCCCGGCAAAGTGACGCGGATACGCTCATCGATTGCTCGCAGTGTTGTTGTGACGCAAACCGGCTGCTCTGTCAAGCGACTGGATGCGTGCGGGCCCCTCGGGAGGAAGCTGCCTGACCTTCACAAACCCGTCTTGACACAGAGAAAGAGAGACAGTTCCTTGAAGCGCCTTCTCCTATTGCTTTTTATTTCCCTGGCCTGCGGGGCCTGTGGTGGCTCGGAGGCAGGCTTGAGCCCGGAATCGCCTGCTTCGATCCTCGAGCTCAACCACACCCTCTTTCGCGGCGTGATCAGCCGGGTCACCGACTTTAGAATCACCGGCTACCAGGGGGACCAGTCCGTGTTCGGCCCGATCGTGGTGCGCAAAGCCACCCGGGTCCGGGTCAACCTGCCCACCATTGTCAATCGGATCAAGATCGAATATCTCGCGGGCGACCAGGTGGTTGGAATTCATGAGCAGCCAGTCACCATGGTGGCCAATCAGGTCACCCGCATCGAGGAGCCCGACATCAAGCTGCTGGTCGGCACGACCACCCTGGACCGGAGCATCCAGACCACGGGTACGGGCATCTACAAGACCCTCACCTACGGTCCCGCCTGGGAGCAGACGGTGCGCACCGACCTGGGGGCCACGGCTCAGGAAGGCCGCCAGGATCGGCGCGTCGCCCTGCTCTGCATGCCCCACTTCTCCGACATCCACATCATCGACGAGGAAAGCCCCCTGCGCATCGAGTTCCTGCGCAACCTGAAGGGGACGTTTCTCCCCCTGGACGACTTCCAGGCCGCCTGGCGACCGCAGGAGATGCTGACCGTCTTCGTGGCCGAGGCCATGATCGAGCAGATCAACGCCATCGGAGCCGGTCCCATCACCGGCCGCCCCTACGATTGCGCGGTCTTCACCGGCGACAACGGCGACAATCGTCACCAGTCCGAGCTCGAGCGTTTCCTGACCCTGCTCGATGGGGGCAGCATCGTCCCCTCCACCGGAGATCCCGACCTCTACGAAGGAGTCCAGGACAACAGCCAGCCTTTCCTGGCCGAGTACTGGCATCCCGAGCCGGGCCCTGCCGACCAGTACAAGACGACCTATGAATTCCCCGATTACCCGGGCTTGCTGGCGGCTGCCGTGCAGACCTTCACCGCCCAGGGACTGAAGACGCCCTACTACACCTGCTACGGCAACCACGATCACCTCATCGAGGGGAACTTCCCCGAGAAGGTCAACCAGAATCCCCCGATGGCGCTCGACCAGATCGCCACCAGCACCACCAAGATCCTGTCCCTTCCCCTGATCTTCCAACTGCTCGAGGACATCAAGCCAGGGACCGGTGTGGACGCCTTCCTGGCCGAGTTCCTCGACCCTCTGGGCATCAATGTCTCGGGTGACTGGCCGGCGTTCATCGGCCACTGGACGGCGGGCACGACCCCTTCGCGGGAGGTGACCTCCGACCCCACCCGCCACCTCCTGCAGAAGACCGAGTTCATCCAGGCTCACCTCAACACCGGGCCAGTACCCGGGCCGGTAGGGCATGGATTCACCGCGTCCAACCTGCAGACGGGCAACATGTACTATGCGTTCGAGCCCGCTCCGGGCATTCTCGGCCTGACCCTGGATACCACCAACCCCGGGGGCCTCGACAACGGCTCCATCGACGTCGAGCAGGTTGCCTGGATGGAGCAACAGATCCAACAGGTTTCGAGCCGCTATTACGATGCCAACGGCAACGTGATCCAGACCAACAACCCCGACAAACTCGTCATCCTCTTCAGCCACCACAGCATCGAGACCCTGGACAATGCGCTGCCCGATCCGGAGAACCCGGGGCAGGTCCGCATGCTCGGAGGCCAGTTCGAAGAGGTGCTGCAACGCTACCCCAATGTGATCGCCTGGATGAACGGCCACACCCACTACTGCCGCATCTTTGCCCACCCCGACCCGACCGGCAGAACCGGCGGATTCTGGGAGGTCAACAGCCCCTCTCTGATCGACTTCCCCCAGCAGGCGCGCATCGTGGAGCTGGTGGACAACAAGGACGGCACTCTCTCGATCTTCGCCACCCTGGTGGACACGGCCGCCCCGCCGCAGACCATCACCCCGGGAGACCCCCTCAGCCTGGCCTGCATCAGCCGCGAGCTCTCGGCCAACGGTCAGCTCCAAGGCGGCTTTTATGAATGGTCCCCACAGATCATCCTTGATCTTCCCATCCTCATACAGCTTGCAGAAGGCGAGGACGCGATTCCTGAACGCGACTTCACTTTGCGTCTCGAGGACCACCTGCAGCTCGCTCCTGGCGGTATCTGCCCCAGATGCCCCTGCCTCCAGCATTCCCCTCAACCGGACATCGGCGTCAGCGAAGGCATCAAGCTCGACGCCGGCG
>QWHO01000360.1 GCA_021404945.1 bacterium CPR1
AAGGAGCGCATGAACATCCTGGTGGTGGGCGTGGACTACAACCACGACGAGAGGGGCATGCCCTACACCAAGGGCGCCCGCACCGACACCATTATGGTCTGGCCCCCCGGGGCCGGATCACTCATTGCCCAATCCTTCGACCTTGATTAATTTTCCCCTGGAGAGGCCTGGCGGCGTCGCACCCGCGAGGAGCCGACCACGATCCATTGCTCTTCTTCGCGCACCAGGGGACTTTGCCTGGCCTGAGTGCCGGGATTGACGGCTCGAAGTCCCTTCTCATCCGCCACCACCAGGTTTCCGTTGGCATCAAAGGAGACTCCCAGCACGTTTCCCTCCCGGCCGAGATCGAGCAACTGCCCGTCCGGGCTTAGAGTCGCAGCGCCGCCAAATTCCTTCCAATTCCAGGTCAGATCGGTCAGGGCCAGCGTCCCATCGGGAGCGGAGGCCATGTCGAATCCGCTGATGCCGGTGGTCAGCCGCCGGTCGCCGGCCGCCTGAAAGCTCCACAGCGCCTGCCCGGAGGGATCGAGCCTCTCCACTTCGTTGATGGAGGCCACGAAGTAGCCCCCGTCCGGGGCCGGCAGCAACTGGCTGCAGTGGGTGGTCGAGCTCCAGGAGAGCGTGGCATCGGGGCGGAAGGCCTGCACTCCCCGAGCCCCCCCCACCACCGCAAGGCCCTGTTGGTCCACGTGCAGGGCATTGGGCTCCGAGATGGGTTTGGACCAGACCTGGTGCCCGTCAGGGTCAAGCTTGACCAGGGTCCAGCGGGGCTCGGATAGCATCAAGCCGGTGGTCACGTAGGTGGAGCCGTCCGTGCCTGCGGCGAAGGACCCCAGCACGTGATCCTTGAGGGGGTGGGGCGGAGGAGTAAAGCGAAATTGCGCCTGTCCATCCGGTTGCAGGCGGGTCAGAGTGTTTCCCTGGCGGGCCAAAACGCCTCCCTCGGGGGTAAAGCGGGCCGGAGCATCCACCTCGTTGAGCCCCTGCCACAGGATCTGGCCTTGCTGGTCGAGCCTGTAGACCGTGCCGCTCTTGCCGGTCACCAGCAACTGCCCGTCGGGTCCGATCTCGGGCGGGGCCTGCGCCCGATCGGGATGGTCCACGGCCCAGAGTTGACGGCCTTCCTGCACCGAGACCAGAAGGTGGTCGGAGGTACCCAGCACCACGGCCTCGCCCAGCGGCACCGGAGCGGTCACCGGAGCGAGCGGCGCCTCCCAGCGCACCTCGTAGGGCTGGGCCGGGCGGTTAGGGTCGAAAAACCTCTGGACGGTTGCGTCGAGTCGAATGGTCGGAGACCTCCGCCGTTATCCTAACGCCTTTTCCCGGGGATGGAGTTGCCGCCAGGTTACCGGGTCGCCAGCACGCGCTGCTTGTGAAGGTCGTAGACCACTTCCTGTGAGGTTTCCCGATAGAAGGTACGCACCGTGAGCGTGCCCAGGCGCGAGTCGAAGGTCAGTTGCTGACCATAGAGGCGGCCGTCCCCGATCACGTAGCTCGCGCCTCCCTCGGGAGCCAGGCGCCATCCCTCGCGCATGAGCGAGCCAGGGCGTTTGAGCAGTGTCTTGAAACGAGGCGAGTCAAAACAAACCAGTGCGTTCCTCAGCCCGGCTCGACGCAGTTGAGAGACCAGGTGGCCGTCGATGCTCATGAAGCAATGCTAGCCTGGAGGCCTTTGGAAAACCTTTGAACGGCCCGGGCGGCCAATCGCAACCAGCTCGAAAGGTAGTCAAACGCGAAGAGCGACTCAGCTGGCCCCGGAGAACACGGCCAGGATCCCGGCGTAAGGGAGCGTGGCACCACTCATGCCCATGACGCTGGCCAGGATGGGCGAGCTGTAGGAAGCTCCCAGGATCGCTCCCGTCAGGGCCCCGGCCAGAGCTCCGAGCTTCATCTTCTGGCCCGGCGAGTGAGCTGCGATCGCGGTCCCGCCGCAAGCACCGGCGACTGCTCCGGCGAGTCCGGCCAGGATTCCGGTGCTCAGGCCGGCGTAAACGCCCAGACCCAACCCGATGGCAGCCGTGCCCAGCACGACCAGGGCGCCCTTGACCTTATCCCCGGTTGTTCCGGTGGCAACGAAGGTCTCTCGGGGCTCCACCGACGTCGGGCCCGAGGAGGTCGAAGGCGTCGTCAGGCTCCGGGTGAGAGTGGGGGGCGAGGTGGAGGCAGTGATGACCATCTGGATGGATCTCCTTGTTCAGCTTGGTGTCACAATACCAGCCGATCCCTTCCGAGTTGTGGACGACTTGTTTCCAGGAAGTCAGCCCGTCAAGCAATCTGGAAATCTCTGGCCGGCATCAATCGTGTCGGTCCGCCTCGCCTCTTCCAGACTCGGGTCCAGATGGAAACATCTTCGGTCTTTCTCCCCTCGGCAGAGGCAGCTAGACTGCCGGCATGATCATCCGGGCCACGATTGCATGTCCCGCCGGTCGGTGCGTTTCTGCCGTCACCGGGCCGTCCCCGCCTCCACCCGACCAGGAGCAGGACGTGCTCGAGGTGCTTGAGCGGACCGCTCCCCCGCCTCGACCCTGGTGGCAATATTCGCTGGTCGGGCTGGCTGCGGGCGCGGCGGCCGGGGTCGTGCAGCTCATTCCCATGGGAGTGTTTGGCCCCATCGTGGTTGTGACAGGACTGGGGGGCGCCCTCGGAGAGACCTGTGGCCACCCGGATATCGGACAGGGACTGGGCTTGCTCGGGGGGGTGGCTCTGGAGGCAGCCTTTATCTACGCGGGCAACTCGATGTCCAACGCCCTTGTCGGCATCGGCCTGGTGGCCGCCGCCACGGCCGGCGTGGGGGCGATATCCATGCCGTTCATCGGGCCTCGCCTCGAGAAGGCTCAGTGGCTCAAGGAGCACCTCGATGAAGCGCTGGAGGTCGACAGGCTGCGCTCGGGTCTCAAGCCGGAGGGGGGCGCCGTGGAAGAGAAGGGCGAGTGGCTCACTGTCGGAGGCGTCAAGGTTCGGCGCAAGAAGCGCGGCGGCTGAGCTTCATCCAGGCCCAAGCGCTCCAATAGTGAAGTGGGGCGAGAGACGAAGCGCAACCGTTGTGAATTCGTAGCACTGTCAAGGCGGTCATGCGGTCGTGGGCACCACGGATGCCGCCCCAAGCGCGTAACGCTTCGTTCATGGATTCGTAAGGCCTGGCGACTATCTTCAGGCAATGAGGATCGATTCGTTCAGCATCATTTCTGCCGGGCTCGCTCTCCGAGGTCCCTCGCTGGCCGCCTCGGGGGACCGTTTCACGCCCGCGTCCGAGGAAGCTCCCATGCCGGACATGCGGGCCATGGCCCGGGTCTTAACTGCGCCGCCACCGGTTCCTCAAGAGCCGCGGGCCTTCCCGTCCCCTCACACCAATCCTCGCGGGCGACCCTGGCTCGATGAGCAGGGTGTGGCCTATCTTTGCGAGGGGAGCAAGGTGCATCGTCAGAGCCCGGAGGGAAAGCCCCTCGAACCCATCGCTCTGCCGGTTGAGCCGGGCGCGTGGGGGGTCAAGTATCGCCCCGACGGCACCCTCTTCTACCTGAGTCAGGACGGAGCTGCGGTCGCCTGCAAGGATGGCCAGACGAAGTTTGCCGTTGAGGCGGGCGCCAGGAACGGATGCATCGTCGCTGAGCCGAACGGGAACTACCTGGTGGGAGCCGACCAAAAAGTGCTGCGTCTTTCGCCCGCCGGCGAGGTTCTGCAAACTCTGGACTGCCAGTTGGGCGACGGCATGAAACTGCTCGAGATCCTTCCCGGGGCCGATGGAGCCTTCTTCACCCGCTCCAGCGACCAGGCTGTGCGAGCCTTTACCCCCGAAGGCGAGCTGAGCTGGCAGCAGACTTTCAAGAATCCCGGCTACCACAACGGCCTGCAGCTCTCGGCCGACGGCGGGACGCTTTACGTCAACGGCGTGCACAAGAAGCTCGTAGGACTCGATGTTGCCACCGGTGAGCCCAATTTCACCCACCCCATCGACAGGGCGGAAGGCTACTGGAGCTGCAGCAACTGGGTGGAGCTTGAGGACGGCCAGCGCTCGATCCTGACCGAGGGGGGTAAGATTCTCCGCTTCGACAAGCAGGGCACCCGGCTCGAGCCCATCGATACCGGCCACGAGTGGGGCCAGATCAATAGCTCGGTCCCGGTGTTCGAACGCGCCGGCGATTTTCTGTGCGTGATGCCCAGCGTGGGCGTTTTTCAGGTCTACTCCCTGGATGGAGTCAAGCGGGCCGAGTACAAGTGCTCCGAAGTGTTCCGACCGCCTGACTACTTCCACTCGGCCGGGGTCCGCGACAACCGGGTGGTGCTCGCTCCGGGCGCTTTCGGGCTGGCCCGGGTGGATCTGCCCGTGGCCCTCAAGCTCCCCCCACTCGACCCGGCCGCCCCTGGCCTGCAGGAGACGCGCACCGCCGTGCTGGTGGGCGGCGCGATGGTCAGGAAGCGCGGCGCGGGGTAACGCTCGCTGGAGCCTGCGCCGCCGGACTTTCGGGACCTACCGTCCGGTAACGCTCTCAGCGCGGTAACGCTCGACGGATCTTACCGCGCTGCCGGCGTTACCGTTCCCACCGGGCGGTATACCGCCTGCTCAGCCCGGTAACGCTCCCAGCCCGGTAACGCTCTCAGCCCGGTAAACAGGGCGACGGACCTTCGAGCCCGGAAGATCCATCACTTGAGCCCCTGAAGGTTCGTGCGCGACACCTCAGTTCGAGCCAGCAGCGAAGGGGGGAGCTCTTGCCAGACGCGCGAGACCTGCTCGAGCTCGCGGCGAGCATCGACCGAGAGCAGGGTGGTCTTGAGCGCCTCGCCCACGGCGCCAAAGCAGGCCCCCACTCGACTCAGACCAAGCTCCGGAGGCACCGCCCCCGAGGCCAGTCCCTGCCCCAGCTCCAGGAGCGCATGGATCAAACGGCCGAGTGAGCCCTGCTGGCCTCTCTCCACTCCCAACCGCAGAAAGCAGGCGGCCAGGATGGCCAGAGGAACGCGGCTCTTGGAGCTCTTGTCGGTCGCCAGTCGGCTGGATAGGCCCAGCAGCAGCTCGCCGTAGGCCAGCGAATCGGCGGGGGGAACCTTGCTCTGGAGCAAGGCCTCGCTCAGGTTGAGCACCCCTTCGGGCAGCCCCCCCAGCAGATAAGCCTCGGTGTCGGCGATCTTGGAGACCACCTTCACGAAGTGAAGCGGGAAACTGGTCGTGACCGTGAAGCCCGCCTTCAGGGTGCTGGTCACGACCTGGATGGCTTTCGAGAGCGCTTTGCGGGCCTCGGGGTCCTGAGCAGGGTCGGGTCCCAGGACACCCTGGGCCAACAGGCAGCGAGCCAGCTCATTGCCCAGGTCGAGACGGCGATGCTTCTCAACCAGATCGGTCAGAATTTCGGCCGCGGCCCGGTAGTCGGCCAGGGCGTAGGCTGTCTTTCCGTCCTTGTGGTAGGTCAGGCCCCGGGTGGAGTAGGCGCTGGCCAGCTCGACCAGCATCTCGGGGCCGGGCTGGGTGCGGGCGGCTGCGGTGCGAACGTCCAGAGCCCGCGTGAAGTCGCGCACGGCCTTGTCCATGACCGCCATTCCCTGGTAGAGCAGACCCCGATTGTTGAGCGTCGTGGCCAGGTGCGCGCGTAGCTCGGGCTGGCCACCTTGCTCGACCAGAAATGTGTAGATATCGACCGCGTGGGAGTAGTCTTCCAGCGCCGCCTTCGGATTGCCGGCGATGTTGTGGGTGGCGGCCCGGTTGTTGTAGGTCCAGGCCAGATTCCGGCCCACGTCCAGCCGCATCTCCTGGAGCACCAGCTGCCGGTAGAGAGCCAGAGCCTTTTGGTAGTCCTCGAAGGCCTCCTGGTACTGACCCAGGCAGGTTCGCGTCCAGGCAACGTTATTGGTGGCCTCGGCCAGTTCGCTGCGCAGGTCGTGACGGTCCCGGCACGCATCCGAGATACGCAGGTAATCGTGCAGAGCCAGCTCGTACTGGCCGGCCCGCAGGTAAATTTCAGCCCGACGCGTGAGCGCGTTCAGAAACTCGCCCGGCTCCGAGGGACCGCGGGCCTGGTAGTAGTCGATGGCCTGGCTGGCATCTAGCAAGGCGGCCGAGAAGTCGCCCAGATCCTCCTGCAGCCGGCTGCGGGCCACCCGGGTGCGAGCCGAGGCGGCCCGCACCTCCTCGCTGGCGGGCGCCATCTCAAAGCACTGCAGGGCGCGATTGTAGTCATCCAGAGCCTGCTTGGGGAAGTAGAGACGGTCGGGGGAGTCATAAGAGGAGCGACCGAGTTTCAGCAGGGCCTGACCGCGCTCGTGGTAGACCTCTCCAAGATCGTCGAGAAAGATCGACTGCTCGCGATCTTCGACGAGGAACTTGTAGAGGTCGATGGCGCGGCCCAGGTCTTTCAGGCCGGGCTCGAGCTTGTCCAAGCGGGCCCTGGCCATGCCCCGGATGGTGTAGCCGGCCACCAGCTGGGGAAGCACCTCGGCCCGCCCCTGCTCTTCCAGCAAGATCAGCGCGATCTCCAGCGCCCGCGTGCTGTCCTCCACCGCTCCCGCCAGCTCTCCCTGCGTCAGCTTGATCCGGGCCAGATTCTGGCGGGTGATGGCCAGCTCGCGCATCGGCTGCTGGGGAGCGCTCCGCACCAGCTCGTGGTAGATGCCCAGAGCCTCCTCGAAATCGCGCCGCGCCTGGGTATACTGCTTGAGGTGGCGATAAGCTTCCCCCCGGTTGTTCAAAGCCACTGCCCGGTCGGTGACTTGCTCGGTGGTGACGTC
>QWHO01000361.1 GCA_021404945.1 bacterium CPR1
TTCCGGGCGACCGAGGGTCCTCGAGCTCGAGGAAGAAGAGGACCGGATGCGTCGATTAACTCCACTTCTCATCACCCTGCTCTTCGTGACGGTGGCCCGGGGGGCCTCCGGTGGCTGGACCTGCTCCACCCCCGCTGGGGACTTCCAGGTCCGCCTGCCTTTCAGCGCCGCTCACGACATCTCCACGCTCACGGTGGACGGCGTCAAGCGGACTGGCTTTTTCATCGACAGCGTCACCGACAAGGCCCTCTTCGCTGAGGCCCGATGCTCCAATGTGCGGGAGCTCGGCGTCTGGAGCGAGCCCTACCGCGACGAAGCCAGCTTCAGGAAGTTCGTCCTCTTCAAGTTCGGCTCTCCAGGACGCCCCGGCGAGCGTGGCGCGGCCAGGGAGTCCGTGGTGCGCTACGGCAGCTTCACGGGCTTTCAACTCGAGCGCGACTATGAAGGCTACAAGGGCGTTCGCACCCTGGAGCGGGTTGTGGGTGTGCACACCCCATCGTGGCAACACAGTTTCTACTGCATGTGGCACAAGAATCCGGGCGAGCCGGCCGTCAAAGCGTTCTTCGAGTCTATCAAGTGCACGCTTTAAACCACGGCGCTCTCACCGAGGGGTCTGTTGAAAGGCCTGCCACAGCCTCTTGTGAAGAGCGGAGCGCCCCCGGCTGATGCGTGAGCGCACCGTCCCCAGGGGCACCCCGAGGATGGTGGCAATCTCCTGGTAGCTAAATCCCTCCACGTCATAGAGCAGGACCGCTGATCGCAGGTCTTCGCTCAATTCACTGAGGGCAGCCCGAATCTCTCCCGAAGGACACTGGTCAAAGAAAATCTTCTCGGGATTGTCCGCCAGAATTTTCTCCTGCTCGAGCAATCGGTCGTGCAGAAAGAACTCGCTCGCCTCGTCGATGGAGATGCTCTCCTGACGAGTCGAACGAGAGCGAAGGCGCTGGCGGTGCAAAGTGTGGAGGATGGTGAAGAGCCAGGACTTACAGTTGGAGCCCTCCCGAAACTGATAAAAGAAGCGATAAGCCCGCTCATAGGCCTCCTGGAACAGGTCCTCGGCCTGGGAATCGTCCCTACAGAGCCGCCGGGCGAAGCGGTAGAGCGCCTCGGCGTGGACCAACGCTTCCCGGTCGAAGCGCTCGCGTATGGTTTCGGACTTGGCCATCGACGGTGAAGCGCCCGGGAATCGGGCGAAAGAGGGCCCGGGCCGCCAGCTCAACCTGAAGCTCGCCTCGCAAAGCTACCCAACCCCGCAGCTCAGCCTCATTCACGCGAGCGACCAGGCCGTAGAGCCAACCCTCGCGTTCCCAGACAAGCACGCTGTAGCCATTGTAACGGTGGGCGGTTGGCTTCTGCGACAGGCTGGCAATCCCCTGCAGGTCGGCGCGCGGCAGCACGTAGAGTGAGACCTGTCCTTGACTCGAGCCCGCGTACATCAGGTGGGGCCCGCGGGCGCCCTCGGCCACCGGACAATCGCGTCGGTCGACCGGGGTCAGGGTCGCCGGCCACCTTGCTGGGATGGGGAGCTCTCGGTCGGAGTGAGCCACCATCCACCTTCTGAACTGCTCTGCCTTCGCCCGGGTGTTCTGAATATGGAAGCAGCCCTCGTGGTGACGTACCATGTCGGCCACCAGGGGGTCGACCTGGGGTCTGCCCCAGAGGAAGAAGGCGATGGCCAGGGCAGCCGCCAGAGCCAGAATGCCGACCAGAGAAGCGCTGTGAGACTTCCTTCTGGGAGATGGCAACCTGTCGAGTCGGGCCACCAGGCGGCTCGTCAGCCCCTCGGGGAGAGAGGGCTCAGACTCGGCCTGCCGCACTTTCTCGGCCAGCGAGCGAGCGAATGCGGCACGCCGGCGGCAATCAACGCACCCCAGCAGGTGCTCAGCGACCTCCGGGTCAGGGTCGAGCAGGCGAGACGCAAGCTTCTGGCAGTCGGACGATGTCATCGCGAGCTACATAATGCTCCGAGTCAGGTGGAAGTTCCCGCCGCCCGGCGACACAGTTATCCGGCTGCGCTACCAGGGCTGCACTGACCTGTGGTCGTTTGGTGTGCCTTTTCTGGGACTGCTCAGAAGGGCTCCCGGTCACGGACCCACAACTCACGAGGGTTGGTGACCCGGGTAGTCACCCGAAAGGCGGGTGGACGGGGCTCGTCGGGCGGCTGCTGGTCCGGGTCAAGCAATACCAGGGTGTGCTCAGACGAGTAGCGGCTCAGGTCGGCCTGGCTCCAATGAGGGTTGAGCTGTCGGACCCCAGTCTTGCGGGGAAAATCTGCTACACGTCGACGGCGGGGAGGTTCCAGGGCGCCTGGTGACGTTGTCTCTCAAGATTGCTCGAAGAGCCGCTCGAGAGCCAGTCGGTAGCGATCTACCAGCGGGCTGTCCAGACGCCGCTGGAAAGAGCCCAGCAAGCCCCTGTAATACCAAGCTTGCTGGTCACGACCGCGCTTGAAACGGCACCAGAGCTCTGACCCGAGCAGCTCGAGATCCTCCAGCATCGACTCGACGTTGTCGAGCTTGTCGGCCAGCGCGAGCAGCACCTCGTCGGGACGGGCCTGGTGCGCGAGAAACTCCAGCGTGTGCAGCTTGCGCTCCTCCCAGGCCAGGCTCTTGTCGGGCTCGGACACAGCCAGCACCAGTCGGCTCACCTCGCCCCCGAATCTAGCCAGGAGTTGATCGGGGGTGACTTCGGTATCCTCCACCACGTCGTGCAGCACCCCGGCAGCGGCCAACTCCTCCTCGGCTCCGCCTGCGATCAGGATGCGCATGACCCCCAGCGGATGCACGATGTAGGGGACCCGGCTGGCCTTGCGGTACTGCCCTCGATGAGCAGCGGCGGCGAATTCAATGGCCTCAAAGAGCATGCCCGGGGTTTCGAGGGTGCTCTCGAATGACCTGGATCAGTGCGCCGTCAACGGTTCCGGGCTAAGGTTGGGAGCAAGGAGGCGCAAAGCCATGTCTGACAACCTGATGCAAGACATCGCGCGCATGCGCGACGAGATCAAGCTCCACATCCACCTTGGGAAGGCCGAGACCCGCGACCTGTTCGCCGAGCTCGAGCGCAAGTGGGAGGCCTTGCAGCACCGGCTCAAGCCGGTCAAGGAGGCCACCCGCGAGGCCGCCGCCGACGTGGGTCAGGCCATGGGCACCCTGCTCGAAGAGCTCTATGCCGGCTATAAGAAGGTGGAGCAGGCCCTCAAGTCCATGCGGAGCTGAGCAAGATGCTCGCCGTGCTCCTGGCGGTTCTCCTCAGCCTGGGCCTGCCCGAAGTGACGGGCGAGGACCTCAAAGTGACCGTAACGGGGCGCGACAATCTCTACTCGGTGGCTCGAGCCCATGGGCTGGCGCTGGAGCACCTGGCTTTCGCCAACCGCCTGCCGGTCTCGCTGGCCCCTCTGAAGGCCGGAGAGCTGGTCGTGCCAGAACGGCGCATCCAACCTGCCGACCCGCCTTCGGACGGCCTGGTGCTCAACCTGCCCGAGCGAGGTGTCTATCTCTATCTCCAGGGCGCCCTGGTCCAATTCTACCCGGTCGCCATCGGCATGCCGGGTTGGAACACGCCCGTGGGAGACTTCACCATCGCCACCCGCGAGGTCGACCCCACCTGGGATCCTCCCGCCTGGGCCGGCGTGGCCGGGCCGGTCGAACCAGGCCCGGACAACCCGCTGGGGGATCGCTGGCTGGGCCTGAGCCGGCGGGGCTATGGCATGCACGGCACCAACCGACCGGACTCCATCGGAGGCGCGGTCTCGCACGGCTGCATCCGAATGTATCCCGAGTCGATCCGCGACCTGTTCGGCCGGGTGCAGGTGGGCATGCCGCTCCGCATCGAGTATGAGCCGGTGAAGCTGGGCCTGGACCCGACCAGTGGCCGCATCTTCCTGGCCGTCTTCCCGGATGTCTACGGCCGGAGCGCGCTCCTGGCCAGGGCCGGCGATCTGCTCGAGAAGGCCGGCCTGGCCTCGCTCACCGATCCGGCCAGGCTGAGAGCCATCGTGGCCGCCGCCAGCGGCCGGGCAGAGCCGCTGATCGGCGAACAGCTCCAGGTAGTGATCGACCAGGGCCCTCCGCTGACCACCCTGGGCCTGCTGCTCAAGGGCCGTCTCTATCTGAGCGCCACCTTCTTCAGCGAGCATTTCTCCATTGCGCCCGAAGGGGTGACGCTCTCCTTCGGCGACCAGACCATGGTAGCGGCCGCCCCCATGCTGGCCCGATGCGCCCGAGCCTACCGCTACGAGGCCGGCCAGCTGACCATCGAGAGATGATCAAAGTCATTGGCGCCCCGGCTGACTCTTCCCTAAACTGAGGACAGAAGCCAACAAAGCGAGGAGCACCCCGTGCACATCCAACTGGCCCAACTCGAAGACCAGAGCCCCTGCCTGTCGGTGCACGGCTCGCTCAACTACCAGACCCACGACCGTCTGAAGGACCGCATCCAGGAGTGCATGCTCGCGGGCCATACCCGGGTCTGCCTCGACCTGACCGAGACCGATCAGCTCGACCTCAACGGCTTGAGCGTGCTGATTGCGGCCCGTCGCGAGCTGCTCGAGAGGGGGGGAGCCCTGCAGATCCTGGCCGTTTCCCGCCCGGTGGCCCGGGTGCTGGATCTGGTCAACCTGCGCTGGCTCCTGAGCTGATGTGACCGGCCAGCGTCTGGCTGCCATCGACACCGCCTGGCTCCACATGGAGGAGCCCGGCAACCTGATGAACATCTGCGGCGTGTTCGTGTTCGAGGGAACGGTCGATCCGGTCGCTCTGCGAGAGCTCCTCCTCGAGCGCCTGCTCTGTTTTGCCCCCTTCCGCTGCCGGGTCGTGGAGCTTCCCATGCGTCGGGCTTGCTGGCAGGAAGATCCCGACTTTGACCTGGACCGCCACCTGGTGGTGCTCGAGCGCACGGAGGACCTCTTCGGCCTGGTCAGCGACCTTCTGAGCCAGCCCCTCGATCGGAGCCGTCCCCTCTGGATGATGCACTGCCTCCCCTATCACCAGGGCTGGGCCCTGATCGCCCGGCTGCACCACGCCATCGGGGACGGGGTGGCCCTGATGCACGTTCTGGGCCACCTGGCCGATCGGGTGCCCGACACCTATCGCGCTCCTCACCTGGAACGGCCCTCCGGGCCCCTTCCCTGGACCCGCTCGGCCATCGGGCTGGTGCGCGACGTGCTGCTCCAGCCCGAGCCCATGACCGCGCTCAAAGGCTCGCTGGGGCGCGCCAAGCGAGCGGCGGTATCGGCGCCCATCGACCTGGAGAGCCTCAAGCAAGCTCGCCAGCGGCTCGGATGCACCCTCAACGACCTGCTCCTGGGGGCCCTGAGCGGCAGTCTGCGGGCTTACCTCCTCAAACGCGGAGCGGTCGCCCCGAGCATCCGGGTGGTCATGCCGGTGGACCTGAGAAAGCCGCAGGACGAAAAACTGGGTAACTTCTTCGGGCTGGCTTTCGTCTCGCTGCCCCTGGGCGAAAGCGAGCCTCTCCGACGTATCGAGCTTTTGAAGGCCCAGCTGGCCCGCCTCAAGCGCTCGTTTCAGCCGGCGATCCTGTGCGGCATCCTGTGGCTGGCCGGACTGCTGCCGCGCCTGCTGGAGAGCCTGCTGGTGCGCCTGTTCGGCTCACGAGCCACGGCCGTGGTCACCAACGTGCCCGGTCCCAAGGTCCCCATGGAGCTGCGAGGCCAGCCCCTGCGCGAGCTCATGTTCTGGGTTCCGCAGTCGGGCCGGCTGGGGGTGGGGATCAGCCTGATCAGCTACGCGAATACCTTTCGCATCGGGGTGGCCACGGACGCGGGACTGATCCCCCATCCCGAGGAGATCGTGCAGGGGTTCGAGGTCGAGCTGGCCCGTCTGGTGGCCTGAACGCGCCACCTGGAGTTTCGCTCCCACGGCGGGGGCGACGAGGACGCCAACCTGGCGGGGGTCTGCGACGTGCACCTCCAGGTGCATCTGCACGGGGGCACGATGAAAGCCCGGCGCGAGCAGAGCGGGAGCATGCTGTGGCAGGTCGGGATTCGGAACGGTCGGGCTTATCGGGTGTTTCGCGACGACGTGAGGGTCGAGCGCGCTCGACCTGGTTGAGCCCCTCCTTCACAGTGGCAGGCCCGGCTCGGTGGCCACCGAACCAGGCCGGATGAGCAAGTTTCAAGAGCAACTTCGGCGATCCATGGAGATGCTTGGCGAGGGCCAGGCCAGCGAGGCCCTGCAGACTCTTGAGCGCCTGGCCTTGAAGCACCCGAAGGACAGTACGGTCCACACCCTACCGGGCCGCGGAGCGCGAGAATTCGCTACTTCCATCGGCCGAGAGCATCATACCAGCACGAAAAATGAAGTTTAGGATTGACGCCACCACGTTCTAAGCAGTTGCTCGAAGCCGGTCTGGACACCCAATCTGAGCATTAGCGCCCGCCCTTTGTCGGACTCATGATGGCCTCGCTGAAAACTGACAAGCTGATCGCCTGAAATTCCACCACACTTTGCTCGGAAAACGAGTAAAGGAGCGGATGGAATGAACAGAACTCAGTTACCACAACAGAGCTCAAGGCTCTCATCTGCCGGCAGGTGACGTCCGGCGAGTGGACCCGGGAGGAAGCCGTGGAGATCTCCACTTTCAGCGCGCAGTCGGTGGACCGACCGGGGCGCCCGTGGACAAGTACGCTGCCAAGAAGATCAAGCGCCTCGAGCGGGAGGTCCAGCACTGGCGGATCCCGGCCCAGGCCATGGCCCTGGATCCCGGCCCAGGCCATGGCCCTGATGCTGAACGCGCTGGTGGAAGCCGGCCTGGTAAAAAAAACGCCTTCGCTGCACAGTTGCCTGCCCTTCAATGACTCAGCCGACAACTGCACGCCCTGCTCAAGCCCGCTGCGATGGCGGCCCGATGGCTGCGAGACCGACTTGACGGTGCCGCTCGCAGGATTCTGGCCTGGCTCGAGTCCAGCGCCCCTCGCCCCGGCCGCGTCCAGCTGAATCTGACGCAGGAGGAGCTGAGCGCCGCGGCCGACCTCGTCCAGGAGTATCCCTGGATGGGTGGCAAGAAGGGGGCCGGCAACCTGGTGCATGACGGCAAGGCCTGGATGGGGCCCTCCAGCTACGACCACATCAAGCAGACAATAGCGAGCCTCTATGGCGAGGAGCTGAGCTCCCGACGCCAGAAGAACCGCCCGCCTGCGCCGTTCGAGCTGCCGCGCGCTACGGGTCTCAACGAGGTCTGGGGCACCGACCTCTTCGATCTGGCTGTCTGGGACAAGAAGTTCCACGTGTGCGACTTCATCGACGTCTTCAACCAGGAGCATCTCGTGATCCGGGCGGTGGAGGGCACCGCCGACAGCGCCTTCGTGGCTGAGTGCTTCGAGACAGCCTGCGAGCGACGCGCAGGCCGCCCACCCAAGGTTTGCACCAAGACGGACCGGGGAAGCCAGTTTCAGGGCGTCTTCCCCGCCGCCCTGGCTGGACGCACCGAGCACGTGCGAATCCCGCCGGGTATGCCCTGGTTTAACGGGGAATCGGAGCGTGGACACCGCGATATCCGGGCCATGGTCATCGGGGAGCTGTCAAAGATGAAGCGACCTCCCGCCGGCAAGGAGCTGGCCGCAGTCCAGCGCGCCTGCGATAAGGTGCGACGGCTTCTAGTCGAGGAGATCTCGCGCCCCAGCCTCGGGAACGTGACGCCTGCGGAAGTAAGAGACGGCCGGGCCGAAGCGGTGAAGGAGGCCAACCGCCAGTACGTCGATCGCCAGCGAATCGCAAGGCAGAGCCGCAAACCGAATCCCCGATCCCTCAGGGATCGGCTCAAAGAGCTACTGCAACTGGACCGCCTCAGCCCCGGGCAGCTCTTGCGGTTCCTACGACTCAAGGCTCGCGACTACAAGTTCATGGCCGGGTAAAAGTGTGGCCGAATTTCGGGTGTACGACCGTGTCATTTTCAGCCGGGCAGGGACATGACGGTTCTCGAAGCGGTGGACCGCTCCAGTCTGCAGGGGATTCGAGACTATTCCATCCTCATGTTCCTGGTCATGTACGGTGTCAGGGCGGCGGAGGTCGCTCGGATGACCCTTGATGACGTGAACTGGGAGACCGAGAAGCTCCGGCTTCGGAACCGCAAATCCGGTAGGACTGACTGGTTGCCACTGAGCCGGCCGGTGGGTGATGCACTGCTGGAATACCTGAAGGTTCGTCCGAAGGTGGTTCATCGCCAGATTTTCATCACATTGAAAGCGCCATTGCGCCCCTTCTGGAGTGGCGCGCCCATCTCCAACGTAGCGCATAAGCGTCTGCGCGCTGCCGGCATCGACTTACCTCGCCTGGGTGCACATCTCCTCCGCCACACGACAGCTTGGCGCCTGCTGACGGACGGATTCTCATTCAAGGCCATCGGTGACTATTTGGGCCATTCAGCAGTCTCCTCCACCAGCATCTACCTGAAGATCGACATTGACGGGCTCAGGGATGCTGCTCTGAACAACGGGGAGGAGTTGCTATGAGTCTCCCAGCAGGCGGCACGCGCTGCCGGCCAGGAAGCGGCCCAGCTCGATGGCGGAGGTCAAATGAGCGGGCGCAATCTCGAGAGATCCATCCATGGC
>QWHO01000362.1 GCA_021404945.1 bacterium CPR1
ATTCAGCACGTAACGCTCAACACATTAAAGTGAAGTGCTGAAGGTTTTGCAGTAAATCGCGCCGACAGACTTGTGTGGAGGCGCCTCCGAAAGAGAGGCAAAACCTTCAGCACGTAACGCTCAATTCATTAGAAGTCCGGTCGCCTGCAAATATCTTGTGGTGGCGGAGGTTTCCTCCGACACCACAAGGGGTTTTGCGGCCGGACTTCCAGGAGGGCCCGACGCGAGCTTCCTTGGGCCGCGCAAGATCACCAGAGCAGGCTGGCGGCCGCCGGGAGTGATCTCGAGCGCCGGACGACCCGGTCCTCCCCTACGAGGGATCCGGTGGGAGGAAGTCGCGGAAACTCTCGGTAAAGATGCGCTCGAGGGCTGCCTTGTCGGTGCCGTCGAGATAGATCTTGGTCTTAGCGTCGGTTCCCGAGGGGCGCACGCAGAGATCGCGCAGCTTGCCTCCTGGCGCAAACCAGAACTGCAGGCCGTCCGACCACAGATCCACCCGCTCGAGCCTCTTCCACTCCTCGGCCATTTTCGGCATGGCAGCAGCCAGCTTCTCGCGCATCACCTCCAGTGGCTGCCTGGCCAGTTGCTGAAAAAAATCGTTGTAGCGCAACCGCTCGGCGATACCAGCCTTCTTGGCTCTGGCCAGCTCGTCGGGGTCGAAGATGGCCTCGTTGTAGTGCACCTTGTCCCCCCGGGTCTCCATGGGGTTGGTGATACCGTTGTGCTGGAAGATTTGCTCGAGATAGGTGTGCAGATAGGCTACCTTCTGGTTCCAGAGCCGGCTGACCAGCACCACCGCTGACACGCACGCCTCACCACTGGACTTCTCGCGCATGGCCAGAATCTGCTGGCCCAGCACGTTGGGCACCGGCTGGCGAGGGCCACCGATCTTGCCACCCGACTCCTCGCCAGCGTGGTGCAGCTTGGGATGAGCACCGATCACCACCGTCTCGCCCAGCTCGGTGGTCACCTGAGCGGGCTGGCCGGGGTGATTGACCATGGACTCCTCCACCTGACGGTTCACGGCGGCGATCTCCTTGAAACCCACCGGCACCCGCACCACGGGGATCTTATGGAAGGCTGCCCACTCGTCCCAGCTCAGGGCCGAGACGTAGGTGTGCACGTCAAAGTTGGCATAGTCGTTCCAGAAGCCCTCGTCCACCGCCGTGGCCCGGTCGTTCTCGGCCAGCATCAAGAAGAACTGGTTGGGCGAGTAGATGGCAAAGTGGCGATCATGGCCCAGGTCAAGGTGCAGGACGCCCCAGCGGTCCAGGGCCGCCAGCTCGCTGGCCGGCACCACCTGGCCGGCCACGAAGCGGTCGGCGTCAGGGTCGACGTTGAAGACCACCTGGCCCAGAGGCGCATCCGCCAGCAGCCTCTCGTAGCCGGCCGTCTTGACCACCCCGGGCAGGCTGGCGTCCACGCTGTCGTGCACCACCTCGTACTCCTGCGAGCCCTTCTTGCGTCCGACCCGAAAACCGATGTTGTGGAAAAAGGGATCCTCCTCGGTACGGATGTAGCCGCCCTGGAAGACCTGCTCGATGCCCAGCTCTTGAAGGAAGGCCGAGGTCGTCTTGTAGCCCGAGCCCCCGAAGAAGTCGAGCTTGAGACGCAGCCCGCTGTCGATGGCCTGGTGCACGTGCTTGAGAGCCTGAGCCGAAGCCGGGCCCATGCGCAGGTACTCGGCGTAAAGACGGGCCATGCGCGAGTAGCTGAGGCGACGCATCAGGTGGGGATCGTTCCTGGCCGACAGCCTGACTGTGTAGCCCTCCTTCTCGATGGTCGTGAGCAGCTCTTCCAAGTGCTCGACGATGCGGGCGTACTGGGGCGGCAGATACTGGGCCCCGTCGGGGGCCAGGATCTTGTCGCTCTGCTTCTGGGGCGCGCCGTGGCTGGAAGTGAAGTAGTCCCCGCCCGAGAGACCGAGCATGTAGGTCAGGAAGCTCCAGACGAAGATGCAACTGGTGTCGCCCGGCTTCTCGGTGAGGAAGACGTAGAGCCCGTTGGCGGCGTAGATGCGGCTGACCAGGTCCACGAAGCGCGGGGTGTTGGAGCGCACCTCGCCGCCCACGATGCGGACCGGGTTGGCCTGCACGAAGGGAAGGATATCCTCCAGGGAACGGTCAAACGTCTCCTCGATAGTGGCCGCGAAGGCCCCCAGCCGCATTCGCACCTGATCCACCGCAAGGTGCGGGAACTCGCGCTCGCTCTGCAGCTCCTTGACCAGCCGACTGAGGCACTCGGCCAGCAACGCGAACATGTACTCGTTGATGCGGTAGCGGTGATCCCACGGACAGAGCACGTTCTGGTTCTCGCGCACCCCGGCGGTGGAGACTTTGGCCTCCTCGGCGAAGGCTCGCACCTGCTCGCGCAAACCGATCTTTTCGGCCAGCTCGGGGGTGAAGCGGAGCTCGACCGGGCCCTCCTCCTCGAGCGCGAACGGGGGATGTCGCTCGAACTCGAAGTGAGCCTTCTGCCAGGCCTCCATGCTGGCTCTCGTCTGGGCCAGGTAGTAGTCGCGCATCTCCTGCGGGGTCATGGTTGGGGTGACGGTGAGCGTCTCGGCCATGGCAGCGTCCTCCTTGCGGGTGAGCGAGGCTTGTTCGCTCGCGGTGTCGAAGTTTCCCTGCCATGCAGCTTCGTCCCCTGTCGTTTCAGGCTCACGCGACGTCAGCGAGCCCGGCCGCTCCCTCGGCCGACGAGGGACTGGCCCTGGAGCGTCTCGAGGGCGACCGCGAGGAGCTCTCCCGCCTCAAGCGGCTGGCCCCGCCAGGCGCCTCGCTGGGCGAATTGGCCTGCTTCCACCTGATGGGCCGCAAGCAGTCGGACGAGTCGCTGGCCGGCTCGCTGCATTGGGTGCAGGGTGCGCTGACCACGAGCGGGGGCGCGCTGGGCAAGCTCACCAGCGAGGACCGGGTGGAGGTGCTGCGCACCCTGCTCAAAGCCCACCCGGGTCAGCCCCTGGAAGCCCGCTTCCCGGGCGGCGAGCTGAGCGAGTTGAGCAAGGAAGTCGGCCGCTTCGTGAACGGGGATGCTCACTGTCTGCTGGGCGAGCAGCGCTACATGGTGCCTCTGACCCAGCCTCGGCGCCCCATCTCGCTGCCCCAGGCGGCCCGCGACTATGCCGGAGCCCTCCAACGCATCCTCAAGTCGCCCGGCCGCATCGACCCCCAGATGCAGCCCGACGACTGCGAGTGGGCTCTCGACTGCGTGCGCATCGAGAACGCCCACCTGCACCAGGACCCGGGTCGGGTGGGTCTCTTCCGCAAGCTGGTCAGCGCCTTCCAGGATCCGGCTATTGCCCACGTGGTGATGATGGAGATGGAGAGCCTGCCGGCTGCTCGCCAGGATGCCTACCTGAGCACGCTGACCGGAGAGATGGCCGGGCTCGGACCGCACGAAAGCGACTGGGAGAAGACCCGCAAGCAAGGCAATCACGTCAGGCCTCTGGCGGCCGGCGTGCAACTCGTGATGCAGGTGGCCCGCCCCGAGGACGACCCCTCGGCCCTGCTCGCCGAGTTGCGCGAGCTGGCCCGCAGTTCTGGAAGCGACGACGAGCTCGTTCGCGGGGGCGCCTGGCGCGGCCCCGGCCAGAGTTGGGGCCAGGGCCTGCAAAACGACCCTCGCACCGGGCTCAAGCGCGAGGACGACCTGCGCCTGGCCGAGGCTGTCTACCAGCGCTCCAAAGCTCGGGGAGAAGAGCACGGCGAGTTGCTCGAGCAGGTGAAGGGGTTCAGCTTCCGGCTGCACGAGCCCAATTACCTGTCGGTGATCGTGCACGCCCTCGCGCTGGACGAGCCCCTCGAGCAAGGCCTGGAGCGCAGCGTTCGCGAGTACGAGATGACCGGGAAGGTGGACGCCCTCTCCCCCATCCGCCAGGAGATCGGCCAGGCCCTGGCTTCAGGTGCCATCAAGGGTGACCTGCAGACGCTGATGAAGCGCTACGAGCTGATCTACGTGCAGCGCACGACCGGAGGCGAAAACAAGGAGAAGGCCCTGCAGTCCTCCCTGGCCGAGCTGCTGGAGGTGGCCCGGCCCGCCAAGAGCGGCGTCGTGCACACCAACGGGGCGGTCTGGGTGGGGGGCGTACGGGTGCGCAAGGCGGGGTCCTGAGCTCGCGGTCGCGCTGACGGAAAACACACGTTAACGCGATTGAGGACCTCCTCGGGTCATGGTTCCTCCAGCCAAACACGCGCCGGCTTGAGCACCGTCTGAACAAAGTCCGGCGGGGGTCGATAGCGATGGGCGAGCACGTAGTGATGATCAGGGTCGGGGCGGCATACCAGATGCCCTGGTCATCCATGACGCGGATTTGCCCGTTGCCCCGGGCTGGTTGAAGTTTGCGCCAGAAGGGCCACCTGGCCCGGGTCGGGCAGAACTCGCAACTTGGAATCCGCGGTGCAGGAGCACGGGCTTCTAACTCAGCATCGCCAGGGCTTCCTGAAACTCCCGGGGAGTTTCAGGAAGCCCTGCTCGAACGGGTGTGCAGAGCTCAGCCAGCCGATGTTCAGCACCACCAGACCGGGGTCGGTGAAATCGTAAGAGTAGGTTGTGAAATCTGCAAAGAAGGTCACTGCGAGTAATTCTCAACCGACGGGAATAGAGCCCTCCGCCGAGACGGCGATGCCCAACAAATTCTGCTACAGTGGAGTGCTGAAGGTTTTGCAGTAAACCGCGCCGACAGACTTGTATGGAGGCGCCCCCGAAGGAGAGGCAAAACCTTCAGCACGTAACGCTCAACACAGCGGAGAGAAGCCTGCACCTTCTGCGATGAGGTGCTCTTCGGCTCGGCCGCCCGGCAAGAAGCTGGGGCCCTCGCGCCGCAGGAGGCCATCTTCCCGGCCCGAAACAGCTTCGACCGATGTCCAACGGAAGAATCCCCGTCCACTTCAACGGGGAAACCTATCAAGTGCCGGAAGGCACCTCGATCGTCGAGGTTCTCGGCCAAATTTATGTCGACGAGCATGGCGTGCTGGCTGCCACCCTGAACAACCACCTGGTCTCCCTGCACACGCGGCTGGACGGTGAATCTTCCCTTCAGGCCGTCACCGCCGAGCACCGGGAGGGGCAGGAGATCCTGCGGCGCACGGCAGCTCATATGCTGCAGTACCTGTGCCAGGCTCACTTCCCGGGGATGCGTTTGACGGTGGGACAGTCCTTGCTGGGGGGCTACTTCTACGAAGTCGATAGCAGCGAGCCGGTCAATTTGGAGGCCATAGCCTCACGCCTGACCACGCTGCTCGAGGAGCTGGCCGATGCCGAGATCAGCTTTCGTCACAGCGTCGTCTCGGTGGAGGCGGTATCCACCCGGGTAGACGACCCCTACGGCTATCGAAAGGGACTTCTGCGCGCCTGGGCCAGCGCGGTGGTGCACCTGATCAGTCTGGACGGGTTCACCGATCTGCAGCATGGACCCTACGCCCCCACCACCCGGCACGCCAGAGGTTGCCGGGTCATCGCCTATCCGCCCGGATTGATCCTGCTCTTTCCGGGCTCGGTGATCACCTCGCCCATCCCCTGCGGAGTCGACTGTCGCCGCCTCTACGAAGCCTACCGCGAGACGCGCGATTGGAACCGGCTGGTGGGAGTAACCTCGGTGGGCGATCTGAACGCCGCCAGCCTGGAGGATCGCATACCCCAGGTCGTGTTGATGGCCGAGGCTCTGCACGAGAAGAAGCTGGCCGAGATCGCCGACACCGTGGCCGCCCTCGGGCAGACTCCGCGCATCGTCTGCGTGGCCGGACCCTCTTCCTCGGGCAAGACCACCTTCGTCAAACGGCTGGCGGTTCAGCTGCAGGTCAATGGCCTGCGCCCCATCCTGGTCTCGCTGGATGACTACTACCTCGACCGCCAGCACTGCCCGCGCGACGAGCACGGAGACTTCGACTTCGAGACCATCGAGGCTCTCGATCGCGCCCTCATCGCCGAGCAGGTGGCCGCGCTGGCGGTGGGCCGGCCGGTGAAGGTCCCACGCTTTGACTTCGTGCTCGGCCAGAGAAAGGGCGATGGAGTTGAGGTGCAGTTGCGGCCCCAGGACGTGCTGGTACTGGAGGGCATCCACGCCCTCAATCCGGACCTTGTGCCGGGGGTAAATCCCTTCCGCATCTTCGTATCGGCCCTGACCCAGCTGGTGATCGACGAGCGCAACCGGGTCTTCACCTCCGACGCTCGCCTGCTGCGCCGTCTGGTAAGGGATCGGCGCTACCGTGGCACCTCGGCGGCCGAGACCATCGAGCGCTGGCCCAAGGTGCGAGCCGGCGAGGAGCTGTGGATCTTCCCCCACCAGGAGCGAGCCGACGCCATCTTCAACTCCACCCTGGTCTACGAGACCACGGTGCTCAAGCCGTTTGCCTGGCGCTACCTGCTGGAGGTACCTCGCAGCCATCCTTCCCGGGTGCGAGCCTACGAGCTGCTGCGCTTTTTGGACTTGTTCGTGCCCGTCTTCCCGGACCGAATTCCGGCCAATTCCGTGCTGCGCGAGTTCATTGGCGGCAGCGGTTTCGAGGAGTGATCTGATGACGACCGTCGTTCTGCGCGATCTGGAGATGGCTCGCAACCTTCCCGTGCAGCTTCCGCTCGACAGCGTGGGCGCCTCGCGAGCCAATACCACGGGCTGCAAGACCTGCGGCGGCCGACTCGAGGAAGTCTTGATCACCA
>QWHO01000363.1 GCA_021404945.1 bacterium CPR1
CGACCCACGAACCACCGCTACCTTCCCCGGAATCTCAGCTGGACAGTCCCGCGCTCGAGTCAAACTCAAACCTCGGGACCCCCGGATCGACATCCTACGTACTTTTGGCCACGCAAGGGTCGGTGGCAAAGTTCGAGTAGTAGATGCGCCCTCGCCTGCGGGCCTCCAGAAAATCGGGCGACTGGAGCGGCTGAGAGCGATAGTGCACCCCTCCCTGGCCGAGCTCGAACTGGTGCTGCACGGCCAGGCCGTCGAACCAGTGGCGCAGGCGGTCCGGGCCGGCCTCGAAGATGCCGGGCCCATTGCGGATCAGGGTGCCCCGGAGCCAATCGGGAAGCTGGCCGGTCACCTCGAGGGGTCGGTCGTTGACGAGCGAGCGCATGGTCTCGAATCCGCTGGCGTAGCCTGGACGCATGGCCGGTGGCTTCGGGACGGGTGGAAGGATCTCTTGCCCCAGAATTGAGCTCGCCTCAACGAGCTGGGCCACGCGCCAGGAAGGCTTGCGACTTGCCGCCCTCGCTATTGTCGAGTCTCAGTTCGGCGTGCCTGCTCCTGCCTGGCTGAACGCTTCTCCCGGCTCGATTCCGAGGGCACGCTGGAGGTCATCCGGCGCCTCGGCTCGGGAAGACGCTCGAGCAACTCGAGGCTTTTCTCGACCGCTAAGCGCAGCGCGGGGCGAGGTTGATCTCATTCGACCGCCAGATGTTCAAGTCCACGAAACCTGAATGCAACAACTCGAGGGTCAGGCCAGGCCTATCATGGTTGCATGGTCATCTCCCGTCATCCGAGCCTGGTCGCAACGACCCGCTGGGCAAGACCCCGGGCGGCCGGCCCGCCAGAGCGCCAGGCCGATTCGATCGACGTGGGGGCCGCCACCAGGATCCTGACTCAGGGCGAGGAGATTCCCTCTCAGGTCAAGCTCTGGGAGGTGGACCTGGGCGAGCGGGTCACCCAACTCGGGGTAGCCAGGGATGGCTCGATCCTGGCCAACGTCCCCAACGGCTACATCCGGCTTGCCGCGGCAAACGGAGCCAGCAGCCCCCGGGTCGAGCACGAGCTGTTGCAGTCCACCCCGATGCCCAGCGCCGATGGTGCTACCTACCTGGTGGGAAGCTGGGGCGTGGCCCGCATCGAGGCGGACGGCACCCAGTCGTGGCAGAAGTACCTGGGTAGCTCCGTCTTCAATCAACCTCTGGCCGCCCCTGATGGCGGCGTGGTGGCGACTCCCTGCTCACAGGGGGAGGTTCACCGGCTCGACAGCAAGGGCGAGCTCAAGTGGGTGTGCGAGCTCGAGCCCAAGCCCTGTTACGGCGCTGAGGTCAAAGGGCCCATGGCCCAGGATGGCCTGGGCCGCCTCCTGATGAATTCCGAGGGCCGGCTCTATGCGGTTGACTTCGAGTCGGGCGAGAAGCTCTGGAGCAAGAAGCTCGACGCGGAGTCGGTCTGGTTCTGCAACGGCCCGGTGGTGACCCGACAATCACATCCTCGTCAATGGCGACTCCACTTTGCAGCTTCTCGACCCGCAGGGGAACACCCAGTGGATCTGGTCGGGCCACAGCGATCGCCGCATCGACCAGTTACCCCCTGAGACCTGGGAGAAACAGCATCTCGACCGGCAGTCTGCGCCCATGTCCTGTCAGCCCGCCGTTTCGAACGATGGCCAGGCGTTCTACGGCGGGGGAACGGTCACGGAGAAGGCTCGCCACAACCTCGTCTCGCTCGATCGCGAAGGCAACCTGAACTGGGCCCTCAACCTCAATCCTCAGCTCCGAGTGGAGTCGATCAAGGTCGGCCCGGATGGCACGGTCTATGCCCTGGGCAGCTCCAGCGAGCGCGATGACAGGTTCAACTACAAGTCCTTCACCGAAGTCCACGCTGTAACGCCCGAGGGGGAGAGGCTGTGGAGTTTCCGGACTCCCAGTGACGGCTCGGGCGGCTACAACCGATTCGCCGTGGACCAGAGCACCGTTTATCTGGCTGCCGGTGGAGGCAAGGTCTACGCTTTGCGCTCCAGCGCCCTGAAAGAGAAGTGCCGGGAGATGACTCAGGGTGGGCAGATCCAACTGGGGAATGGGGACTTCATCATCGTGGGCGGCGTCAAGGTGAAGGTCAGGAAGTCCTAAAACTTCGTCGCCTTGACCGTGCCACGTAACGTGCGGTGAGAACCTTGTTTCGAACCGCTCCCAAAGTGTTGTGGCACGGGCGATGCGACGAAGCTCAACCTGTTGAGAATTCATCGCACAGTCTATGCGAGGGAGTATCGTTCAGGTGGTGCTCGACCCGGTCAACGAAGAGCTCGCTTCTCGCTGACCTGCATCATATGACCCTGTGCGCTCTTGCGGAATAATGAGGCAAGGCATACCGCACAAGGAGTCAAACCATGAGCAGAATCCTGGTTCCCATCGATGGCTCGGGCGAGAGTCACGCCGCCCTGCCTTACGCCCTGAGGATGGCGCGCCTGTATCACTCGGAGATTGTCCTGGCCGGGGTGGCGGAGAAGGTGTACGAGGAGGAGCCAGAGCCCGGTCAGGCTCAAAGGGGGCTCGAGGAGCATCTGGGCAAGCTCCGGGAGGCCTTCGAGAAGATGGGCGTGCCCATCAGCGTTCGGGCCGCCTCCGGGATTCCGGCTGAGGAGATCGTGCAGCTGGCCGAAAGCTGTGCCGCCGACCTGATCGTCATGAGCTCGCACGGGCGCCGGGGGACGGGTCGGTGGCTGCTGGGCGGCGTGACCGCCCGCGTGATGCGCGAAGCCGACTGCCCGGTGATGATCGCCCGCCCGGGCGAGCATCGGCCCGGTGAGGAGCACAACGCGCCCTTCCGGAGTATCCTGCTGCCGCTGGACCGGAGCCCGCTCTCCGAGCGAGCGCTCGATGCCGCAGCCTACCTGGCCGAGCGCGATCAAGCCCATCTGTGCCTGCTCGGGGTGGTGGACTATCCCACCTGGTTGTGCTTCCAGACCGAAGAGAAGTGGGCCCAGCGACTGCCCGCCGTGACCGAGCAGTACCTGAGCGAGCAGGCCGACAAGCTCAAAGCTCGAGGGATTCGCGCCTATACCCAGGTGTGCATCGGAGACCCGGCCGAGCAGATCCTTCAAGTCGCCGAGTCGAACTTAGATCTGATCGTGATGGCGACTCACGGCTATTCCGGGATCGCCCGTGCGATCATGGGCAGCGTGGCGGAACGGGTCGTGCACCATGCGCGCTGTCCCGTGCTCTTCATCCGTCAGCACAAAGGGGCGGTGGCTTCCCCTCCTCAGAGTTCCGGCGGCTAATTTAGTAAGATGCACCTCGGCTTGCTCGACACGGGTGCAGTCTGGGCAGAGGTTCCGTCCGCGGGAGACCGCGCACCGGTCCTGACCTGTGCGGGGGATACTCCAGAGCGCGGCTTTACGGGGACTGCCAGAGCCCCTGGTGACTGTGAATCTCCTGCCCTGGCAGGAATCCCGTTCAGGACACGAACCTCCCCTCCTGTGATTGAGTCACGCGAACGGCACTCTATCGGTGCTTTGCCTGGTCCCGGCCCCCTGGCGGAGGTCCGCACCCTTCCGGGGGCGGTCGCATGAAGGATGCCGATTTGGAGGCCTTGCTGGCCGACCTGGAATCGGACCGGGTGGAGCGCACCTCCAGCGATCGGGACCGGGACAAGATTCGCGAGGCGATTTGTGCCTTCTCTAATGACCTGCCAGACCACCGTCTTCCCGGCGTTTTTTTCATCGGCGTCCACGACGACGGAGCCTGTGCGGGCCTGACTGTCACCGACGATGTGCTCTTGCGCCTGGCGGACATTCGCTCAGAAGGCAAGATACTCCCCATCCCTAGCTTCGAGGTCTCCAAGCGTACTCTGGGCGGGTGCGAGCTGGTGGCCCTGATCGTGCACCCGGCCCTGAGCCCGCCGGTTCGGGTGGACGGCCGGGTCTGGGTGAGGGTCGGCCCGCGGCGAAGCCTGGCCACTCCCGATGAGGAGCGCCGGCTGAACGAGAAGCGCCGGGCCCGCGAGCTTCCTTTTGACATCCAGCCTTTGCCGGGGACCTCCCTGGCCGATCTCGACTTGGACAGGTTTGAGAGGGAGTATCTGCTAGCAACGGTGCACAGGAGCGTGCTCGACGAGAACGAGCGCTCGACCGAGGACCAGCTTCAGTCAGTAAGATTTCTCGGGGGCACGCTGGTCACGGTTACGGGGATCCTGATCTGCGGCACCAGCCCGCGCTCGATTTTCCCGGGAGCCTACGTTCAGTTCGTCCGGTTTGACGGTTGCGAGCTCGACAGCCCCATTCTGGACAGCCGCGAGCTAGATGGAACTCTTGGTGACCAACTGCGCCAGCTCGACGCCCTCATCCACGCGAACATTCGAGTGGCGTCGAATCTCGCAGGCCCCACCGAGGTGAAGCACCCCGACTACCCCGTTCAGGCCCTGCGTCAACTCCTCACGAACGCTGTCATGCACCGAAACTACGAGACCACCAACAGCCCCATCCATTTTTACTGGTTCTCGGATCGGGTTGAAATTCACAGCCCGGGCGGCCCCTTCGGACAGGTAACGCGAGAGAATTTTGGGGAGCCCCACGTTGCCGACTACCGCAATCCGCATCTGGCGGAGGCTCTCAGAAACCTTGGATTCGTTCAGCGCTTCGGCGTGGGAATCGCCCTCGCCCGCAAGTCGCTGGCCGAGAACCAGAGCCCGCCACTGGAGTTTCAGGTGGAGTCAAACAGGATTCTGGTCACGATCAGGGCCAGAGCATGAGCGTTCCCACCCTGGCATTCTTCAACAACAAGGGAGGGGTGGGGAAGACCTCACTGCTCTACCACGTAGCCTGGATGCTCGAGCACCTCAAGGTCAACGTGGTGTGCTGCGACCTGGACCCCCAGGCCAATTTGTCCTCGTTCTTCCTCTCCGATGACCGGCTCGAGCAGATGTGGCAATCAGACTCGACCGAAACCATTTTTGAGTGCATCCGACCCATTTTGAAGGGGACCGGGGATATCGCCGAGCCCCGTGTAGAGAGAATCAGTGACCATCTGGCCCTTCTGGCGGGTGATCTCGCTCTGTCGCGATTCGAGGACGAGCTGAGTCTCCAGTGGCCGAGTTGCGTGGACCGCAAAGAGAGTGCCTTTCGCGTCGTTACCGCGTTCTGGCGAATCGCACAGAAGGCAGCCGAGGCAACTGGCGCAGATCTGCTCCTGATCGACCTGGGCCCAAACCTGGGAGCGATCAATCGCTCGGCACTGATTGCCTCCGATTTCGTCGTCATCCCTCTGGGCCCGGATCTCTTCTCGCTTCAGGCTTTGCGCAACGTCGGCCCCACCATGCGCGAGTGGAGGGAGCAGTGGACCGAGAGACAGAGTCGAAATCCCGAGCCCGGACTGGCCCTTCCGGCTGGCTCCATGCGGCCGATCGGTTATGTATTGCTCCAGCACACCGAGCGTCTCGACCGGCCGGTCAAGGCGTACGGTCGCTGGATCGCCCGCATTCCCGAGACGTTCGCCTGTGAGGTTCGCCAGAGCAATTCCTGGCCAGCAGACGTTGCCTCGGACCCCGATTGCCTGGCTCTGCTCAAACACTACCGCAGCTTGATGCCGATGGGCCAAGAAGCCCGCAAGCCGGTCTTTGACCTCAAGCCCGCGGACGGTGCCATTGGAGCGCACGGCCAGGCAGTGCGCAACGCGTGGTCGGATTTTCGGCACCTGACCGAGAAGATCTATGCCCGCGTCTTTCCGGACAGGTCACTCGCAGACCGAGCGTGAAGCCGAGCAATCCATCAGCCGCCCCAAAAAAAAGGCCTCCCGGGAACCGTCCGGGGGAGACGGGGTACCCGAGAGGCAAAACATGGCTGGCGTTTGGAACCACCATCCTCGCAGACCGGACAGGGGGCCGGTCTGGACTTTCTGGCACGCCCAGCCGACGAATCCATCGTGACCTTGACAAAATGCTCGATTTCGGATAACCTGGCACCAGGTCGAAGAACATGAAGATGTCCACGTGTCATACCACCAGGCAGTATCCCGGCTGGGGCGATTTGAGCCCGGCCAACCGGCCGTTCCCCGGAATTCGGGAGGGTGAGCCCTTCGCATAGCCTGTGTCAGGAGATGCGTCCAAGCTCGCCCACCCGCGGAAGGCCCCGGGTGGGCGAAGTTGTTTTCAGAGGGAGAGTTGACCGATGGCGACCACCAGAGCGAAGAATTTGCACCTGACCGAGCAGCCCCGACCGTGGGCGGCCGGGATGAGCGACGCCTGCGGGCGACCCGACGAGGGTACGTCCCCTGGCCACGGGGCTGACCGCTACCAGCTCCGGTCCGGTACGCGTCCCCCCGGCACCTTCCCTGTCCGGGGAGGGGCTGACATTCGGTAACGGCTGATACCGCTCGCCCGGTGTTCGGCCGTTCAGGGCTGGCGGTCACCGGGGAGTCGGTTGTCCCCGGTGACCGCGCCGGTCCGTTTCTCGGAGCGTGGCGCAGCCTGGCTAGCGCGCTTGCCTTGGGAGCAAGAGGTCGCCGGTTCGAATCCGGCCGCTCCGACCAGACCGGTCAAGGCCCCTGGCTACTGTAAGGAGCATTCAGAGAGATCTGGATGGGTCGAAGCACCGCTTCGGCAGGCCGGGTAACTCCGGCCCAAATGGGTGTCAAGGGACAATGGAGTCCCGCCCGGCTGTAATCCGGGAGCGACCTTGCGTCGCACCGCCCAGTTCGATTCTGGGGACACTCACAAAATTTTATTTGTCAATAAGAAATGAATAGGTTGTGATTTTCATTTGTTTATAGGGGAAGGAAGAGGTGGAATAGCGCGACTATGCGATTCCTGCCGACCCTTGCTTTGAAGCTCGGGTCCTGGGGACGGGTCGAGCAGTTCTACCGGGGAGTCCTTGCGTTACGGGGGGGGCTGAGCGGCCGGTACTTACTCGAAAATTTTGGGCCGCGGGGGTCCGGGCTGAGCTTGAGCAGGCTTGAAACCTTCTAAAGCAGGATCCCGCCCCTTCAATCCCGCAACATGGCAGTTCTCCCGGAGGAACGTGCCATGAAAACCTATGATGCCATCATTGTCGGAGGCGGCCACAACGGGCTGGTGGCTGCCGGCTACCTGGCCAGGGCCGGGCTCAAGGTGCTGGTCTGCGAGAAGCGCTACGTGCTGGGCGGTTGCTCGGCCACCGAAGAGATCTACCCGGGCTTCAAGTTCTCGGTCTGCTCCTATGTGGTGAGCTTGCTCAGGCCCGAGATCATTCGCGACCTCGAGCTGCCCCGCCACGGGCTGGAGATCTTGCCCCTGCCTTCCACCTTCTGTCCCCAGCCGGACGGCAAGCGCTCCATCTTGCGCACCGACGACTCCATGGAGAGCTACCGCAACGTGGCTCAGTTCTCGCGCCGCGACGCCGAGGTTCTGCCCCGCTTTGCCCGCCAGATGACCCGCATCTGCCGTTTCGTGAAGCCCATTCTCTCCATGGTGCCCCCCGACATGGATAGCTGGAACCCCAATGAGCTCTTGAAGCTGCTCGAGCTGGGCAGGGGCTTTCGCACGATGGACCCCGAGCTTCGTTACGATGTGATCAAGCTCTTCACCATGAGTGCTGTCGACTACCTGGAAGACTGGTTCGAGAGCCCCGAGTTGATCGCTTCCATGTCGGTCAGTGGCATCATCGGAACCTTCCTGGGCGTGCGCTCGCCGGGCACGGCCTACGTGCTCTTGCACCACTATATGGGTGAGATTGACGGGGTCTTCCGTGCCTGGGGCCTGCCGGTGGGCGGCACCGGTGGCATCTCGCTCTCTATCGCTCGGGCGGCTCAGGCCTTTGGTGCCGAGATTCGCACCGAGGCGGGGGTGAAACAGTTGCTGCTCAAAGGCGATCAGGTCCGGGGGGTGGTGCTTGAGAACGGTGAGGAGATCGGGGCCCGGGCTGTGCTCAGCAGCGCTGATCCCTTCGTCACCTTCAAGAAGCTGGTGCCCGAGGGCCAGCTCGACCCGCGTCTGCTCGACAGCCTGAAGCACTATAAGTTCCGCGGGTCCTCGGGCAAGGTGAACATGGCCGTCGACCGGCTGCCCGAGTTCACATGCCTGCCCGGAATGGGCAAGCACCTCAAGGGAGACATCTCCATCGCCCCCTCGGTGGACTACCTCGAGCGGGCCTACGACGACGCCAAGTATGGCAATTTCAGCCGGCGCCCCTTCATCAACGTGGTGGTCCCCACCGTTTCCGACCCCTCCATGGCGCCGCCCGGAAAGCACGTCATCTCCTGCTTCGTTCAGTATGCTCCTTACCAGCTCAAGGACAAGAGCTGGGACGACGAGCGCGAGAGCTTCGGCGATGCGGTGGTTGATACGCTGGCCGAGTACATCCCGGGCCTCAAGAAGTCGATCCTGTTCCGGCAGGTGCTCACTCCCCTGGACATGGAGCGCGAGTTCGGGATCACCGAAGGCAATATCTTCCACGGCGAGCTGTCACTCGAGCAGATGTTCTTCCTGCGCCCCATCGCCGCCTGGGCGCGTTATCGCACCCCGCTGCAGGGGCTTTATCAGTGCGGCTCGGGAGTGCATCCCGGGGGCGGCATCATGGGCGCCCCGGGCCAGATCGGGGCCCGCGAAGTGCTCAAAGATCTCAAGCAGAAGCGCCCGGCGCATCGGTAGGAGGCCAGCATGGACATCGATACCCTCATTCTTGGCTCTGACCCCAACGCGCTGGCCTGCGCGGCCAGCCTGGCCAACCAGGGTCAAAAAGTGGTCATTCTCGAGAGCCGCGATCATGCCGGCGGCGTGTATGCTCGCGAAGGCGGGCTGCCCTGGCGCACCCCGCTGCGCCCGCGCATGCGGCGCGAGCTGGGGCTGCTCGACGAGCCTCCCCTGGACCCGGTGGCCTTCTGCCCTCTGAGCGACAAAACCCACTTCACGCTCTGGCAAGATGTGGAGAAAACCCGCCAGGAGCTGGCCCGGCTCAGCCAGTCGGACGCCCAGCGCTACGCCGGCTTCAAGAGCTTCATGGACCGCATGATCGCCTTCGCCGAGCCGCTCTTGGACCAGACCCCTGTGGGTCCGGACGCAGCCCACTGGGCCTCGCTGGTGGACGCCGCCAACATCGGGCTGCGCTTCAAGAGCCTGAGCCATTCGGATGCTCTGGGCCTGATGCGCCTGGGACCGATGGCGGTGCAAGACTTCCTGGAGGAGTCCTTCGAGCATCCCGCTATTCTGGGGGCGATGGCCCTGCCGGCCTTCGAGGGCCGCTTCGCCGGCCCGCGCTCGCCCGGTACCGCGGCCACTTTGCTCTACCACCAGCTGGCCGGGCCGCGGGTGGCCCTTGGCGGGGTGGTGGAGGACCTGGTGGCAGCCGGCACCCGGCGGGGGGTAGAGCTTCGCTTCGGCCAGCAGGTCGAATCTATCCTGGTGGAAGTAGGCCGCTGCACCGGCGTGCGCCTCCAAGATGGCACCGTCGTGCGGGCCACGCGGGTGGTCTCGGCACTCGACCCCAAACGCACCTTTCTGGAGCTGATTCCTCCGCTCGAGCTCGGCCCCGAGCTCGTGCGCAACGTCACCAACCTGAAGATGCGCGGGGCTACCGCCCTGGTGCGGCTGAAGCTGAGTCGCACGCCGCGCTTTGCCTGTCTTGGCGAGCAGGACCCGGCCCCTTATCTCAGGGGGCGCATCCATTTCGGGCCGGACATCGAGGCCATGGAGCGCGCCTATGACGACGTGAAGTATGGCAAGCTGTCTGAGCGCCCGGTGCTGGAGGGTCGTTTCAGCGAGCCTACCCAGCTCGATTTGCGGGTCAAGTTCGTGCCCTTCGGCTGCAGTGAGGACGTGAGAGAGCGCGTGCTGAGCACTCTCGAGGCCTACCTGCCGGACCTGCGAGAGTGCCTGCAGGAGGCGCTGGTCAAGACGCCCTCAGACCTTGAGGCCGAGTATGGCCTCAGCGGCGGGCACCTGCACCAGGGCGAGCACAATCTGCACCAGCTCCATTTCTGCCGTCCGCTGCCGGGCTACGCCGACTACTCCAGCCCGGTCGAGCGGCTGTTCTTGTGCGGCTCGGCTTGCCATCCTGGCGGAGTGGGCACGGGGGCGGCCGGGGCCAATGCCGCCCGCGAGATCCTGTCCACCAATCTGGAGCGTGCCAAATCGGCCGTCTCCACGCCAGTGGGGGCAGGTCTGGCGGTGGGAACCGGGGTGGCCCTGGCAGGGGTGGGTGCCCTGGTGGCCTCGCTGGTCAAGAAGCCGAAAAAAGGAAAGGAGGCGAAAGACAATGGCCATTCCAAGCCCGTTTCATGAAAAGACTTCCGCCCTGTGCACCAGCCTGAAGTGGAAGGAGTGGGCCGGCTACTACGCGGTCGAGCGCTACCAGTTCAACCACGATCAGGAGTACTTCGCCTTCCGCGAGTCGGCCGGGTTGCTCGATGTCTCGCCACTCTTCAAATACGAGATTCGGGGCAAGGACGCTCTCAAGCTGATGAATCGCGTGCTGTGCCGCGACGTGGGCCGCATGAAGGACAACCAGGTGGCCTACAGCTGCTGGACCGACGAGCGCGGCAAGGTGCTCGACGACGGCACGGTGGCGCGTTTCTCGCCCGAGCGTTTTCGGCTCTTCTCGGCTCATCCGAGCTACTACTGGCTGCTGCAGAACGCCCAGCGCCTGGATGTCGAGGTGCAGGACATCACCGTGCAGACGGGGGCTCTGGCCTTGCAGGGTCCGCGTTCGCGGGCGATCCTGTCTCAGCTTGCCGACGTGGATAAACTGCGCTACTTCCACCAGATTCAGACGAAGGTGGACGGCTTTTACGTTGTCATCTCGCGGACCGGCTATACCGGGGACTTGGGCTACGAGCTGTGGGTGGAGGCCGAGCACGCCAACAAGCTTTACGATGCGGTGTGGGCCGCCGGCAAGGATTACAACATCCTTCCCGCCGGCATCCTGGCGCTGGACATGGTGCGCGTCGAGGCCGGTTTCATCATGGTGGACGTCGACTTCAGGAGCTGCACCTACTGCGTGACCGACGATCAGATGTCCACCCCCTATGAGATCGGGCTGGGCTGGACAGTGCACATGGATAAGGGGCCCTTCATCGGCAAGGCGGCGCTGGAGAAGGAGAAGCGCCAGGGCTCGGCCTGGAGCCTGGTGGGCCTGGATATCTCCCTGGAAGAGCTGGAGAAGTTGTTCGACGCGCGCGCTCTGCCGCTGGACTTGCCCTGCGCCACCTGGCGCGGAGTGGTGCCGCTTTTCGATAGCCTGACCAACCGCCAGGTGGGCTACGCCACCAGCGGCGTCTGGTCTCCCCTGCTCAAGCGCTACATCGCCCTGGCCACGGTCCAGAGCCGCTACGCCAAGCTGGGCACGGTGATGAAGATGGAGGCCCTGATCGATACCGACCGCCGCCACGTCAGCGCCAGGGTGGTCCAGAAACCGTTTCTTGACCCGGCTCGCAAGAAGTCGGTGGGCAGCGACGTGGCCCTGGTGCCGGCCCTGGTCTGAGCTGCTCTCATGGATGCAGGTTAGAGCTTCTTGAAGCTGTCGAAGAAGCGCTGGCTCTCGGCCTCGCCAAAGGTCATCAGGATGTAGACCCGGTCGTTGGGCACGTCCTTGAGCACCTGGGCCTTGACACGGTCCTTGTCCTCGGTGATGGTGCCGGTGAACTCATAGCCGCCCGAGATGGGCTTCTGGTCGGTGGTGGTGACCTCAGCCCCCTGGAAGAAGTTGTTGGCGAAGTCGAGCAGGGCTTTGTCCTGGGCGCCGCTCTCGAGCGTCTTGATGCCCGACTCGGTTGAGACGGTGACCGTGTAGGCCTTCATGTCGGCGAAAATGGCCCATCCCTGAATTCCCTGCTGCTCCTTCATCGGAGTCGGATCGCCCGGAAAATCGATGGAGAATTTCTTGTCCGGCGCGGTGAACGACTTCCAGGTAGCGGCCGTGGCCACCCCCGCCAGAGTGAGCAGCACCAGACCCACGACCATGACCTTGCGCATTAGGAAGACTCCTTTCCATGGCTCGCACGCACCGCGTTGGCGGAGGTTGCGGCCCCGGCATCCAGGCCGATCTTCTTGAAGACCCCCTTGCGGGCCAGGCTCTCCACGGCATAGCGCGAAGTCGAGATCACGTCGCACAAAAACGGCTCGCGGGTGATCATGTCGGCCGCGTCGTCGTGAAAGACGCGACAGACGATGCGACAGCCGGTGTTCATGTCGCGAATGTGGTCGATCACCGGCAGGCTGTGCGAGAGGTTGTCGTCGGTCAGCACGACCAGATCGGCTCGCGGCACATCGGCCTGGGCCAGCAACTCGGGATCTGCTGGCTTGCCGATCAGAACGGGATGATCGTCGAGCAGGTCTTCTACGAGCGCGCGGTCGGACTCGATCAGGCGGAATTCCGAGTGCAGATCTTGCATCACCTTGACCAGGCGGCGACCCACCTGGCTACCTCCCACGATGACGCAAAATCTGGCCTTGTGCCGCTTGGCATAGTCCTTGATGAACTCGGCGGCCATGCGGGAGGTGGAGACGATGCTGGCCTGATAGCGCCTGGCCAGGACCTCCCCGATCT
>QWHO01000364.1 GCA_021404945.1 bacterium CPR1
GGAAGGCGCAATCTCGTCCGTTTCATGCGGGAGAACTTTCCCTTAAATAGCCTTTCATCCATCCAAGATCTAAGGATGTCCTTACTTGCAGACCCGCCCTTGCTCGACAATCTTCCAGACATCACACCGACCGTGCGCATCATGTCTCCCAGGCCGGACAAAGCCCGGGGACCGCGACCGCGCTTCCGGATCGAGACCGTGGTCGGCGACTATCGCTACCGCCAGGTGGACCTCGATCGCATTCGGCTCTCGGTGAACGGGTTCGATCTTGTTCCTTTCCTCAAGGTCGGCTGTCGGATCAGTCCCAATCCCAGGCTGGGCAAGCCGTTTGAAAGACTTCGCCTGGAGGCTCGCTTCCCGCACGCGTTAGCCCCTGGCCACTATGAAGCTCATCTCGTTGTGCCCACCATAGGAAACGAGGACGCGGTTCCCGGTACCGCCGAGCTGACATGGTCGTTCAGTGTGAGAGGCAACTCCGACCAGGACGACGAGCAGGAGGGGTGGTGCGACGAGAATCCGGACGACGAGCCGTGATCCTGCCCGGCTAAACTTTGTCGCATTGACCGTGCCACGTAACGTGCGGTGAGAAACTCTGTTTCGAACCGCTTCCAAAGTGTTGTGGCACGGGCGATGCGACGAAGTTCAACCTGTTGAGAATTCATTGCACAATTTATGCGAGGGAGGATAAGACACAGCCTGACCTCACCGGGGCCCCCGGCTGCAGATCAGGACGCCAAGCGGCGGCACTTTGCTGCGATGACCTCCCGATCCGTGGAACAAGGCTCAAATCCGCATGGTTTCAGCCGCCAAGCGTTCCCTGGGATAGCCGGAGAAAAAATCTTTCCCACCCCCTTTCCTTTAAAGTTCTTTTCAGCCCCCCCTGGTAAAGTGCGGGTGAGCAGTAAAACCGGAACATCACCGGAGCAGTTTGAGGAGGACGAGTACAATGGGTTTCATCAAGGACGCCGTAGGTGGAGCGATCGACTGGCTGAACACGCGCACGAAAAAGGCTCGTGACAAAGACATCGAGTCCCGCGCCGAGAAGGCCGTGCAGCAGGAGCAGAAGGAAGCCGTGACCATCAGCACCGCGGCCGCCAAGGAAGCCGGCGCCATCGGTCGGATGGAGTTCGACCTGAGCGAGGCCAAGAAGAAGCAGACGACGTGGGACAACCGCGCCAAGATCGCCGCCGGCAACAAGGATATGGACGCGTTGAAGGAAGCCGTCGGACAAAAGCAGATTTACGACAAGCAGGTTGCCGAGTTGACGGCCGCCATCGAAGCCAGCAAGGGTCACCTCAATGAGGCCAAGGACCTGGCTCGCGACCAGAAGACCGAAGCCGATGCCGCCCGCGCCAAAGCCGACATGCTGGTGGCCCGCAACCAGGTTGCCAATGCCAAGGAAGACGTGGCCAAAGCCGCGGCTGGCATCGGCAATGGCGAGAGCCTCACCAAGCTCGAGCGTGACGTGATCGGCCGTGAGCAGGAAGCCAGCACCATCGGCGAGTTGACCGGCGTCAACCAGGAAGCCAAGTGGGCCAAGCAGGAGCGCGATGCTGCCGCTCAGGCCGAGATGGACAAGTACCTCGCGGCTGCCGGCAACGGCAGCACCCCGCCCGCCAGCACCCCCACCGCCAGCGTCGGCGGCTGGAACATCAGCAACTAGTCACCCTTTTTCAATCGACCTCAACTGCGCGAGCCGGTCCGTCAGGGCCGGCTCGTCGGGCTTGGAGCGCAGCCGGAACCCCTCTTGACACGGTTTCCGGCTGCGCGACGCCCAACAGATTGTGCTAGAGGTCCAGCCGCCTACAATAAATATCTCAGGGGGGGTTGCGGCTGAACCTCTAGCCTGCAGGGCAAAGGACCGGGCGCGGGAAACCCAGACACTTTGACCAGACGACTCCTGCTGCTATTGATCTTCTGCCTGGCGCTGCCCTGGTGGGCCGGGGCGGCCGAGCCGGACACCATCCGGGTCGGCCTTCTGCACTCCAGCACGGGCTCCATGGCTCTGAGCGAGAAGCCGCTGATCGACGCCGCCCGGCTGGCCATCGAGGAAGTCAACGCGGCCGGCGGGGTGCTGGGCAAGAAGCTGGTGGCCATCGAGGCGGATGGGGCTTCCGATCCGAAGGTCTTCGCCCGCGAGGCCGAGCGACTGATCGCCAGGGAGAAAGTCGTCACGATCTTCGGCTGCTGGACCTCGGCCAGCCGCAAAGCCGTCCTGCCTGTGCTTGAGCGGCGCAGCCACCTGCTCTGGTATCCCGTGCAGTATGAGGGATTTGAGAGCTCACCCCACGTGATCTACACGGGAGCCGCCCCCAACCAGCAGATCTTGCCGGCGGTGGAGTGGTGTCTGCGCCATCGCGGGAAACGGATGTTCCTGGTCGGCTCGGACTACATCTTCCCGCGCACCGCCAACGAGATCATCCGCCACCGGCTCAAAAAGCTGGGCGGGCAGACGGTGGGAGAGGTCTATCGCCCCCTGGGCCATCGCAACTGGACGGATGTGGTGGACCAGATCGTGGCCTCCCGGCCCGACGTGATACTGAACACCATCAACGGCGACAGCAACCTGGCTTTCTTTCGCGAGCTCAAGTCGCGCGGGTTGGAACCGGGCAAGCCAACGGTGATGTCCTTCAGCCTGGCCGAAGTCGAGCTGCAGAGCATGGGCGAGGCCCTGCCAGTGGGCCACCTGTGCGCCTGGAACTATTTCCAGAGCCTGACTTATCGCTCCAATCGCCGCTTCGTGGAGACCTACCGCCGACATTTCGGGGCCAACCGGGTGACCGACGATCCGGTGGAGGCGGCCTACTTCGGAGTGCACCTTTACGCCCTGGCGGTGCGAAAGGCCGGCAGCACAGCCCCCGAGCGGGTTCGCAAGGCGACCGGCGGACTCATCTTCGAGGCCCCCTCCGGCCTGGTGCGCATCGATCCCGAGAACCAGCACACCTGGAAAGTGGCCCGCATCGGGCAGATCCTGCCCGATGGTCAGTTCCAGATTCTATGGACCTCCGAGCAGCCCATTCGCCCCGAGCCCTATCCAGACCTCAACCGGGGCGGCTTTCTCGAGTGAAGTTCCACCGCCAGCTTCTGCTGCTGGTTCTGGGGGCGGCCGTGCTGCCCGTGCTGGTCATGGGGGCACTCTTGTTCTGGCAGCTACGCGATCGACAGAAGGCTGAGTACGGCCTGCAACTTGACATGCTGGCCGATCAAAGCGCCGATCAGGTGGAGGACTGGCTCACCGAGAAGCGGGCCGTGGTCGAGTCGATCGGTCAGTCCTCGGGCGTGAGCGAAGGCCTGGCCAGCCTGGGCGACTTCCCCCCCGAGAGCGAGCAATACTACCTGGCCATATTCCGCCTGCACCGCCAGATGCAGACACTGCAAGAGTCCTTCCCCTGGATCGCCGACCTGAGCCTGACCGGCCCCGATGGCACCATCGCCTATTCGACTCGTTTGGAGCGGCTCGGGCAGCAGCTGACCTCGGGCGGCGAGTTGAGCCTGACCTCCCAGGTGCTCGGTGAGGTGGGCATCCTGGGCGAGGTGCAGGTGGAAGTCGACCGCTCCGGGCTGGAAGCCCTGCTCCAATCAGAGAACCGCACCCCCGGCCTGGATGGCAACCGCATGCGGGTCTTCCTGGTGGACGGGCAGAATCGGGCCCTGACCACGGCTGACGGGCTGTATCAGCCCGGTCAGGCCCTGGTGACCCCGCCCGGAGGGTTCGGGCTCGATCTGGGGGGCTATCCCAACACGGCTGGAACTCCCTCGGTCGGGGCCTGGAACTCGCTCGAGCAGCCCGGCTGGCGAGTGATCGCCGAAACCGACCGGGCCGCCCTGATGGCTCCGCTGGACAACCTGATCGGCTTCTGCTTGCTGATGGTGCTGGTGGTGGGCACGGTGTCGGGGGTCACGGCTGTGTTCTGGGCTCGACGCCTGACCAGACCGCTCGAATCGCTGGCCGAGCAGGCCCATCGCCTGGCCAGCGGCGACCGGGTGGTGCACTGCGACACCGCTCGCCCCGACGAGATCGGCGACCTGGCCCGCGCCTTCGAGGCCATGGCGCGAGCCATTCAAGAGAATCTGGACCAGCTCAAGGTGGCCCGCGACCAGGCCCTGGCCGCCAATGAAGCCAAGAGCGCCTTCCTGGCCAACATGAGCCACGAGTTGCGCACCCCCATGAATGCCATCATCGGCTACAGCGAGATGCTGATCGAGATGGCCGAGGAGGATGGCCCGGCCGACTTCATCCCCGACTTGCAGCGCATCCGCACGGCCGGCAAGCACCTTTTGGCGCTCATCGCCGACGTGCTCGACTTGAGCAAGATCGAGGCCGGCAAGATGACCCTCTACGCCGAGCTCTTTGCGGTGCGCGAGGTGGTGGAGGATGTGGCCAGCACCATTCCTCCCCTGGTCGAGAAGAACAAGAATCGCTTCCAGTTGGAGGCTTCAGACGACCTGGGCAGCATGCGAGCCGACCGCACCAAGGTGCGCCAGATCCTCTACAATTTGCTCTCCAACGCCTGCAAGTTCACCGAGAACGGCCTGGCGGAGCTGGCCGTGCGGCGCACCACCTGGCGCCACCAGGAGTCGATCGAGTTCGCGGTGCGCGACACCGGTATCGGCATGACCGTCGAGCAGATGAGCAAGGTGTTCGAGGAGTTCACCCAGGCCGACAACTCGACCACCCGCCACTACGGGGGGACCGGGCTGGGGCTGACGCTGGGCCGGCGCTTTGCCGAGATGATGGGGGGAGCGCTGGAGGTCGAGAGCCAGCCTGGCCGGGGCAGCACCTTCCGCCTGTTCCTGCCCAGCGGCCTGGAAGCCCCGCGGGCGGAGCCTCTGCCTGACGGGGCCGAGGTGCTCTGCATCGACGACGACCCCTCGGCCCTGCGCTACCTCGAGCACCTGCTGTCGCGTGGCGGCTATCGCCCGAAGCTGGCCGCCAGTGGCCCCGAGGGGCTCAAACTGGCTCGCGAAGGCAAGCCTGCGCTGGTAACGCTGGACATCTCCATGCCCGGCATGGACGGCTGGGAGGTGCTGCGCCAGCTCAAGGAAGACCCGGCCACGGCCGGCATTCCGGTGGTCATGGTGACGGTGCTCGACCATCCCGAGCGGGCCCGTGAGCAGGGTGCCAGCGAGTATCTGAGCAAGCCGGTCGACCGCGACCGATTGCTGGCGGCGCTGGCCCGTCACTGCCTCGAGGATCACCCGGCCGTGGCCCTGGAGGACGACCCGGGTACCCACGAGCTGCTTCGCGAGCACCACTGCGAGGGGGCGGTGGCTCTGCTCGAGAGCCTTCCGGCGGCCGGTAGCGTGACCCAGATCTGGCGGCGCAGCGGCCAGGAGGTGGCCGAGGTCTTGCTGCCCCGTCAGGAGTCGTCTTGACTCTGAAGTCGGAATTCTAATCATGAAAGTATGAAAGCAGTCGTTTCGGAAAGAGGGCAGGTGACGATCCCGAAAAAGCTTCGCGATCGACTTGGCATCGCGCCTGGGGAAGTGTTGGACTTCGGCCGTCTGATCGCAACCAAGAGGCCGGCCACCGACCCGGTGGATCGGGTCTACGGCATTCTCCGTTTGGGTCAGTCGACCGACGAGATCATGAGGGATTTACGAGGCCCGGTGGATGCTGTCGACTCGTGAGGACCGCGGTCGATGTGCTGCTCGACGTCCTGGGAGCTGACCCGACCTTCGGACAGGTCTCGCGCCGGTGGTTGATTCAAGCCCGCAGCCAGGGAAGTCTGGTCGCGTGCGAAGCTGTTTGGTCAGAGGTGGTGGGCTTCTTCCCCGATTCCGCTCAGGCGGTCGCAGCCCTGGACGCGATTGGACTGTAGTATCAGGCCCTCGAGTGCGAGGCGGCCCTGTGGGCCGGACCGGCCTGGAAGGCATATCGCTCTCGAGGGGGCTCTCGTCAGCGGGTGCTGGCAGACTTTCTGATCGGTGCCCACGCCCAGACTCAGAGCGATCGGCTCTTGACCCGTGACTCAGGATACTTTCGCACTTACTTCCCGGATCTGAAGCTCATCCCGTGACCGTCAGGCGAAGCGGCTGACCTGGTTGTACCAGTGCTTGCTCCCCGAGTCGTAGACCACGTCCACGTCGGGCGAGGCCAGGAAGTTATCCGCGGTCACGAACTCGTAGCCCAGGCGCGAGCTGGTCTCCACCTTGATCTCGGGGGCGTACTTCCGCAGCCCCTTGAGGGCGAACTCCCCGCAGTACTGGAGGTCGTCGGTCTTGAGGTCGAAGCCCGGGTCGAAGCGCACGGTCTTGCGGTCCTCGCGCAGGCCGTCCACCACGCGCCAGGCGCTGGCGGTGTTCTCGTAGCGAGGCCGGATGATGGCCATGTTGGTGCAGTGCAGCCAGAAGTCGAGCGGCTTCTCTTTCCAGTCGTTCTGCATCACATCGATCAGGGTGCCCGTATCCGAGACGACGCCCAGGTGGGTGTAGTCGCCTGAGGCTCCTCCCAGACGCTGGTAGGTGGTGGCTCCGGCAAACAGGTTCTCGTCCTGGACCACCAGGATGTCGCCCGGTTGGGCGTTCTTGAGCGCTTCCACCGCCTCGGGGTTGTGGCGCAGCTGCGGGTTGCTGGTGTGGGTGCGGCTGCGCAGATGGCTCGGGAGCTCGCTCAGGGAGAAGGCCGGCCATGGCTCCGGCAAAGCGGCCGGCGCCGGTGCGATACTCCAGGAAGGCGCCCCCGGCCAGGCCCAGCACCGCCGCCACTCCCACGCCCCAGCCGCCCAGGCCCAGCGACGAGGCCACCGTACCCGCCGCGGCTGAAGCTCCCGCCACCAGGGCGGCTCGGCCCGCCCGGGCTCCGTACATGGCGCCCACGGATCCACCGGCCTTGAAGCCGATGTTGACCCGATCGCCGGGGTCGACCTCGCTCGGAGCGCCCGGGCGCCGGGATGCGGCAGCTTGCAGGGGCATCATTGCCGGGACCATCTGGACGTTCATGGCTTGCTCAGTATGCCGCAACCTGCTGAAACAGGGCTGAAACCGGGCCGTGGGGAACCTTCCGGCATGAAAGATCTACCGTCGCGCAAAGAGGTCAAGAAATCCGGCACCAGGGACTGGCTCGACCAGGCGGTGCGCGAGCAGGAGCGGCGCAACGCCGGTCTGGCTGACGTCTGGGGCGATACCCCCGACGAGCTGGCTCGCAAGAAGCAAGACTTGGCGGGGTTGCTCGACCCGAGTAACCTGCCTCCCGAGCCCGAGGCCGAGAAGGCGCCCGACCTGTTCGCAAAACGAGGTCTGGCCAGCATGTTCGACGATGAGCAGGACGCGGTGGCCGAGGAAAAGCGGCGCCTGCAGTCGATGTTTGGCCCCCCCTCCTCCGGCCCGCCCAAGAAGAAACGCTGAGCTCTTGCAGCTCAAAAGCCTCTTTCTGGTCTGCCGGGACGTGGCGGCCACCCTGGCATTCTATCGTGACGAGCTGGGCCTGGAGGCGCTCAGTGAGCGGCGGCTGCGGCTCGGGCCCGAGCTCGAGCTGCACCTGCATCCCTTCCTCTCGGCCGAGGATCGGCAGCGTTACGGGTTGGGCGAGCCCGGCCACGGCCCGCGCGACGGGGTCGTGCTCAGCCTGCGGGTGAGCGATCTCGATCCCTATCTGGGCCTT
>QWHO01000365.1 GCA_021404945.1 bacterium CPR1
TCTCGAGCTGCACGCTGGCATGCGAGGTCGCCCGAAGCAGGGCCGCGCAGCTGAGACAGCGACGTCCTGGAGGGGGCGCCGAGGGGGCCACCGGGCTCTGAACCGCCAGCCCCAGGAGAGCTCGGGCCTCGGCCACGTTCTGGGGCCGACCCTGCGGATAGAGCCCGCACAGTTTGACGACGGCCTGCCAGACGGTTTCGGTCAGGGTCGGATTGTCGGCGGGCCGGGTGAGGGCTGGATTGGTCACCCGCAGAGGTGCTTCGGGTAGATGCTGACCACTGAGCAGATAGTACATCGTGGCCCCGAGGGCATAGAGGTCGGTGCGCTGGTCGGTGCCTCCCCCTCCGTACTGCTCCAGCGGCGCGTAGCCCTCCGAGCCCATGCCCTTGACGATGGCCCGGGTGCGCGAGCCCGGTTTCAACAGCTTGGCCAACCCGAAATCGAGCAGGCGCAGACGGTTGTCGGCCCCCAGCATGACGTTGGCTGGCTTGAGGTCGCGCACGATCACAGGGGGCTGACGAGTGTGCAGGTACTCCAGCACGTCGAGCAACTGGGCGGTCCAGTCCAGGACTTTGCGCTGGCTCAGACGGCGCGGGGCCAGCTCCACGATCTCCTCCAGGGTGCGGCCCTGGATGTACTCCATCACCAGATAGGGCATCTGCTGGTCAAGGAATAGATCCATGATGGCGGCCAGGTTGACATGATCGAGCTGGGCCAGGATGCGCGCCTCCTCCTGGAACTGCTCCACAAAGCCCCACTGCTCGGCCGGCTCACGGCTGAGCTGCTGCAGCATCTTGACGGCCACCTGGCGATCCAGGCCCAGGTGGGTGGCCAGGTAGACCTGGCTCATACCGCCCTGACCGAGCAGCCGCTCGATACGGTAGCGCCGTTGCAGCAGGGTTCCCGGGGGGAGCATCAGGCCAGCAGGGGGCGGTAGACCGCCTCGTCGTCGGGCGAGAAGACCACGAAGCGGACCTCGTCGAGCGCTCCGGGATGCTCGGCCACGAAGTCGCGCACGGCCTGCACGGCTACCCGGGCGGCCAGGCTGATGGGATAGCCGTAGACCCCGGTCGAGATGGAGGGGAAGGCGACCGTCCGGGCGCCGCTCTCGACCGCCAGAGCCAGCGAGCTGGTGTAGCATGAGCGAAGTTGCTCGGCCTCACCCGCTCGGCCCCCGTCATAGATGGGGCCGGCCGTGTGCACCACGTGGCCGGCTTTCAGCTTGCCCGCCGTGGTCATGACCGCCTGCCCGGTGGGGCAGGGCGGGTGACCCCGCTCGGCCCGGATTTTCTTACAGGCCTCCATGATGGCAGGACCGCCAGAGCGGTGGATAGCCCCATCCACGCCGCCTCCCCCGACCAGGCCTGAGTTGGCTGCATTGACGATGACATCTACCTCTTCTTGCGTGATGTCACCCAACTTGAGGATCAGTCGCGTCATGCCGGCAGGCTTCGACGCGGCCGGGAGCTTTCCTCAGCGCCGGATGGTGTAATCGGCATCCACCACCACGTTCGGTCGGCGAGGCCGGGCAGAAGGCCGCGTGAACAAGATGTCAGGTCCCTCCGCGTCCACCGTGGGGCGACCAAACATCGAGCCGACCACGAACTGCAGCGGATGGGTGGCAGCCCGATGGCGCACGGCCACGGCCGCCTCCTCGGCGGTGGCGCCGAACCAGACGAACACACCGATCAAAATCAGCATCGGGGTAATGAACAGGCCGGCCAGGCCAAACACCCAGGCCATCATGCGGCCGATGCGAGCGGCCGTGCGGGTGGCCTGCAGGTAGTCGCCCCTCATGGCCAGGTAGGCACGCAGCAGGCGCCCCCCGTCCATCGGGAAGGCCGGCAGCAGGTTGAAGCCAGCCAGGATCACGTTCATCCAGAAGAGCTGGCTCAGGGCCCAGCCAGCCACGGGGCTGGCGGGAGCCACCAGCAGACCCGCGGTGTAGGCCAGGGCGGCCAGCACCACGTTCACAGCCGGTCCGGCGGCCGTGATCAAGAGCTCGTGCACCGGTCGAGTGGGGATGCGGGCCAGACTTGCGATGCCCCCGATGGGGGTGAGCACGATGTCGCGGGTGGGGATGCCCAGTCGGCGAGCCGTCAGGGCGTGACCCAGCTCGTGCAGAACCACGACGCCAAACAGCGTGAGCACAAAGAGCACCTCCACCACCATGGTGGTCGTGCCGCCCGAAATCAGGCCCGAAAGAGCCAGGAAGGCGATCAGCAGAAAGAACGTGCCGTGCATCTTCAGCTCGATGCCGGCGATTTTACCAAGCGAGTAGGATTTGAACATCGTGGTCAGTCTAACCGACCGGGAGCGAAAAGGGTATAGGCGTCACGTTAGTATTCCGTGTGCAGCCAGGAAAAGCTCTCCCCGTGCTGAGGACTGACGAGACCTGCGACATGGCTCAAATGCTATCAGCTCTTTCCCAGGAGCGCACGCTGCGCGACGCACCGTGGTGTCGAGGTGAGTTGACAGGCCGGGGGTCAGCTCATGAGCGGACGCGAAAGCTGTCAACTTTCCCCGGGCTCAAGCAGGTAACGCTGCCGGACCTGTAACAGGCTGGTAAACTAAGTTCCCAGAACAAGACTTACACTGCGCCCGTGCAAGTGCGCCCCGCCCAATTCTTCTCTTACCAACAGCGTCAAGCTGACCCCTTCAAGTCGTGGCAGAGCCCGGTGCAGGTGCTCCACGAAGAGAACCCCCTGGGCGAGCAGGCCTTCGAAGTGGCCCACGTGGGCACCGACATCTTCCTCGACTACGCACACTCCGGTGCGGCCTCCACGGTGGGCGGCGTAGCCGCCGGCGCGGTAGCCCTGATGGGTCTGGGGTGGGGGATCTCGCGCCTGCGCTCGGGCGCCTGGCCCGACAAGGTGGCGGGGATGGGTCACCTGGCCCTGGCCAGCGCTTCCACCCTGCACGCGGTGCAGCACCTGGCCCATCTGCACGTTCCCCACGCCGCCATCGGCGCCTTCGAGGTGGTGCACGGCCTGGCCAGCATGGGGCTGGGCCTGAGCGAGCTGCGGCGTGCCTCGCGAGAGGGCGCAGGGCTCGAGCGCAAACTGGTGGGCCTGGGCGAGCTCACCATGGGAGTTGCCATCGCGGGGGCGGGCCTGTTCGGCCATCTGGCTCCCGCCCTCCACATCGTGGCCGCGGGCGCGCTGGCCGTCAAGCAAGTGGCTTTGAACAAAGACTTGCTGCGGTAACAATTCGCGAGAGGCTCAGTCGAGATTTGACAGCGGAGCCCTTCACAGGCTATTGGCCTTCAAAATCGACTTGATCTCGAACAAACGCAGCTGAGGAAAGTTTCCCAGCAGCAAGGCGCACAGCCCCGTGATGGCCGGCGTGGCGAAGCTGGTGCCGGTCTGAGTGGTGTAGCCGCCTCCCGGAGCCGCCGTGACCACTTCGTCCCCGTGGGCCGCAAATTCGATCACCTGGCCCTCGCGGTACTTGATCTTGAACGGGCTGTCGAAGTCGTCGCGGTCTACACTGATGCAATTGGAAAACTCGGCCGGAAATCCGTTGTCCGTGAGGGGCATGTTGCGCCGGCTCGCCACCACGATCTGGTTGTTCCGGTAAGCCTTCTCGCAGCAGGCCCAGAGCTGCTGGGAGAACTTTGCCGAGGCAGCCAGGCTGACGTTGATCAGCCGCGACTTACGCTTGAGTGCCTCCTCCAGGCCAAGCACCATGGCCGCTCCAGCGCCCACGGCTCCGCCTCCGAGCACCCGGATGTCGACAATGCTGGCGTTGGGCGCGATCTGGGCGATGATGCTGGCCACGGCGGTGCCGTGTCCGAAAGCATCGTTGTTGGTGTTGTTGGCGACCTCGCTGATGGTGGGCTTGCCGCCCTCGATGCCCACCTGGTAGGCGGCGGCGACGCGTCCCTGCAGGTCCGGGTGGGTGGCATCCACCCCGCTGTCGAGCACCGCCACCTCGACCGGGGTCGCCCCCCGCTCTTTGAGCTCAGACAGGCTCAGCGCCAGGGCGTCTCGCAGAGCGCTCGGACTCATGGCAGCAGGCTCTCCACCGCCATCATGGCGTCCACCGCCTCCAACAGGTTGGCGATGGCCTCGAGCGAGTGCGGGTTGCGATCGATGATGCGGGTGAGCCGATTGATGATGCGCTGCTCCACCAGCTCCTGCTCCTCGCCCTGGTTGCCTGACACCAGCTGCAGACGGCGCCGCTGGTCGATCACGACCCCGGCCACGCTGGCGAAGCGGGCGTAGCGCTCGGCATCCCTGGCCGTGAAGCGCTTGTCGGGGAGAAAACTCACTCCAGTGATGGCCCCCACCACGTTCTCGCCGGCCATCAGAGGCGCCGCCACGACCGCGGTGGGGTCGAGGCCCGTCTGATCCGGGTCGCGCTCCTTGGACTGCTTGATATCGGAATACGTTGTGGAGCCCATCTGGACCTCGCGGGTGAGCACCGCCAGCCCGGTCAAGCCTTTGCCGATGGGCATACGCTGCCCTCGCAGCGCCTCCTCAGAGGTGGCGCTGCCCACCGTCATGGTGAGCACCAGCTCCTGGGCCTGGTCGTCCACCACAAACAAAGAGCCCTCTTCGGCCCCCACCAGCTCTGTGCCCAGCTCGAGAATCAGGCGCAGAGCCCGCTCCTCCATTCCCGCTCCCGGGATGGCCAGATGGCGAGATAGCAGCTCCAAACTCGTACTCATCAGTGCTCCTCCTCCTCGTCAGAGGCTTCCAGCAGACTCTGGAAGAGATTGGGTCTCTCGGACAGCTCCTCGGGCGTGCCCACGTCGGCGAATTGACCGTTCTCCAGGCAGCAGACCTGGTCCGCCACGCGGGAGATGAACTCCATGCTGTGGTCCACCAGCAGCACGGTGCACTCGGCGCAGGCACCCTTCAACACCTGGGCAAGGTCGGCCCTGCCGATGGCGTCGATGCCGGTGGTCGGTTCGTCCAGCATCAAGATCGCCGGTTGCAAGAGCAGCGCACGCGTCACCGCCAGCAGGCGCCGTTGCCCGCCGCTCAGACCCTCGGCCACGTTGCGGGGCAGAACGTAGTCCAGGGGCTGGCCCGAGCCGGCGGCCCTCACCAGCACGTCCCAGAGCCCGGTCTTGCGGCACACCGCCTCGATATTGGCGTCGCTGGCGTCGGCGCGCACGAGCTTGAAGTTGGCCCGGATGGTGTCGTTGAGGAAAAGCGGGAACTGCGATACCCTGGCCACGGTGTCGCGCAGACTCTCCAGGCGAACGTCCTGGATGGGGGTCTCTCCAAGCTTCACCCCGCCGCTATCGGGGGTGCGGATGCGGCTCACCAGGTTAAGCAGGCTGGATTTTCCCGAGCCCGCACGGCCCACGATGGCGCTGATTTTCCCGGCCGGGAACGTGTGCGTGACCGAATCCAGGATGCGTGCCCCCCCTCTGGCGTAGGTGAACACCACCTGGTCGAGCACCACGTCCTTGGGCCCGGGGGTGAGGTCGCGCGAGCCTGACTGGTCTGCGAAATCAGGCTCAGTCTCGAGCACCTCTACCACCTGCTCCACCTGAGGCCAGGCCGAGTTCAGCCCGTTGAAAAACTGGATGATCTGCTGAATCGGGCCCACCGCCATCGGCACGAAGTAGAAGATGCCCAGGATAGCGCCGGCAGCGCCCGGGTTACCCGATTGCAGGGCCACAAACACGCCGTAAAGCAAGAAGATGGTTTGCAGCGTGACCGGCGTGATCTGCTGAAACTGGCTGGCCATCTCATTGCGCACCGTGGCCGCCACCTTGGCTTTTCGAAAACCCGCCAGCTTTCTCGCGAAGGCCTGGGCGCGTTGTTCCTCCGCCCCCATCAACTGCACCTCCAACGGCAGGCTGGCCGAGTTGGTGAGCTCGTTCACCAGCTCCAGCTCGGACTCGCGCAGCTGGGTGAAGGCGGAGCGTACGTTCTGAGCCAGCCGGTAGCCCCCGATGGGCAGCAGCACCAGCACCGCCAACAGGCTGAGCTGGATCCATACGGGTGTGTTGCCCACCGCTTGCAGGTTGTTGAGCAGGAAGACGATGGCCGACAACAGCCCGATCCCCTGGATCAGGGGAAAGCTGATCAGACTGCGCAGAAAAAGCTGGGCCCCGGGCGCGAAGCGAGTGATCAGGACCGTCGTCTCACTCACATCGTGGCGGTTGTGGTAGTCGGCCCCCAGCTTGAGCAGCCGATCATGCAGCACTTGCTGCAGTCGCGTCAGCATCAGGGTGTCGGTCCAGGCCGTCATGACGCGCTCGAGCATGCGGGCCAGCAACAGACCGATGGCCAGCGCGGCGAACACCACCGCGGCCGTCTTGACGTCTCCCGGCAGGATGGAGCTCAGAAAACCCTGCCCGCCGCCGCGCTGGTTGCCCGTAAGCCCGGAGACCACCACCGCCAACACCTGCACGTTGTACTGCGTGAGCAGGTCCAGGGAAATGGTGAGCACGGTGTTGAGGATGAACCAGAAATGCGCCACCGACACCGTGAACCAGCCCCAGCGGATGAGCTTCTTGTAGGGAATGTCCCCGCCTCCGGCCTGGATGGCCCCGGCTGGACCCCCGATCTGCTGGCGCGGGCCG
>QWHO01000366.1 GCA_021404945.1 bacterium CPR1
TATGAGGATCCGCTCTAAACGATCTCGCAGCTGACAACGCGGCCGCGCTTCTGCGCGGCTCGTGCGAACCCGAAGCGCATCGAGCGCTTCCCGGTAAGAAAGGGGCTTGAGGACGATGGCAAATCCACTGCAAGAGCTGTTCGACAAGGGGGGCGTGAGCGTCTGGTATGACTCGCTCAGCCGGGCCATGCTGCAATCGGGCTCGCTCCAGAAGATGATCGACGAGGATGGCCTGCGGGGTCAGACCTCCAATCCGACCATCTTTCAGGGCGCCATCAGCAAGGGGAAAGATTACGACCAGCAGAGCCTGGAGCTGGCCCGGCAGGGCAAGAGCACCGAGGAGATCGCCTGGGAGCTGATGATCACCGACGTTCAGGCGGCCTGTGACAAGTTTCGCCCCCTTTACGACAAGACCTCGGGTCAAGACGGATTCGTCAGCCTCGAGCTGCATCCGGGTTATGCGCATGAGAGCGAGAAGAGCCTGACCCAGGCTCGCGAGCTGCACGCTCGCGTGAACCGCCCCAACTTGATGATCAAAGTTCCCGGCACCAAAGAGGGTCTGCCGGTGGCCGAGGCCCTGCTCTTCGAGGGGGTCAACGTCAACGTGACCTTGCTCTTTGCCGTCCAGCGCTACGACGAGGTGATGCAAGCTTATCTTCGGGCCATCGAGAAACGTTTGGCCGCGGGCAAGAGCCTGGACCGCATCGCCTCGGTGGCCAGCTTCTTCGTCAGCCGCGTGGACAGCGAGGCGGACAAGCGCCTGGACAGGCTGGCTCAGGAGAAGCCCGAGCTGGCAGCTCGCATCGCTCCGCTCCACGGTCAGATCGCGGTGGCCAACGCTCATCGCGCTTACGCTCACTTCCTCAAGTCCTTCAGCGGGCCTCGCTGGGAGAAGCTGGCTGCCGCCGGGGCGCGCGTGCAGCGTCCCCTGTGGGCTTCCACCTCGACCAAGAACAAGGCCTACTCGGATACCCTTTATGTGCGCGAGCTGATCGGTCCCCACTGCGTGAACACGATGCCGCTTGAGACGGTGGACGCCTGGCGCGACCACGGGGTGGCCGAGACCACTTTGACGGCCGACAACCTCAAGAAATACGAAGCTGCCCTCGCGGAGCTGGCAGCCGTGGGAGTGGACCTGGATGACATCTGTCTTAACACCCTCGAGGTGGAAGGCGTGAAGAAGTTCGCCGACTCGTTTTCCGAGCTGCTGGGGGCGGTGGAGAAGAACGTCCATCAGTTGCAGAGCTCCTGATGAGCCCGGCCATCCTCGACAATCCCCTGCGCGAAGGCCTGGAGCAGACGCGGGCCTCCGACCCCTGCGTCATGGTCATCTTCGGCGCCTCGGGAGACCTGACTAGCCGCAAGCTGGTGCCGGCCCTTTACGAGCTGGCCGAGGCCAACCTGTTGCCGGCCAACTTCGCGGTGGTAGGCGTTTCACGCACCAAGCTCAGCGACGAGGAATTTCGCACCCGGGTCACCCCTGACGGAGTGGAGTCGCACACCAACTGGCACAACCTGGTCAAGGGCTTCTCCTACCTGGCCGGGGGGTATGACCAGCCCGAGACCTATCAGGAGCTCAAGACCCGTCTGGAGGAGCTGGACGAGAGCCTGGGCACCGGCGGCAATCGGCTATTTTATCTGGCGGTGCCGCCCGAGGCCTTCTCGGTCATCTCCGATCAACTGGGGGCGGCCGGGCTGAGCGAGCCAGGCAAGCCAAACGCCTGGGTCCGCCTGATCGTGGAGAAGCCTTTTGGCCACGATCTCGATTCGGCGCGCAAGCTCAACCGCGAGCTTCAGCGGGTCTTCGAGGAGGGCCAGATCTACCGTATCGACCACTACCTGGGCAAGGAAACCGTCCAGAACATCCTGACCCTGCGCTTTGCCAACGGCATCTTCGAGCCCCTCTGGAACCGTCGCTACATCGACAACGTGCAGATCACCGCGGCCGAGTCCCTCGGCGTGGGCGAGCGAGCCGGCTATTACAACCAGTCCGGTGCTCTGCGAGACATGCTGCAGAACCACCTGATGCAGATCCTGGCGCTGGTAGCCATGGAGTGCCCCATCTCCAATGACGCCGACGACATTCGCGACGAGAAAGGTAAGGTGTGTCGGGCTCTGCGCCACTACACCCCGCTGGAGGTGGATGACAATGCCGTGCGGGGCCAGTATGGCCCGGGCTTTATCGAGGGCCAGAAGGTGCCGGGGTTCTTCGAGGAGCCCAAGATCCCGGCCGATTCTCGCACCGAGACCTACGCCGCGGCCCGCATCTTCGTGGACAACTGGCGCTGGCACGACGTGCCCTTCTTCCTTCGCACGGGCAAGCGGCTGGCCCGCAAGATGACCGAAGTCGCCCTGACCTTCAAGAAGGTGCCCCATCGCATCTTCGACAACGGTAGCGGCGAGCTCGAGCCCAACGTGCTGCTCTTGCGCATCGACCCGGACGAGGGCATTTCGCTGCGCTTCGGCACCAAGATGCCCGGCCTGACCACCCAGATCCGCTGGGTCAACATGGACTTCCAGTACGGCACTTCCTTTGCCCGGCCCTCTCCGCTGGCTTACGAGCGCCTGATCCATGACTGCCTGGTGGGCGACCCGACTCTGTTTACCCGGGCCGACTCCATCGAAGCGTGCTGGGCGGCTTTCGACCCTATCCTGGCCCGCTGGTCCGATCCCGCTTCGGGGGCGGTTCCAAGCTATGAGGCCGGCTCCAGCGGCCCGCGCGAGGCGGAGACCTGGATGGAAGACCAGGGTCGCTACTGGAGAAAGCTCTGATGAAGCCGCAGGATGTGGCCGGGGTTCTGGTGGGTGAAGTGCATCCGGTCAACGTGAGCAAGACCCGCCAGGAGCTTTCGCGACTGTGGGATGAGGCCATCATCAAGTTTGGCACCGACCGGATGCGCCTGTCCACTCTGAACCTGGTCACCGTGCTCACCGGTCCCGACGAGCTGCCATGCATCGGCGAGGACCTGCGCTCGCTCTGCTCCCACTATCCGGCCCGGGTCTTCGCGGTGGTGCTCGACCCTGAGGGGACGGGCGAGATGGCCGGGTGGTACTCGGTCAACTGCAACGGCAGTCAGGTCTACCAGGAGCAGCTGACGCTGCATCTTCCGGGAGAGACCGATCGCCAGCTGCCCAGCCTGCTCGCCCCTCTCTACCACGGCGATCAGCCTGTGTTCCTGTGGTGGCGAGGCAGGCCGGGTTTTGCTCATCCCCTCTGGGAGCGGCTGGCCGATCAGGCCGACCGCATCGTGGTGGACACCTCCCACGGGGCGGGCCTGCTCGCAGATCTCAACCGCCAGGTGCGCGATCCCTACCATCAAGAGCTGGCTTTCTCGGACCTGGAATGGACCCGGCAGGCTCGCTGGCGAAACCTCCTGGCCGGACTCTACGACCGTCCGGGCGCGAGCGAGCATCTCAAGAAGGTTTCCCGGCTGGAGATCGGCTTTGTGCCTGGACCCGAGCGAGCCGAGTCGGCGCCTCTCTATATGGCGGGCTGGCTGGCCTCGCGGCTGGGCTGGTCGGTAGAGAAGTCGCTCGGGGAGGGGCACGCCGTATTCCGTTCCGGTGCGGGTCGAGCCATCGAGTTCGTGCTCCAGAACGAAGAAGGACCGGATGTCCTGAAAAACCGTCTGCTCTACGTGCGTCTCGACGCAACTCCGGTCGGGTGTTGCTATGGAGTCTACCGCAAGCCCGAGAACCCCCGTGTCTACGTGTCCCAGGTCTCGGGAGAGGAAACCGTGCACAGCACCGCGATGCCATCCGGGTTCGTGGCCGCCAGCACCCTCCTGCGCAGTCCCCCGCGGAGCGCTGAGAACGACGTTTTCATGCCTTTCGCCGAGCAGCTGAATCTGATAGCGGCCGAGCTCGAGGTCTTCACCCGACAGTCGCTCTTCGAGCGCTCGCTGGCCGCAGCGGCCGAGATTTTGGGAGCCGCGGTGACCAGATGACGCGTGACATCCAGGTGGTGCAGGATCTCGAAGCAGTCGCTCGGGGGGCTCTGACCCAGCTGCGCCGTCTGCTCGATTCCTCCCCGGCAGGCCCGTTTCGCATCGCTCTGTCGGGCGGCTCCACGCCCCGGCATCTTTATCAGCTGATGGCCGAATCCACCCTGCCCTGGGAGCGGATTCACCTGTTCTGGGGGGGTGAGCGGTGCGTGCCCCCGGACCACAAGGACTCCAACTATCGCATGACGCGCGAGGCGATGCTCGACCGCCTCCAGCTCCCCGATTCGCAGGTGCACCGCTGGCAGGCCGAGCTCGACCCCGACGAGGCGGCTCGTCTCTACGACAAGACCTTGAAGAGCGAGTTTGGGGCCGACTGGCCGCAATTCGACCTCATGTGGCTGGGGATGGGTGACGATGGCCACACGGCCAGCCTGTTCCCCGGCTCGCCCGCGCTCGAGCGCACCGATGTCGCGGCGGTTGCCAACTACATCGAGAAGTTCGAAAGTCACCGCCTGACGCTCACCTTTCCGGCCATCAACGCTTCCCGCCACGTCACCTTGCTGATCGCGGGCGCGGGCAAGGCCGGGGTCTTGCCCGAAGCGCTGCACAGCGACCATTACCCCGTCTCGCGCGTGCATGGCACCCAGTCCACCCTGTTCCTGCTCGACCAGGCGGCTGCAGCCCAACTGGGTTAATGTGCTCGCACACACCATCTGACGAACGCGCCGGATCTGCGTTCCAGCGCCTCGTACCAAAGGCCTTGCACTTGAATCGGAACACCTCTTCTCCGCCCGGCAGGTGCTCTCGCAGGTGGTGCTGCGGGCCGCCCGGGTTGCTTACCCCGAGTCCCTGAAAGACTCAGGAAAGCGGGAGATCCTGGTAGAGCTGCGCCAGGGGCAGGCTGACCCCGAGCGATTCGAGCTCGAGGGAGTCCTCGAGCGACAGGTAGCCTTTCCATTCCCAATTGTCGCCGTTGGCCCGCAAATGGCGCTCGACGAACGTCTTGTCCTGAGCGATGAGCACGTACTCCACGAAGGACGGCAGGGCTTGATAGTGGCGGAACTTCTCGCCCCGATCGTAGCTCTCGGTGGAGGGCGAGAGGACCTCCACGATCAAACGGGCATCCGTCAGGGTATCCGTTCGCTCTGGGTAGAGGGGAAGCTTTCCGCAGACGACGATCAGGTCCGGGTAGGTGAAAAGCTTGTGCTGTTTGACGAACAGGCGCACATCCGACTGGAACAGCTGACAGGTCGTTCCCGCGAGTTTGTCGCCCAGGGAACGGACCAGATTGGAGAGGATACGGTTGTGGTTCAGCGAGCCGCCCGTCATCGCGAAGATTTCGCCGTCGCAATACTCGCTGCGCATCTCGGCCGACTCTTCCAGCCGCAGGTACTCTTCGGGCGTGAAACGACGCCGTTCGCGGTAACCGAGCATTGAAGCTAAGTTCGACCTCTCTCCTGGCGCTCCCGCAAGAAGGCGCGCAACTCCTGACGTTGGTGAATGCGCTCGCACTTTGGTCTTGCACATTGGCACAATCTGACGAACGCGCCGGAACTACGTTCCAGCGCGTTGTAAAGTGCAAGGCCACAGGCCTTGCACTTTTTAAGGTGCCGCGCCAGTAAATTCCGCCCCGAGTCCGGGGGCGGGACTGGTGGATGACTGGAGAAGCGCCGGGTCGGCCAGATACCTCTGCCACGGGTCACGGAATGAAAAGAGCCGGCTCGCTCGAGCCGGCTCTGCTATGCTTTGCTACCCCGGGAGGTGGACTCAGGCTTTGGCTTGCCGCGTCGGACGAACCGGCGCACGACGTTTGGGCTTCTGATCGCGAATGGTTTTCACATAAGCGTTCAGCATTTCGGCAACCTTCTTCTGCTCGCTGCCGGTCAGGTTGAAGAGCTCTCGAATGGCGTTGCGCAGTTCTTTCTCGAGAACTTTCTCCGCTTTGAAGTTCTCCAGGCGCTCAAGGAGATCACAAATTCTCTACCCAAGGGCATCAAAGCGGATCAAATTCTATTTCGTCAGGCCAACTTCATCGAGACGTCCATCCGGAATGTCGAACGCGTGTTGCTGGAAGCCGGTCTAGTCGTTGCCGTCGTCCTTTTTGCCTTCCTGCTGAATTGGCGGACCACGGCCATCTCACTCACAGCCATTCCCGTCTCGATCCTGACGACCGCCGTCGTCTTTCATCTTTTCGGCCTTTCAATCAACACGATGACACTTGGCGGTCTTGCGATTGCGATCGGTGAGTTAGTCGATGACGCTGTCGTCGATGTCGAGAACATCTTTCGGCGCTTGCGCGAGAACCGGGAAGCCGGAAACCCGCGGTCTGTCACGGAAGTCGTCATTGCGGCGTCGCAGGAGGTCCGGTCCGGGATCGTCTATGCGACGATGATTATTATCCTGGTATTCGTCCCCTTGTTCGCGCTCTCGGGGATTGAAGGACGTCTCTTCGCGCCCCTGGGGCAAGCCTACATCATCTCCATCCTGGCGAGCCTGCTGGTCTCGATTACGCTCACGCCAGTCATGGCGTACTCCATGCTGCCCGGCTTGAAGCGAATCCAGCATGGTGACAGTGCGCTTGTCCGCGTCC
>QWHO01000367.1 GCA_021404945.1 bacterium CPR1
GCACCTTCGTCGAAGGCGGCTATGACACCGGCGTCGACCCGGAAATGAGTGGCGCCGGCGGCTATGGCGGTATTCTCGGCGGCTGGAACGTCCAGTTCGACAGCCTCGTGGTCGGCGTTGAAGCCGATTACGGCTGGGGCTTTGGCACCACGGCACAGAACCGCGATCCGGCGGAAGCGACCGAGCTCGCCGATGCGGTCAGCCGTGTGCTGGCCGACGTGGTGCTGGCCACCGACGACTATACGGCTCTGCGCCAGAAGGCCGAGGGGATGGCGGACTCCATCACCCGCTACAGCCAGGACCCTTCGCTCAGCGCCGAGCGAGCCCTGGAGGTGCGCGAGTATGCCGAGTTCCTCAAGTGGCTGGGCGAAGGCAACTTCGTCTTCCTGGGCTACCGCGAGTACACCATCAAGGACGACAAGCTCAGCATGGACAAAGGCTCCAGCCTGGGCATCCTGCGCGGCAAGGCCAGAACTTCCAGCTACCTCGAGCCGGTCTCGCTGGCCGACCTGCCTGAGAACCTCCGCCAGCGCGTCACCCAGGGTCCCATGATGGTAGTGACCAAGTCCAACGCTGAAGCCACGGTCCATCGCCCGGTGCGCATGGACTATGTGGGGGTCAAGCGCTCGGAAGGTGGCGAGCTCAGACTCCTGGGGCTGTTTACCTCCTCCGCGCTCTCCACGCCCTGTAAGGACATCCCCATTTTACGGCTCAAGATGGCCCGCGTGCTCGAGCTCGACGGCAGTCCGGAGGGCTCGCACGACTTCAAGCAGATCGTCAGCATCTTCAACTCCCTGCCCCGCGAGGAGCTGTTCTGGGGCGAGCCCGAGCAACTGCTCAAGGAGATCCGCGCCATCATGCAGATGGAAGCGGAGAATCGAGTGCGTCTCACCGTGCGCCGCGATCCCCTGGCGCGGGGTATGCTGGTGATGGTCATCATGCCCCGTGAGCGCTTCAACGCCGGAGTGCGTCTGAAAATTCAAGAGCTCTTGCAGGAGCGTTTCAAAGCCAGCCAGGTGGACTACCAGCTTTCTATCGGCGAGGACATGTCCCAGGTGCGCTTCCACTTCTTCCTGACCACCGAGTTCGGGGTCGAGGATGCCGACCTGAAATCCCTGGAGACCGACGTGGCCACGCTCACTCGCTCCTGGGAGGACCTGCTCGAGGAGCGCCTCAAAGAGCAGTTTGGCGAGGGTCCCGGCGAGAAACTGTCCGATCGCTACCGGGGAGCCTTCAACGAGGCCTACAAAGCCTGCAACACGCCTGCCATGGCGGCCCAGGACGTGGCCCGGATGGAGGCTTTCCAGGAGCGCGACTACCTCGTCGGCCTGCATTCCGATGCCGAGGTCAGCTGGCTCAAAATCTACCATCGCCGCAACAACCTGACCCTGAGCGACACCATGCCTTTCCTGGAGAATATCGGCCTGGTGGTGCTCGAGCAACTCTCCTTTGCTGTCCAGGTCAAGGAGCGGCCCGCCTGCGGCGTGGACGTCTATCGCGTCTTGAATCGCGACCGCAAGCCTCTGCCTGTGGCGCCGGATTGCCCTCTCTGCGAGGCCATGGTCGCTCTGCTCGACGGTCGGGCGGTGGACGACCGGCTCAACGGACTCATCCTGACGGCCGGCCTGAGCGTGCGTCAGGTTTCCCTGCTGCGGGTCTATCAGCTCTATCTCTCCCAGATCGACTCCACCAGCCGCCGCTTTATCAACGACACCCTCTTGAACCACCCCGACTGCGCTCGACTGCTCTATGAGTTCTTCGAGGCCCGCTTCAAGCCGGGCGTGGAAGCTCGCGGAAGCGAGTGTCACGCAGTCAAAGAGCGCTTCCTGGAGGCGCTCAACATGGTCACCAGCCTGCCGGAAGACCGCACTCTCAGGGCCTTGCTCAATTTGATCGAGTCCACGCTGAGGACCAGCTACTTCCTGGGCCATGACCGGATCAGCCTGAAGATCAGCTCTCAGGCCGTGGATCACATGCCCGAGCCTCGCCCGCTTTACGAGATCGTGGTGGCTGGCCCGGGGGTGGAAGGCATCCACCTGCGCGGTGGCAAGGTGGCCCGCGGCGGCCTGCGCTGGAGCGATCGTCCCGACTTTCGCACCGAGGTGCTGGGTCTGATGAAGACCCAGATGACCAAGAACGCCGTCATCGTGCCGGTCGGCTCCAAGGGTGGCTTTTTGCTCAAGAATCCTCCCTCTGACCGCGACGAGCTGCGCACCTGCGTGGTGGAACGCTACAAGACGTTCATTCGCGGCCTGCTCGACTTGACCGACAACATCGTGGAGGGGCAGATCGTCCATCCCAAGGACCTGGTGATCTACGACGACAACGATCCCTACCTGGTCGTGGCCGCAGACAAGGGGACCGCCACCTTCTCGGACACGGCCAATTCGGTGGCGGCCGAATACGGCTTCTGGCTTGGTGACGCCTTTGCCTCGGGCGGGTCCTACGGCTATGATCACAAGAAGGAGGGCATCACCGCGCGGGGTGCCTGGGAGTGCGTCAAGCGTCACTTCCGCGAGATCGGGATCAACCTCGACGCTCCCTTCACGGTGGCCGGCATCGGCGATCTCTCCGGGGACGTGTTCGGAAACGGCCTGATCTACTCGGACAAGATCAAGCTGCTGGCGGCTTTCAATCACCTGCACATCTTCCTGGATCCCGATCCCGACCCTGGCAAGAGCTACGCCGAGCGCGTGCGCATGTTCAACCTGCCGCGCTCGACCTGGGATGACTACGACAAGGGCCTGATCAGCGCCGGGGGCGGTGTGCACCCGCGCCATGCCAAGTCCATCACCCTGACCCCCGAGGTGCGTAAAGCCCTGGGCATCGAGGCCGAGAAATTGAGCGGTGACGATCTGGTCAAGGCCATCTTGCGGTCTCCGGTCGACCTGCTCTGGAATGGTGGCATTGGCACCTACGTCAAGGCCACCAGCGAGCGCAACGCCGAGGTGGGCGACTCCAACAACGACCAGGTGCGCATCAACGCCCACGAGCTCAACTGCAAGGTGCTCGGCGAGGGCGGCAACAACGGCATGACGCAGCTGGCCCGCATTGAGTATGCTCGCCTGGGTGGCCGGGTCAACACCGACGCCATCGACAATTCGGCCGGCGTGGACATGTCCGACCACGAGGTCAACATCAAGATTCTCTTCCAGCCGTTGATGTCGTCGGGCAAGCTGACCCTCGAGGAGCGCAACAAGATTCTCGGGGAGATGACCAACGAGGTCAACGCGCTCGTCTTGCTGGACAATTACTGCCAGTCGATGGCTCTGAGCCTGGCTGAGCGCCGCTCCAGGCAAGACATGGCGCTTTTTTCGACCCTCATCGATTATCTGGAGGAGCGGGGCGGGCTCAAGCGCGAGGTGGAGTTCCTTCCCGACCTCAAGGCCATCGCCGAGCGCGAGCGCAACGGCGAGGGTCTGACTCGCCCCGAGCTGGCTATCGTGCTGGCCTATACCAAGATGGGGCTGTTCCGGCGCCTCCTGGAGACGGACTTCCCTGAAGAGCCGCACTTCCAGCACTACCTGACCCACTACTTCCCCAAGCTCTTGCGCGAGCGCTTCCCGGATGAGATCAAGAACCACCAGCTGCGGCGGGAGATCATCGCCACCCAGTTCACCAATCGGGTGGTGGACATTCTGGGCATGACCTTTGTCCATCGCACGATCCGTAACACGGGCGCGACTCCCGTGGCGGTGGTTCGGGCGGCCCTGATGGCTCTGGAGATCCTCAACCTCGAGCCGCTCATCACCGACATCTTCGGCCTCGACAACCAGGTGCCGCCGGCTGCCCAGTATGACGCGCTCTGGAGTGTGCTCGAGACGGTTGAGAGCGTGGTCAACCAGATGCTGCTCATCCACGGGATGCGGGGAACCGTGAGCGAGTTCGTGCGCGATTACCGAGAGCCCCTGCTGGACATCCGTCAGCGTTTTCCGGACCTCTTGCCTGCCAAGGAGCAAGAGCTGTTCAGCGCGCGCCAGAAGGAGTTCGAGGGCCACGGCTTCCCGAGCGAGCTGGCGCGCCACATCGCCACCCTGGCCTACTTGCCCAGTGGGTTGGGGGTGGTGGATGCAGGCCGGATGGCCCGGGTGGATATCGCCCACGCCGCTCAGCATTACTACGCTCTGGGCGATCGCCTGGCGCTGGGCTGGCTGCGCATCCGCCTGTCCCGCCTGACGGGCCAGAACAAGTGGGAGACCATCGCCCTGGAGGGTCTCATCATGGACCTTCGCCAACTGCAGCTGAAGCTGGCTCTGGGCAGCCTCAAGCACGCCAGCCCGGACGAGTTCCTGGCCGGCCTGGGCGAGCGGGTGCGGCGCTACGAAATGGCCCTCACCGAGATTCGTGAATCCAATGCGCTGTCGCTGGCTTCCTGCGGGGTGCTGGCCCGGCAGCTCAGCCAGATGGCCCAGGCACTGGCGTGAAAAAGCCCAGCTTGCAGTATTCGCTCACCTGTCTGGGGGTGGACGAGCGCCACGGCCCCCCCAGCTTCAACTATGTCTTTTACCGGCTGCCCCTGGCCTCGTTCCCCTACCGCTTCCCGGCTGACGCAGGGTTCTTCCTGGTCAACGCCTGGTGCGACGGCGAGGGCGAGTTCAAGCAGCGGGTGGTGATCACCGCTCCCGACGGCCAGACCACGCTGCTCGACACCGGTCAGCGGCCCTTCAAGCTGGAGAGCCCGCGCTCTTTGGACCAGTCCATCTGGTTCCTGCAGGGCTTCAGCTTTCCCATCGCCGGCTTCTACCCGGTCAAAGTCTATCTGGAGGATCAGGTCGTGCTCGAATATGCCATCGAAGCCTACGAGACCCCCTCATGAACCTGACCGACTACCTTGGCGATGTGGCCCGGGGGGTGCGCGACGGCCAGGAGTTCGACCCCCACGACCTGGCCCTGGTGGGCTTGCGGGTGGCCGAGAAGCTGGAGAAGGTCTACCAACAGCTGGAGGACAATCCTGCCCCCGAGGGGCTGGAGGGCCTGGACGAAGCCACCCGCGAGGCGGCCAATCTCTATGGCGAGGCGGCCGAGCTGATCATGCGCTCCAACCAGGAAGGCGACCCCGGTCTGGCCGAAAAAGCACTCGAGTGCATCCAGGAAGCCTGCGACACGCTCCGGTTGGTGCGCCAGCGGGCCAGCGAAACGCGCCAGATTCTGGATGAGGAAGTGGGGGCGAGCTACTGATGGACGCCATTCCCGAGCTGAACGTCCGGGTCTCCCTGAACCTCTGGGGAGGCTCGTCGTCTTCCCCGATGGCCTTCCGGCGCATGTCGCCGCTGGCCGGCATCCAGTCGGTCGAGCGGGCCCGGGTGGCCCAGGAGAATCTCTCCAAGTTGCTTTTCGGAGCCGACCTCTCGCCCGATGAGCTGCAGGCTTATCGCCAGCGCCTCATGCGGGCGCTGGACATGTCCGACAACCTGGAAGACCTCGAGGAAGAGCTGCCCGAGATCAAGGAAAAGCGGGTCAGCGGACCGCGCGGCTCCTACCACGTCGGCAACGTGCTCTGGACCCCGCCACCCGAGTTTCAGCTCAAGCCGCCGGCCGACGCGATCCAGGTCTCTCCCGTGCACCAGGTGCATAACGTCAGCCTGCTCGAGCGCATCAACTTGTGCGCCGACTGCGGTCTGGCCAAAGGGCCCGACAAGCCTGACTGCGGCCAGTGCGGGGCGGTGGAGCGCCAGCGGGTCAGCCGGGTGGGAGTCTTCCTGGCCGCCGCCGGGGAGATGGGGGAGATCGGCCACGATTCAGTGGATATGAGCTCGAAGGGCCTGCAGCAGCTGACCGAGCCGCGAAGGGGAGCCGACCTGGTCACCACCCGCATGCCGCCGAAGTTCGTGCGCCGCTATGAGATGCTGCAGCTCGGACAGCCGGCGGAAGCGGCCTGAAAATTCGACCGCCCCTGTCGTCGCTGAGATTATTGATCGCTCCCATCGTCGCCAAGAAATATTGAAGCCCGACGGTCGGGGGGGGGTCACCCGTCGGGCCTCAAACTGAATCTTTCTGAGCTCAGAATACCTTGAGCCGGCCCTCTGCAACAGGCACATGTCTACCAGCCGTCTACCGGTAGAATGCTGCCACCGGGAAGCAAGTTGCGCTGACGGCGAGCGTGAAAGAGTCCACCGACAACGGTTTGGCATTGGAGGGAATGCTTGCGCGAGCGTGCAAATTCTCTTCAATGCCCCTGATCAACAGAGAACCTCGAAGCTTTTCGGTGGATGAGTATGCCCTGATGGGCGAGGCGGGGGTCTTTCGGCCCGGCGAACGGGTCGAGTTGATCGAGGGAGTGATCGTCTCCATGTCCCCTCAGAACGTGCCCCATGCCTCCCGCATTGCCCGCCTCACGACCCTGCTCGTAAACGCTTTCGGGCAAACCCACGAGGTGAGGGTCCAGCTTCCCCTGACCCTGGGCGAGCGAAGCGAGCCCGAGCCCGACTTTGCCCTGGTTCGCTTCGAGCAGGCCGACCAGGCCAGGCGGCATCCCGACGGCGCCGATCTGGTGATGGAGATCTCGGACTCTTCGCTCAGTTTCGATCGCAC
>QWHO01000368.1 GCA_021404945.1 bacterium CPR1
CGCTGGTGATCGACAACCGAGAGGCTCTTTATTGCCTTCATGCCGTTACTGTCGACACCTAGTTTAGAAAGCGCCTTCTCCAGCTCTTCAAGCAAGCGCATGTGCTCGGCCATCTGCAATCGTCCCAGATGAACCGATGCGACCAGCGCCCGAAAGTCCTCCGGCGCGGCGGGCGAATGACCCTGCACTCGAGCCCCTTTCAGAATCTTCTTCCAGCGCCCCTTGAAAGCGGTCGAGACTCCCTTCAAGCTGCCTCCTCGCAGCAGATGCTCCAGAATCTCGTAACAGATATCGATCTGCTCATCCTCGCCCAGGTCGGGGGAGAGCTTCGGCTCGTGCTCTCGAACCAGTCGCTCGAGGTGAGCACGGTCCTTGCGGCTCTTGTCCATGTCAAGCGAGAGCTGTCCCCACCGTTTGCGCGCATCATCCGAGCAGAAGGCTGACCAGGCGCACTGCACCCACCAGTCTTCCTGACCCTGCAGCGATTCGAAAAGCTGGCGACCCGACTCCAGCAGGGGATCCAGTGACTCGGGGGGGGTCTCGCGCGCCCAACAGGTATCATTGGACAGGCCCAGGTCTTGCTCGAGGTCGTTCAACCGGGCAAGGTCCTGCGGGGGCATCAGATCGCCTGGCTCGGGCATCTTCCCTCGGGGAGCGTCCAGCTCGGATTTTGCCGAGCACAGACCGTACAGCTCATCGAGCTCGGCGTCGGAGAGCGGAACCTCGACCGTCAGAAGCGGACCGGCCAGCCAGTCGTGCTGACTCTTGAGCTGAACGACCGCCCGGGCCGTATCGGCCGCGTGGCTGCCCTGCTCCTGGGCCACCCTCTTGAACAGATCGAGCTCTGCCTCTTCGAGCTCGGACTGCAGTTTCACCAGGTCGCCACCCGGAGCGAGCGGCTGGGCCAGCATGCTGGCCAGCCGATTCTGAAAGACCTTCTGGGAGGTCACTGTGGGAAAAGCGACCAGTACCCGCTGCCCACGGGCCAGGGCGTGACCGGCCAGGGCCACGGCCAGGTGGGTCTTGCCGCTTCCTGGCCCTCCCTGAACCACCACCACCGGATGCCTGTGCACAAGCTCGGTCACGGCTCTCTGCTCGACCGAGGGGGCGACTCCCCAGACCGGCTCCTGCCAGCCAGCGTCGGGCAGCTCATAACTCTGACCCGCCAGCCAGGCGAAGGCACAGGACATCCGCTGCGGCGCGACCAGCTCGATGGCGACGGGGCGACGTTCGATTGTCTGCTCGAGGAGCTGAGCCAGCTCAACGGGAGCTGCTCCGGCCTGGAAGGCCTTCCTGGCCGGCTCCAGGCGCGAAGGCTCAAGAACTTCGACCCGCAGCCGCGCCAGACCATCCGGCTCAAGCAAGAAATCTTCCTTGTCCCGCGTGAGTCGCCAGAAGGTGCTTTCGAGCGGGGTCTGGGGCCGGGTCAACCACAGCTGGCTGAAGGCCAGACGCAGACGGGGGTTGGAATGAAGCAGCTCAAAAGCATCCGTCAGAGCGGCGTGGAGCGATTGATCGGCTCGAACTCGCACCGCCTGCAGCTCGACGTAACTGTGCCACAGCAGATCTTCGGGACGAAACCAGGGGGGCTCCCATGGCTCGCTCGAGCCACGCAGGAACTCCGTTAGGCGTTCAAGCTCTGACATTGAATTCGACGAGTGTCCCTCGCATGGAGCCGGCCACCAGATTTCTCTTCTCCCCCCGGTGGACCTCGTCACTGTCCCCTTCTGAAGCCCCGCACGTTGCCCTGCTCAGAGTCAGAACGGGCGGGACTTGAGACAATCTTTTGAACGGCGCCGCGCTGATTCCTGAAGAGTCCAACGCGCGGCGCCCCGGAGGACGGCCCGGGCCCACGCGACCTGGAGTCACTTCGCCGGGCCGCTGTTCACTCCCTCGCTGGGGGTTGGGGAATGTTCAATCCCCCTGCGACGCACCGTGAAGAGCTCCACCCGCTCGGTCTTTCCCTTGAACTCCTGCAATCCGCAGGAAGTCCACTCCAGGCCGGGCAGAAGCTTCTCGGCCGCCACCTTGGTGGCTTTGCTGACCAGGATGTCGGCCCCCAGCCTCTTGGTGGTGGCTTCAATGCGGGCGGCCAGGTTGACCACGTCTCCCACGGCGGCGTACTCCGAGCGCAGCTCCGACCCGACGTAACCCATCACGACCTGTCCGGTGTGAATGCCGATTTTGACGTCGTAAAAGCCATCCTTCCCGCCTGCCCGGGCGCTCAGCTCGGCCAGGCGCTCTCGCATCAAAAGACCTGTCTCCACCGCTCGGGCGGCGTGATCGTGCATCTGACCGGGGGCCCCAAAGATGACCATGATCTCATCGCCGACGAACTGCTTGAGGGTCCCTTTCTGGGTCTTGATGATCCGAACCATCTCTGCGAAATAGTCGTTGAGCATCTGGATCACATCCACCGGCGCATGTCCCTCGCACATGGGCGTGAAGTTGTTGATGTCCGAGAAGAAGATGGTCACTTCCTGGCGGACCCCGCCGAAAGCCGCGAAGTCAGGGTTCCGCAGAACCTCGCCCATCACCTGAGGGTCGACCATGCGCCCGAACAGCTCCTTGACCAGCCGGTTGTACTGGTTGACGGCCAGATACCGCACCAGATATCCACCCGACAGCCCCACCAGGCCCCCGATGGCCGGCACGGCGATGGGGAGCCACAGTCCCGTGCGGGCAAAAAGCTCCTCGGCTGCCAGTAGATAGGAGAGCCCCAGACCCAGAAAACAAACCGCAGCGACGCGAGTCGGGAGAATGGCAGCCAGCATGCCGACCAGGAGAAGGCCGAGAAACGTCAGTCCAGCCGAAAGGGCTACCGGCAGGGGGCGGATAGAGCGTTGTGTCAGCAACGTGTTGGCGGCGGCCGCGTGCAACTCGATGCCCAGATGCTGCTGGCCCTTGAGCAGGAAAGCGGTGGGACGATAATCCTGCATACTTGGAGCGGCCGGCCCGATGAAGACCATTTTACCCTTGAATTCGCTGAGCGGCTCGCCTTTGCGGACCCGCTCGATGAGGCCAGCCATTGAGACCGAGGGGATCGTGCCGGGTGGGCCCGGCACGTTGAAGCGCAGGGTTGGCCCGGGCAATTCAGTCACGACCAGGCGATCCTCGAAGAGAACCTGATCCCCCTTGAGCTTGAACCTCCCTCCAGTGCCCAGCTCGAGCATGCGAGCAAAGAAGACCATGACCTGATCCTCCTGGAAGACCAGAGGAAAACGACGGTAGAGACCATCGCCGTCCCGAATCACGTTGGCCGAGACCTCGAGCGCCTCCGCGCTGGCTGCCGCCACAAGGGCCTGGGAGGAGTGAGCCGAGGCGTCGTCGCCGGCCAGTTGGATAATCACGAGCTGGTGGCTGAAAATCGCCTCTGCCATCTCATTCTCAGCCTGCTCGACCAGCGGCTGAAGCTCAGGAACCTGGCCCGCGCTGAAACTCAAAATCACGTCCAGGCCCACGCAGGCCGCTCCAGCTCGCTTCAAAGCGGCCACGAGCTGGGCGTAGTCGGTCCCCCAGAGCATCGTCGGCTTGCCAATTGCCTCAAAGGTCGCTTCGTCAATGGCCACGATGACCAGCCGGGGATCGACCGGCTCGGGTCCGTGGATGGCGTGACGGGTCACAAAAAGATAATCCAGACAGCGCAGCTCGAGATCGCTCAGGGGATTGTGCTGATCGTGGCTCCACCAGCTCAGGCAGGCCAACAGCACCGCCAGCGGCAGCACGACCCTTGCCAGCAGACTGAGGCGCGAGGAGCTCTGGGGCAGGACACTCATCTGAGTGCCCTTTTTCTGCCCCCGGTCGGCAGACCTTCCCGCAGGAACTCGGGGAGCGATGACATACCTGAACGGGGAGAAGATCAAGGCAGGCAATCATGAAAACGTTGGGAACAATCCTTCTGCTCGCGCTTTTGCTGGGAGCGGACTCGCTGGCGGCCGAGCAACCGGTGGCCCTCATCCTGCGCCATAGCGGAGGAGTCAAGGTGGACGGCGCCCCGGTCCGCGGCGTCCTGCGCGTGGCCCCAGGCATCAAGCTGGAGATACCGGCTGGAGCCACCGCCTCGGTGGTCTTCTTCGCCGACAATCATCGCGAGGACATCAAGGGGCCCTGCCGGCCGGTCATTCAGGCCAGCGGCAGTCAGGGAGTCCCGGCTTCGCAGCTCACGCGCACGAGCAGCCGGGGAAAACTGACGCTAGACCGCTCCATGGGCAACACCCAATCCATGGCAGGAACGTCCCTGCGGGCCGGGCCGCTGTTGGTCGGAGTCTGGTATCGGGCCGACGGCAGCCCGATGGTGACCTGGACAGCCAGGAACGGCAGCGCCATGCAGGACCCATTCCGAGTCCAGGTCACGGAAATCGGGGATGGGGATGACGTGACGGGCCCCCAACCACAGACTCTATTCGAGGTGGCCGACATCGCGGTCAACCAGGTTGACCTGGGGCCTTTCATGTCCTCACTGAAGCCGGGAGACTACCAGATCAATGTTTTCGAGAAGGAGATCGAAAGACCGGGGGGAGATGCGACTTTGACCCGGCATACGCCCGAGCAGCTGGCCGAATGGGATCGACTGGAAGCGACCGCTCTGGAAGACTCCTCGCAACTCGGGCCAGATCCCCTGATCGTGTTGGCCGGCTATTTCGCCGCCGGGGCCAGTGTGGAGCGGGCCATCCGGCTGGCCGAGAAAGCGGCCGAGCTGACCTTCAACCAGGGAAAGCTCAACCCCGCCTATGCCGGTCTCTACGAGGAGCTGCTGACCCTCTACGGCCGGGCCGGTGAAACCCGGAAGGCCGAGCAGTTGAGAACCTCCATGAAGGCCTGCAGCCTTCTGTGAGGAAATTTACCGAATGAACCGATGGACCGTGGCGGTCGCTCTTGCGATCAACCTGCTCCTCCCGGCCCGTGCCGAGGAGGCGGCGCCTCCCTGGGCGCAAGAGGCCGTCAAGACTTTGAGAGCACAGGGAATCATGCGAGGTTACCTCGATGGCTCCCTGCACGGCTCCCAAGCAATCACCCGCTACGAGCTCGTCGAGCTACTCGACCGCGTTGAGAGGCAAGACCAGGGCCTGCACGACCAGGCCGTCAGCAGAGAATCGCTGCAAGAGCTCGAGCAGGTGGTGAACCGGACTCGCCAGTCCATGGATGAGCTGGGCGGCAACCAGCTCGACAACCAGGTCGACCGCCTCCAGTTGCGCCTGGAGGAGCTGGGCCGTCCCTGAACGGGCAGAATCTTCAACTTAAGGCGCCGCGCATCGACCGCTTCAGGAATTTGCGCGGCGCTGTCCAATCGATTGCCGGTCGCGCCTGAGCAGAACAAAGCAGCGCAAGGCGGGAGGAATGCTCCCGGGCATCTGGCCTGCGATGAATTGTCGGCCGCTCCTGTCGTCGCTGGAATTCTCGCGAACTTCTTGCCGGTTGGAAGGAATGAATCCCCGCCGTTCTTGAAAGGTTTACCCCTATGCCAGAGACCCTGGAGCTGCTGAATCAGGCCACCCGCCTGGAGGGCGAGGGCAAGGTCGAAGAGGCCATGCAGGCCTATAATCAGGCCGTAGAGCACGAGCCCGACAACGGGCTGGCTTTCTTGTTCCGCGGTTGTCTTCTTACGCGAGAGCACAACTACGCCCAAGCTCTAGAAGACTTTTCCCGTGCCCTCGAGCTCAAGCCGGACCTGCGACGCCTTCGTGACGGCGAGGTCGCCCGGCGGGTGGAGTCGGCGCTGCACATCTTCGCCTGGGAGACGTCAGTCGATCAAGATGATCCCGACAGCCACGTCCATCTAGCTCGCGCTCACGGCCTTTTTGGCCGATACCCCGAGGCCATGCAGGCCATCGGCAATGCGCTCCGACTCAGGCCGAGCCACGAGCCTGCCCACGAGCTGGCCGTCAAAGTGGGGCTCGAAGGCGGGCTCTTTGCGGAAGCGATGCGCAGCTTGCAGCAGCTGCTTCAGGTCCGACCCAACGACCCCGAGCTCTATTACCTGCTCTCGCAGGCTCAGGATCGCACCGGCTCAACGGCCCTGGCCCTGCGCAGCATCGAGCGAGCCTGTCAGCTGGCTCCTCGCGAGCCGCGCTACCTGGTGGGCTGGGGAGACATCCTGCAGCGCCAGGGGCGCTTCGACATGGCCAGTGAGCGCTTTGAGGGCGCCCTTCGGCTCAAACCAGACAACGCCGACGCTTTGCTGGGGCTGGCCCGCTGCACCCGCGAGCTGTATCGTTACGATCTGGCCGTGGACTACTACCAGAAAGCGGTGGCGGCCTCGGGCTCCAACATCCAGCCTCAGGTCGAGCTGGCCAATCTCTACCTGCAGCTCGGCGATCCCAAGCAAGCTATCGACACACTCAACACCGCTCTGTCTCGCGCCAGCGACGATGTCGAGATCACTCTGGCACTGGCCCGCGCCTACCAGCAGATCAACGACCTGGGCAACGCACTGCGGGCTTATTCTCGGGCCGTTCAGCTCGACCCGCGCAATCCGGAGGCATTCTTTCAACTCGGACAGCTGCAGCTTCGAATGAGCCAGTTCGAGCAGGCTGCCACCTCGTTGCGCTACGGCTGGGACATGGCCAAAACCGACCCGCGCTTTCCCCTGGCCCTGTCCTCTTGCATGCAGCGGGCTGGTCGGCTGGAAGAGGCTTCTCGCGTGCTGATCGAGGCCGGTCCGCTTTTTCCCCATCATTTCGAGCTGCAATCGCAGCTCGGGTTCATGTATCTTCATCGCGGCTCCCTGGAGGATGCCGGGCGAGCCTTCACAGCCGCCCTGCGGGTCGGCTCAGACCGGGTCGAGGGACATTTCGGCCTGGGCAAAGCTCTGCTGCTGCAGGGTCGACTGGACGAGGCCAGCGCTAGCTTTCAGACCGCCCTTCGAATCCAGCCCAAGCATCCCGACTCTCTGCTTGCTTTGAGCCAGTTGCATCGGGCCCGCTCGGAGTTTGATCTGGCTCAAGAGTACCTCGACCGGGTCACCGAGCTCTTTCCCAACTCGTTCCCACTGCTCGAAGAGCTGGGGCACCTCTCGCTGGCCAGGGGTAACCTGCGAGGAGCCGTGGCCATGGCTCAACGTCTGCTTCCGAGCGGGGAGAGCCCGGCCCGTATTCTGAAGGCCTACCAGACATGGGTGCGCGAGCTTGGTCAGCGCAAAGAGCTGGAAGCACTGAAGGCGCTGGTGGGAGCCTTCACCGCCAGATTCCCCGCGACACCCGAAGCGCAGGAGCTGGCCGTGACAGCTGCTGCCGCCGCCAGTGGCGCTCCGCCGAGACCTGTGAGTCTCGGTCCTCCCGACTCGGGCGAGCCCGGCTCGCTTGGCCCCCCCGCCGGCGCCGAGGCCTGGGGCCCACCCACGGAAGCTACCGCGGCCTCAGCAGTCGCGCCTCAACCCCTTGCTGCTAAGTCAGCTCAGCCTGCTCAGCCAGTCGTCGCCTCGGTCGCAGACAACGGGAGCGTTACGCCTGCTGGCGCTTTTGGCTTTGAGGCTCCGGTGGAAGAGTCCGCCGCTCCTCCTGACAACGCGCTGGCATTCGAGCCCGCCCCCGAGAACGCGTTCGAAACCGCTCTCCCGACCGACACAGGCTTTGGCTTTGAGACCGCCGCCCCGCCCCCTCAAGAGAGCGGCTTTGGCTTTGAGACCTCCGCCCCGCCCCCTCAAGAGAGCGGCTTTGGCTTTGAG
>QWHO01000792.1 GCA_021404945.1 bacterium CPR1
AGCTGGGACTCCAGGGTCGCTTCGAGCTCGTGCCTTTGACGCCACCTGGCTTTGAGCACCAGCAACACCGATTTCGTCCTCAAGGAGTACGCCCGGAGTACTGGCCGGGGACGCGTGGTGGTCGAGTCCGGCTTTTCTACCGAGAGGGCCCGGACACTGTCCGGGGGCCCGATGGGGCCGACTGGTCGCGCGAGCGCCTGCACGATCGCCCGACGGGCTTTCTCGACCTGCCCCCTGATCTGGCCGTGGAGGTGGTCTCGCCGCACGACCCATCCCAGGAGGTCGAGGATAAGGTCCAGAATACCTCCAGGGTCGGTGCGAAACAGCTCCGCCACCGGGCAGCGGAAGCCCTGCAGAACCTCGGAGTCCTCCAGAAGGTCTTCGGCTTGCAGCACAAAGCATCTCCCGTCCGGCGAAAACACGTGCATGGCTCGCGAGCGCGGATAGAGGACCCGGACCCGCTTGACTCCCGCCCCCCGACTGAGGCGCCGGACTTCGAGCACATTGGGGCGTCACTCAGCCAGAAAACCGTCGCCGGGGGTAGACCTGGCTTAAGGACCGACGGTTTCCGCGTCGCGGCGGGCGCTGGCCGGCTCCAGGGCCGGGTTGAGCGCCAGGGCGCGGCTCCAGGGCTCGCGCGCGGCTGACTCCATGCCCCGCTCGTAGAGCAGATCGCCGAGCAAGAGCTGGGCCTCGGCCAGGTCGGGGTCGAGGCGAGCCGCCCGACGGGCGTGCACCAGGGCCCGGGAAGCCTTGGCCATGGAGCGCAGCACCTGGGCCATCAGGAAGTGATACCAGGGATTGTCGGGCTGCGACTGGATGGCCTTCTGGACGAACTCACGCGCCTTGAGAAAGTTGCCGGCCCGGTAGGCCACCTGGCCCAGCGCGCCGAGCGCCTCGGGATCACGCGGATCTTGCACCAGCACGGCCTGGAAACGCTTGACGGCCTCATCGTCGAGGTTCTGCTGCAGCTCGAGGCTGCCCAGCAAAAGCAGACCCTCGATCATCATGGGGTCGAACTCCAGGGCTTGCAGCAGCACCGTGCGGGCTTCCTCGAGCTGGCCCCGGTGGGCCAGGGCATGGCCCAGGTTGTAGAGGGCGTCGGGATTGGTGGGTGACAATCGCACCGCGCGCCGGAACTCGAGGATGGCCCTGTCGATGAAGCCCTGGTGCATGTAAACCACGCCCAGGTTCATCCGCGAGGTCGCCCTTGTGGAGGTAGATGACCCCTCGCAGGTTGAGCGCGTCCAGGTGATAGGGCTGAACCTTGAGGATTTTGTCGATCTGGCGCAGGCCCTTGGTGTGCTTGCCCAGCTCGATGTAGGCCTCGGCCAGCGAGAGCCGCAGCTCGAGGTCCTCGGGGTCGAGGCGCAGGGCGCCGGACCAGACCCGGGCCGCCTTCTCCATCTCGTCGAGCTGGAAGTAGGCCAGGCCCAGGTAGTAGTGGGCCTCGGTGCAGCTGGGATCGAGCTCCATGGCGTTCTTGAAGCACAAGATGGCCTGATCCAGCATCCCCTTCTCGGCCAGCACGACCCCCAGGTCGAGGCGGACCTCGAGATGGGCGCGGTCGAGCGCGGCGGCCCGCTGCCACTCGCGAATCGCCTCGTCGAGGCGGCCCTGCTCGCGATAAAGACGCCCC
>QWHO01000793.1 GCA_021404945.1 bacterium CPR1
CCAGAGCCGCCTCAAGGAGGTGGAGGGCCCCATCGCCTACCTCGAGACCACCACCAACCCCAACATCAACCACGAGAACGCCACCCGCTGCTTTGAGATCGAGCTCGACGAGAGCGAGGAGCAGACCCGGCGTATCCACGAGGCTCAGAAGGCGCGCTACCGGCTCGAGACCCGCATCGGACACGACCACCTGGCCGACGTCCGGCGCCGGCACCACAACGCCCAGCGCCTGCTCGAGCGGTTCGCGGTGCTGATCCCGTTCATCGACCAGATCCGGTTCCCGGCCCGCTGGGTGCGCACGCGGCGCGACCACAAGCGCTTCCTCTGCCTGATTGAGGTCTCGGCCTTCTTGCACCAGCGCCAGCGCCGGCAGGGCGAGCTGCCGGACGGAACGCGTTATTTAGAAGCGACGCGGGCTGATTACCAGTTGGCCTGGCGCCTGGCCCGGGACGTGCTGCGCTCGACCTTCCACGAGCTGTCGCGGGGGGCGCGGGAGCTGTGGGAGCTGCTGCTGCCCTGGGTGCTGGGCCAGGCCGGCAGCTGGCCGCGCCACCGCGTGGATGAGGTGGTGCAGGAGCTGGTGGACATGGAATACCTCTTCGTCTCCTCGGGCTCGCAGGGCAAGGCCTTTCAGTACACAGTGCTGGTGGAGCAGCCGCTGGGCGCCTGCGCGTTCCCGGATCTCACGCCGCCGGAGGAGCTGGAGCGACTGGGAGTGAGCTGAGCCGGGGTTCTTTTCTCTTCAACTGAAGAAAAATGGAGGTTCTTGCCGATGGAACGTGCGGTTCGTCGCCAAAGCCTGGTTCCGTGGGTCCGTTCTCATGATCGGGCGTACGGGGTCGGGGCATTTCCCTTCGCGCCAAAGGGCTCACTTGTCGAAACTTGCCCCGACAAGTTGAGCCCGCGCCACATCTTGCTTTCAGCCCGTTGCCACCCTACTTGTCGACTTGTTGAGCTTGTTGGAGGGGGGCAGAGAAAAATGGTCGCCGGTCCCCGGGTCGAGAGGCAACTTGTCGAAACTTGTCCCGACAAGTTGAGCCCGCGCCACGACCGGGCTCCGGCGCTCCGCACCCTCACTTGTCGACTTGTTGGACTTGTCGGCGGGGTCCAGAGAAAAGCTCTCGCTGGTGCCCGGCCATGCTGAGCGAGCAGCTGGCCACCTGGAAAGGGCGCTTTGCCGACCATCTGAGGCTTTGCGGACGTGCCGCCCGCACCGCGGACACCTACGTGAGCGAGCTGGCCCCGTTCTTCGGCTTTCTGGACGGGCAAGGCTTGAAAAGCCTGACCAACCTGACGCGGGGACAGGTGGAGAGCTACCGTACGCACCTGTTTTATCGCCGCTGGCGCGACCAGAGCCTGACCCTGGCGACGCAAGCGCGAAGGCTGGCCGGTGTCAAAGCCTTCCTGAGCTTCCTGGTGAAGGCAGGGTATCTGCTCGTCAACCCGGCCGCCGAGCTGGAGCTGCCGCGCGTGCCCCGGCCGTTGCCTCGGGCCAATCTCTCGGAGCGTGACGTGGTGAGGCTGCTGGCGGCCGTGGACACGACCGAGCCGCTGGGTCTGCGCGATCGGGCCATCCTGGAGCTGCT
>QWHO01000369.1 GCA_021404945.1 bacterium CPR1
GGCGTCGGTTGTCAGCGGTGGCAGCGAAGAAGGGGTGCGATACACAGCCGCCGAGCCCACCAGCACGAGGTGATCGGCCAGGCAGGTCTGGCTCAACAGTTGCCACAGCCTGTCCAGTTGTTGTCGCTCCAGCACCTGTGGCAATTCGGCGGTCTTGGCGACCGGTCCTTGAACGAGATTCCCAAGCGACCCGAACAATTTCAGGAGAGGAAGATGGGGGATGCCGGGGATATCAGGTGCTTTTCGTGGTCACGAACTTGCAGGACGCAGCACTGATGGTCGTGCTGGGAACAGACGTTCGTGAACCGCCGGTTCAAATTTGGAACAGATGTTCGAGTATCGCGGGGCCGGACCCCCCGGCCGCCCGCTCGCTTCTGAGGGTCGATTCGCCCGGAGGGGTGCCTTCGAGCGCGGGGGACGTTGACCCGGGCGGTCCAAGACGATTGGGACGAGTTCATGCTGTCCTGTATAATTGGCTGGTGAAATGCCCGTCGTGCTCCAAACTGCTCAGGAAGGCAGAGGTCCAAGAAGTGCTGTCGATGTCCACCGAGACCCGCAACTGGCGGCCCTCGTGGATGAGTTGCTACAACATTTGGGCCTGTCCGGACTGCCTCAGAGCAGGTCGCGCGCTGCGTGCCGATCCGTCCAAGCAAGATCATGGAGGGCTGGGTAGTCCACCGTTTCTGGCTTACTGGGACCGTTCCATGCAGTGCGAGTACTGCGGCGAAGCCTGGACCTTCACCAAGGAAGAGCAGCAATTCTGGTATGATACTTGCGGTTTCCACGTGCAATCCTATCCTACCGGCTGCTCACTCTGCCGGCGCCAGGTCCGCGCTCGAAAGGACGCCCAGAAAGAGCTTATGAAGCTGCTTGCGCAGCTCGACCCGAATGACCCCGAACAACTCGCTCGCGCTGGAGAGCTCTCCCTGCTCAACGGTAACGTCAATCGTGCTCTGCAGTTCCTGCGCCGCGCCAAGAACATGTCATCCGAGCCACAAGCCCTGATCCAGCGCATCGAGCAGATTCAGCGCGAGGGCTCGCCACCTGTGCCCATGCGAAGCTCCCGCGCAGGCAGGAAAATCCTGAACGACTCCCCAGCAAAGCGCAGCCCATAGGAGCCCTGTTCACTCACCCGCAACAGAACCGGCGGACCACCTCCAGATACACCCCGGCCGCTTCTCCAGATACACCCCGGCCGCTTGCTCGAGCTCGTCGGCGGGCACGAACTCTCCCGTCTTATGCGCCTCTCGGATGTCGCCCGGGCCAAAGACCACGGCCTGCGCTCCCAGGCCCACCAGGTAGGGCAGCTCGGTACCGAAGGGGATGGTCCCGGGAGCCTTCCCGGTCAACTGGCTGACCCGCTGAGCCAGGGGAGAGAGGGGGTCGCTGGAAGCGGCCGGGTCACGCCGGATCACCTCGAAGGAGGCCCGGAGCTCGGGGTCCTCCGCGCTGAGCCTGGCGATGGCGGAGCGCACCCGGTGGGCCACCTCTTCTCCGTCCTGGCCGGGCAGGGGGCGCCATTCGAGAGGAAAGCGCACGCAGCCGGCGATCACATTGCGAGCCTTGCCCCCCTCCAGCGTGCCCACGTTCAAGGTGGTGTAGGGGGGCGAAAAGTCCGGATGCTGCAGGCCCTTCATCTCGTGAGCCACCTGCTCGAGCGCGGTCAAGAGGCGGGCCGCTTTCCACACAGCCGAGACGCCCGTCTCGGGAAAGGCGCTGTGGCCTTCGACCCCGTGCACCTCCACCTGGGCGGCCCAGTAGCCCTTGTGGGCATAGACCGGGATCATCCGGGTGGGCTCGGCCACCAGGGCGTGCTCCACGTTGAGGGCCCGCTCCTCCATCAGGCGGCGCGCGCCCAGGCAGCCAATCTCCTCATCGGCCGTGGCCACCACCCAGAGGGGCTCGCGCAGAAGCGACAGGTCGACCTGCTCCACCGCCCACAGAGCGCAAGCCAGACCCGCCTTGGTGTCCACCGAGCCTCGCCCGAACAGCTTGCCCTCCCGCTCGGTGAGCTGCAGCGCTTCCTGCCAGGCCGGGTCGTAAGGCACCGTATCAGTGTGGCCCACCAGGGCCAGGCCCCCATCGCGGCGCGGGCCGGCGCGGGCCAGCAGGTTGACCTTGCCCTCGGCGTGAGGGCGAAGGCTGACCTCGAAGCCCAGCTTCTCGAGGCGGGACTGCAGGTGATGGGCGATGGGCAGGTTGGAGCGGGCCGAGACCGAGTCGATGGCCACCAGCTCGCGCAGCAGGGTCGGGAGCATCAGAGGGCCTTCGCCGAGGAGCCGACGGTCTACTTCCGGTTCGGAGCGGGAGCCCCCTCGGCCCCCGACAAGCCCATGGGGAGTCCACCGAGCCCAGGGGGATGGTGCCCGCTCCTTTCGGCGGGCGGCCGAGTTCGCGCGAGGACGGCTCCGGTCGCGCCCGGCGACCTGGATGCGTGAAACTACCTGGAGATGCTGGCTCGGTTCGAGGTTTTGCACAGCTCGCGCAGCACCAGCTCGAGCCCCGCCACGACCCGAGCCATGCGGGCGTAATCGAGCTTGTCGGGGGTATCCTGCATCTGGTGGTAGTGCGGATTGCGAAAGGGTGCCGTGTCGGTGACCATCAGGGCGGGATAGCCCACCTGCCAGAACGACCAGTGGTCCGACCAGCCCACACCGGGCAGCCGCGAGGGTAGGGCGGCCCCCTCGCACGGGAAGCGAACCTGGCGGCGGAAGCTCTCCACCGAGCGGTGCACCAGCTCGCGTGAGCGCAGGTTGCCCACGAAAGCCACGAAGTCGCCCCGGTCGGGGTAGAGCAGGCCCAGCGGGAACGGGTAGTGCTGGCTCTCGGCCCGCTCGTCGTAGTAGCCCATGGTCTCCAGGCTCAGCATGGCCTGGACGGGCTCGTTCTTGCTCCGGCACTCGCGGGCATAGACCAGGCTGCCCATCTCCTCGGTCTGGAAGAAGTAGGGCTCTTCGTTGGTAAAAGCCACGAAGCGAAGCTCGCACCCCGGGTCCTTGACTCGCGCGGCCAGGGCCAGCAGGGCCGCCACCCCGCTCGCGTTGTCGTCCGCGCCCGGGGTGCCCGGGTAGCTGTCATAGTGCGCTCCCACGATAACCACCGCGGGCCCGCTGCCCACACGCGCCTCCAGGTTGGCGTACTCGCGCCCCCCCGTCTTGTAGCTCTGGCGCCTCACCGGACCGGGCAGCCGCTCTTCGATGTAGGCGGCGGCGCGGTCGAGATCGGAGGTCTTCCCCTGCTCGGCGGCCAGGGTGTGGTTGTTGCGCGGCCCGATGGTCTCGGCCAGCTCGCGCACGTGGCCCTCCAACTCGGTCGCCAGGGTCTGCTCGTCGGCCGTCAGCGCGGCCAACTCTCCCCGGTGGCTCTTGCCTGGCATCACCACCATCCAGGCCACCAGGCCCGCCGCCAGCACCAGCAGGCCCAGCCAGACCGCCAGGCGCTTCTTCCAGTTGAACCAGGCTCGAAATCTGCGCATCGCCCCTCCTCTGGTTGCTCAGCTCACCAGCAGGCCCATCACCCGGGCAAAGTCGCAGGCCGCCTGGCGGGCCTTCTCGGGGTCGAGGGCGGCCCGGCCGGCCACCCAGACCTGGCGGATGGCGCTTCGGCCCAGGCCGAACAGCAGGGCCGCGGCGAGGTCCTCGGCCGGGGTGCCGGCCAGGGTGCTGTCCTCCAAATCCACCGCCACCAGGTCGGCCCGCAGACCGGCCTCGATGGCCCCTGCCCCAAGCCCCAGGCTGGCCGCTCCGTTCAAGTGCACCGTCTGCCACAACCGACTGGCCTCCAGCACCGCCCGCTCGCGCTTTCGCAGGCGCAGGTGATACTCCAGCTGGCGGGCGTCCTCGTAGGGGTCGATCTGGCACTGCGAATCAGTGCCCAGGCAGAGGCGCGTGCCCACGGCCATCAGCTCGTCGGCCCTCACGATGCCGTCGCCCAGGTTGCGCTCGGTGGTGGGGCAAGAGCAGACGAACGAGCGGCCCAGCGCGGCCACCTCGTCGTCGGTCAGGTGGATGGCGTGCACCCCCACGAAGCGCTCATCCAGCCAGCCGTGGCGGTCGAGCAATTCGATGGGGCGGGCCCCATGCTCGGCCAGGCATTCCTCCACCTCGCGCGGCTGCTCGGCCACGTGCATGTGCAGCGGCAACTGCCGGCTGCGGGCATACTCGGCCCAGCGCCGGAACCAGTCGAAGGGAACCGCCCGCAGGCTGTGGGGCGCCAGTCCCACCGAAAGACCCCGGGCTTTGAGCCGGGTCACCGCGGCCAGGCCGTAGTCGGGGTCCGGGTCGATGAAGCGCCGCTGGAGCGGATTGGCCTCCCGCTCAAAGCCGGCCCGGGCGTAGCCGCAGCGCAAGACAACCAGGTGGATGCCGGCCCACTCGGCCGCCGCCTGAATGCGCAGGGCCAGCTCGTCGGGGTTGTCGTAGGGGGTGCCATCGGGATTGTGGTGCAGGTAGTGGAACTCGCCCACGCTGGTAGTGCCGGCCTGCAGCATCTCCACGAAGCAGAGGCGAGCCACCAGCTCGATCTCCTCCGGGCCGAGGGCGTTGGCGGCGTGATACATCCGCTCGCGCCAGGTCCAGAAGTCTTCTCGGCCCAGCACGCGGTACTCGGTGCGCCCGCGGATGGCCCGCTGGAAGGTGTGGCTGTGGGCGTTGACGGCGCCCGGCACCAGCGCCTGACCGGCCAGTCGCTGGCCGTCGGAGCCAGGCGCAACCGAGGCGATCAGGCCGTCTTGCACCTCCACCACCAGGCCGCTCTGGAAGCGGCCCCGGTGGTAGGTCAGGTCAGCCGCGAGCCGCACGGGCCGGCTTGTAGACGTGTGTGCTGGTGCCGCTGAGAACCTCGGCCGACTCCATCATGGTCTCGCTCAGGGTTGGATGGGCATGGATGCTCAGGGCGAGGTCCTCGGCCACGGCTCCCATCTCCATGGCCAGCACGCCCTCGGCCAGCAGCTCGCCGGCCCCGGCGCCTACGATGCCAACGCCCAGGATTCTCTCCTCCTCGTCGTCGGAGAGCACCAGCTTGGTCAGCCCCTCGGGCCGCCCCAGCGTCAGGGCGCGCCCGGAGGCGGCCCAGGGGTAGCGGGCGATCTTGACGCCCAGCCCCTGCTCCCTGGCCTCGGCCTCGGTCAGACCGGCCCAGGCCAGCTCCGGATCGGTGAAGACCACGGCTGGAATGGCCAGCGGCTCGAAGGCCACCTTCTGGCCGGCGATGGCCTGGGCGGCCACGCGGCCCTGGTGGGAGGCCTTGTGGGCCAGCATGGGGTCGCCGGCCACGTCGCCGATGGCGTAGATGCTGGGCTCGGCCGTGCGGCCGGTGGTGTCGATCTCCACGAAGCCTCGGGCGTTGACCTGCACCCGGGTGGTCTCCAGGCCCAGGTTCTCGGAGTTGGGACGCCGCCCCACCGAGATCAGCACCCGGTCGAAGCTTTCCGTGCGCTTGCCCTGCTCGTCCTCGAGCTCCACCTCGACCGCCTTGCCGGTATCCTTCAAGCTGGCCACCCGGGTCTTGAGCAGCACCTTCATGATGGCCTCCACCCGCCTGGCCAGCACCCGCACCAGGTCGCGGTCGGCGTTGGGGAGGAGGGTGGGCAGCATCTCCACCACCGTGACCTCCGAGCCCAGCGACTGGTAGACCGTGCCCAGCTCCAGACCGATGTAGCCGCCCCCGACCACCAGAAGCTTCCTGGGGATGTCCTTGAGCTCGAGCGCTCCGGTCGAATCCAGCACGCGCTCGGACTCGATGGCCAGGGGCCCGGGGATGATGGGACGCGAGCCGGTGGCCAGGATCAGGTGCTCGAACTCGATGGATTCGGCTCCCACCTGCAGGCTGTGAGGGCCGGTCAGCTTGCCTCGACCCTGCACGAAGTCGACCTTGCGCTGTTTGGCCAGTTGCCCCAGTCCGCCCGTGAGGCTGGAGACCACCGAGTTCTTCCAGCCGCGCAGCTTGTCCAGGTCGATGGTGGGGCTGGCGAAGTGGATGCCGAACATCTCCGCCTCGCGGGCTTCGTTGAGCACCCTGGCGGCGTGCAGCAGCGACTTGGAGGGGATGCAGCCCCGGAACAGGCAGACCCCGCCGGGGTTGGGCCCATCATCGACCAGCCTGGTCTCCAGGCCCAGATCGGCGGCCATGAAGGCGGCGGCGTAACCCCCCGGCCCCCCGCCCAGAACGACAACTCGGGTTTTCTTCATCGGGTTTCAGCTCCCCTGATTGTTGGTGTAGTCCACAAAGCGGTAGCCCAGTCCGCGCTCGTTGGTGATGTAGCGGGGATGGGCCGGATCGCGCTCGAGCTTCTTGCGAAGGTAGGTGACGTAGAGGCGCAGGATCTGGGTGTCGTCGCGGTATTCCGGGCCCCACACCCGGCTCAAGAGCGACTCGTGCGTCAAAAGTCGCCCGGGCTGGTTGAGGAAGTGGTGCAGCAGCTTGAACTCGGTGGGCCGCAGGTGGACCCGTTCGCCGCGCACGATGGCCTGGCGGTGGTCGAGGTCGACCTCGAGCTCGTCGTCCACCTTGACGATGCCCCGGGTCACCGGGGCCGGCATCTCGGTGCGCCGCAGCACGGCCTTGATGCGGCTGACCAGCTCGCGGTGGCCGAAGGGCTTGCCGATGTAGTCGTCGGCCCCCAACTCCAGGCCCATGACCCGGTCTTCCTCGCGGGCCTGCACCGTCAGCATGATGACGGGCACAGGGGCGGCGTTGCGCACCTCGCGCAGCACCTCAAAGCCTGTGGTATCAGGCAGGTTGAGGTCGAGCAAGACCAGATCGGGGATCTCCTCGCGCAGACGCTCGACGCCTTCGCGCCCGGTGGTGGCGCCCGAGACCACGAACCCGGCCTGCTCTAAGGTGATGCGGATCAGGTCGAGCATGTGGGGCTCGTCCTCGACCACCAGGATTCTTCGGCCTCTGAAATCGTCGCTCATCGTCGGTACTCTTCCCGGGGAATGGTGAAAAAGAATCGCCCCCCGTTCGGCAGGCTTTCCACTCCGATCCTGCCTCCGTGCGCCTCCACGATGGCTTTGCAGATGTACAGGCCAAGCCCCGTGCCCCGGATGCGGGTGTTGAGGTGCTCGGCCCCCCGCTCGAAGGGGGTAAAGATGCGCTCTTTGTCCTCTTCCTTGACACCCGGTCCGCTGTCGGTCACCTCCACCAGGACCTCGCGCTCCTGCACGTGGACGGCCACCTCGACCTGGCCTTTCGGAGCATATTTGAAGGCGTTCTCGACCAGGTTGATGACCACTTGCTGCAGGCGCTCGGGGTCACCTGTCACGGGCGGCACCTCATTGGGCAGAAAAAGGCTCAGGGTGACGCCGGCCTGCTCGGCCATGGGCTCGAGCTTCTGGAGGGTGCGCTTGAGCAGCCGGTCCAGGGCCACAGTCTCGTTCTGCAGCAAGATCTTTCCGGCCTGGATGCGGGTGGCGTAGAGCATCTGCTCCACCATCTCCTCCAGGCGCCGGCTCTCCTCGAGGATGATACCGGCTTTGTCGCGGGCCTGCTCGGGGGTCCACTTCATCTCGGGGTCCGAGAGCAGGCCGGCGAAGCCCTTGATGATGGCGATGGGGGT
>QWHO01000370.1 GCA_021404945.1 bacterium CPR1
CACGGTGAGCAGCGCGGCGAGTCCGGGCTCATCACCCTTTGAGCCGCCGAGGCGTGGGCAAGCCCTCAGCGGGCTGCCAGTCCTTGAGCTGAGAGTCGGGCTCCACCGTTCGGGCCCGGCGTCGTGAATAGAATCGCTGTCAACAGGAGTGCGGCGACGCGCGTCGCAAGCATGGCGGGCGCATCGACGGCGCTGAGCCGGGCCGGTGCCCGGACAACCAGAGCGAGGGGACGAGCTGACTATGGCGGTAAAGAAAAAGAGCAACACCACCGGGGGGCGGGTGGCCATCGTGGAGGGCGTGCGCACCCCGTTCCTGCGTTCCTACACCCAGTTCAAGGACCTGACGGCGGTCGACCTGGCCAAGTTCGCCGTGCGCGAGCTGCTCGAGCGCACCGATCTCGACCCGGACCTCATCGACGAGGTCATCATGGGCTGCGTGTTGCCACCCATCAACGCGCCCAACGTGGCCCGCGAGGTGATCCTGGCGCTGGGCCTGCCGCGCCGCATCCCGGGCTTCACCCTGCAGCGCGCCTGCGCATCCAGCGCTCAGGCCCTGATCACCGCCGCCGAGGGCATTCTGGCCGGTGAGTATCAGGTAGTGGTGGTGGGCGGCGCCGAGTCGATGTCCAACGTGCCGGTGCCTTATGCCAAAGGAGCCATTGACAGCCTGATGTCGTTCAGCAAGGCCAAAAGCGTGCCGGCCCGCATGAAGGCGCTGGCCGGGCTCAACATGAAGGACCTCATTCCGAGCGCGCCTTCCATCGCCGAGACCTCCACCGGCAAGAGCATGGGCCAGCACGCCGAGATGATGGCCCGCAAGAACGGCATCACCCGCGCCGAGCAAGACGAGCTGGCCTACCAGAGCCACCAGCGGGCGGCGGCCGCCTGGGAGGCGGGCAAGATGGCCGAGGAGGTCTGCACCATCTGGCCTCAGCCGCGCTTCGAGCCGGTCAAGAATGACAACTTCGTGCGCAAGGATACCACCGTGGAGGCGCTGGCCAAGCTGGGGCCGGTCTTCGACCGCAAGTACGGCAGCCTGTCCGCGGGCAACTCCAGCGGACTTACGGATGGCGCCGCCGCGGTGCTGGTAATGAGCGAGGAGAAGGCCACAGAGCTGGGCTACGAGCCGCTCTGCTACCTGCGCTCCTGGGCCACGGCTTCGCTCGACCCCGACGACCAGCTGCTGCTCGGCCCGGCCTACGCAATGCCCATGGCCCTGGACAAAGCCGGCCTCAAGCTGGGCGACATCGACTTGATGGAGATGCACGAGGCCTTCGCCGCCCAGGTGCTCTCCGTGTTGAAAATGCTCGAGTCGCCCGAGTTCTGTAAAGAGAAGCTGGGCCGCGACGAGCCGCTAGGCCCGGTGGATCGGGCCCGGCTGAACGTGAACGGAGGCTCCATCGCTCTCGGTCATCCGTTCGGTGCCACGGGAGCGCGCATGATCTCGGGAGCGGCTCACGAGCTGAAGCGCCGAAACCTCAAGACCGCCTGTTTGTCGATGTGCGCCGCCGGGGGACTCGGCACGGCGCTGATCCTGGAACGCTGAAGGGGGCACGAGCCAATATGACCACCACTGCAACAAAGAATGCTATCCAACTCACCGTCAACGCCGAGGGAGTAGCCGTGCTGACCCTGGACACGCCGGGCCGCATGAACGTGCTCTCGCCGGAAGTCTTCCAGGAGCTGAGCGACACCTTCGAAGAGCTCAAGACCCGCTCGGACGTGCGGGCCCTGGTGATCGAGAGCGGCAAGGCCGACAGCTTCGTGGCCGGCGCCGACGTACGCTTCCTGGCCACCATCACCACTCCCGAGGAAGGCGCGGCCATGAGCCGGGCCGCCCAGGGCGTGTTCAACCGCCTGGAGGAGCTGCCGTTCCCGACCGTGACCTCGATTCACGGGGTCTGCCTGGGCGGCGGCCTGGAGATGGCCCTGGCCAGCAGCTACCGCCTGGTCTCAGAAGACGACCGCAGCCAACTGGGTCTGCCCGAGGTGCAGATCGGTCTCTTGCCGGGCGCCGGCGGCACCCAGCGCCTACCCCGCCTGATCGGCCTGCCGGCCGCCCTGGACATGATCCTGACCGCCAAGCGCGTCCGCCCGCGGGCCGCCAAGAAATTGGGCCTGGTGGACGAGGTGGTGCCGGCCGAGGTGCTGCCCCAGCGGGCCCGCGCGGCCGCGCTGGAGCTGGCCGGACGTCACGGCATGGCCCACGAGAACCGCGAGGGGCGCCAGAAGACCCTGGCCAGCCGGCTGATGGAGGCTTTTGGAGCCCGCAGCATCCTTTACACCCAGGCCAGGGCCGAGCTGCGCAAGAAAGCCGGCGACCACTACCCGGCCCCCTACAAAGCGTTGGACTCGGCCATGGCCTCGCGCAAGAGCCTGGCTGAGGGCCTGGAGGTGGAAGCCCGCCTGTTCGGCGAGCTGGCCGCGGGCATGGTGTCCAAGAACCTGATCCACATCTTCAACTTGACCACGGCGCTCAAGTCGGACAGCGGCCTGCCCAAAGGCTCCGACGCCAAAGCGCGCCCGGTCAAGAAACTGGCCGTGCTGGGCGGCGGGCTGATGGGCTCGGGCATCGCCACCGTGTACGCCGACAAAGGCCTGCCGGTCAACGTCAAGGACCGCAACGACGAGGCGTTGGGCAAGACTCTCCACTACGCCTGGAAGGTGTTCGACAAGAAGGTCTCCCGTCGGCGCATGCGAGCTTTCGAGCGCGACCTGCGCATGGCGCGTATCCGGCCCACCACCGACTACTCGGGCTTCAAGCGGGTGGACATGGTGATCGAGGCCGTCTTCGAGGACATCAACCTCAAGCACACCGTGCTCAAAGAGGTGGAAGCGGTGTGCGGACCGGATACCATCTTCGCCTCCAACACCTCGTCCTTGCCCATCACCGAGATTGCCAGAGGAGCCTCACGGCCCGAGAACGTGATCGGGATGCACTTCTTCTCTCCCGTCGAGAAGATGCCGCTGGTGGAGGTGATCGTCCATCCCGGCACGGCCGACTGGGTGACAGCCACCACGGTGGAGGCGGGCAAGCTGCTGGGCAAGCAGGTCATCGTGGTCAACGACGGGGTGGGCTTTTATACCTCCCGCGTGCTGGCCCCGTTCATCAACGAGGCGGTGCGAGTCCTGTGGGAAGGCGCGGCCATCGACCAGATCGACAACGCCCTCAAGGACTTCGGCTTCCCCGTGGGTCCACTGATGCTGCAGGATGAGGTGGGGCTGGACGTGGCCACCAAGGTGATGAAGATCATGATGGAGGCCTTCCCCCAGCGTTTCTCGGCTCCCGACGGCTGGCAGAAAGTCATCGATGACGGCCGGCTGGGCAAAAAGAGCCAGAAAGGCTTCTATCGCTACTCGGGCAAGAGCAAGGATCCAGACCCCACCTTCTACGACCTGCTTCCCGGAGGGCGCAAGCGCCAGCGGATGGACGTGGATGAGATCCAGCAGCGCTGCGTGATGGCCTTCCTGAATGAAGCCGTACTCTGCCTGGAAGAGAACGTGCTGCGCAGCGCCCGCGACGGCGACGCCGGGGCCATCTTCGGCCTGGGCTTCCCGCCGTTTTTGGGTGGGCCGTTCCGCTACATGGATCAGCTGGGCATCGACCGGGTGGTGGAGCGCCTGGAGATCCTCTCCGAGCGGTTCGGGCCGCGCTTTGAGCCGGCTCAGTTGCTCAAGACGATGAAGGCCGAGAAGCGCAAGTTCTCTACCGACTAACTCCCTGAGCCAGGAAGTCCGGCCACCACCACAAAGCGGTTTGCGGCTGGACCTCTGGCGGGTCCGGACAACTCGGGCGAAAACCCCAGAATGAAAACTCAGGCGTGGGTGTCGGCCAGGATCAGGAGATGACCTCCCCGTCGCGCTGATCTGGTTACTTCCGGGTCAGGTTCCCACTCTTGACGATGTAGTTCCCGGTCCCGCCCGGGAGGTTCTCCAGGGTTGAGGTCCCCCCCGGCCCCACGGTGATCGTGTTGCCGGTCACCGCGTCGCGGTAGGTGCCGTTGCGCACTCCGCCCACGGTGAAGCTGCGCCCGCCGCCGGCGGCCAAGCCGACCACCGCGTAGCTCTGGCCGCCGTTGTAGTCGCGCACGAACGAGAGGCCATTGCCCTGCTCGGACACGTTGCTCATCGGCGCCTTCTGCAGCGCCGGCACCGCACGCCGGATCTGGTTGAGGCGCTGGAGGTGGCGGTAGAGCGGGTGGCTCTGGGTGGTGGCGATAGTGGCGGCCTCGAGATGACCGCCGAAGTACGCGCGGCCGGTCTGATCGATGGTCATCGAGGGGCCGTCGATGTCCTGTGGCGCGCCCTTTTGAAACTCGATCTCCTCGCCGTAGTACAGGCACGGGATGCCGCGGATCGTCCACAGCAGGTTGTAGGCCAGCGCCGCTTTCCAAGTCTCCGCACCGAAGCGGTACTTGAAGTCGTTGTCCGGGCCGACGTCGTGGTTCTGCAAGAACGTCACGAGCTGGGTGGCGTCGCCGTACACCCAGTCCATGCCCAGGATGCCGCCGACGCCGCCGAAGTGGCCGTTGCGGATGTTGTCGCGGAACGTCGAGAACAGCGAGAAGTCCAGCACCGACAGGCCGGAATAACCGCCACCTTGCGGGTTGCCCGGGTTGGAGGTGAGCCGCGTGTACCACCACGGCCGGATCACGGCCGAGGCGTTGTCGTTGGCCAGCTCCGAGCCGAAGCCGGTGCCCTTCACCAGGTTTTCGCCGAACACGAACAGGCCCGGCTTGTGTGCCTTCCAGTTGTTGACGTAGCTCAGCACGTCGCCGCGCTCCATGTGCTTGAGCGTGTCGAGCCGGATGGCGTCGACGCCCATGTCCAGGTAGCGGCGGATGGCGGCGTTTAGGTAGTCGCGCACCGCCTGGTTCTCGGTGGCCAGATCGATGGCGTCACCGGCCAGGTGCTTGCGCTGCAGCGGGATCGGGCTCTCCCAGTCGCCGCCGGCGATGAAGCCATCGAGGTGATACCAGGTCGGATCGAGCGCCGCAGCGTCGATGCCGAAGAAGCGGTTGGCGTCATAGCCGGGCGAAGGCACGGTGGCGCCGGTCTTGGGATCCACCAGCGGGGTGGTGCCGGCGGCGTCGCTGGTCGGGCGAGCGCGGAACCACGCCGGCGCCAGCGGGTTGTCGTTGTCCTCGCGGAACGGGTGCTTGTAGTCGCCCAGGTTGCCCTGGTACGGGCCGTTATCGATCGGCACCCCGCCTGCCGGGCGGTAGTACTTGATGGGCAGGTGATCGATCCACACCTTGTTGCGGATGCCGTACTGGCTCGAGTGGTTGATCACCACGTCCTGGATCACCTTGAGGCCCTTGGCGTGGGCGGCGGTGATGAAGTCCTGGTAGGTGGCTCCCACCGACTCCAGGCGCGGATCGACCTTGTTCCAGTCGTAGGCGTGGTAGCCGTGGTAGTCGAGTCCCGAGCGGTTCTCCACCGGTGGCGTCACCCAGATCGCGGTGAAGCCCAGATCCTTGATGTAGTCGAGCTTGGCGATGAGCCCCTTGAAGTCGCCGCGCCATTGCGGATCGCCGGCCTTGATGCGGTCGCGGTTGTAGTAGTTGTTGTTCGTATCGCCGTCATAGAAGCGAGTGGTGATGACGAAGTAGATCGTCTCCTCGCGGAAGTCCGCGCCGCTGGGCGGTGGCGGCGGCGGAGGCGGCTGGGTGGCGCAGGCGCCGGTGGTGATGGCGCCGCGCGAGGTGGCCGTGATCTGCTTGCTGGTGGCGTCGAAGGTGATCTCGTACTCGGTGCAGTCCGCTACCGTGTAGTCCTGGGCCGGGTAGGCCTCGGTCCAGTCGCCGCGGTGATCGATCTTGAAGCGCGGGTTGGCCACGCCGGCGAAGGTCTGGCAGGTGGTGAACGTGCTTGCCGTACCCGCCGTCATCGCGGTGGTGCCCCAGTTGTTGGGGGTGCCGCGGAAGTACCACACGTCGGCAGCGGTGGCCGCGGCCGCAGTCGGTCCGTCGCCACCTGGCCCCTCGGCGCGCGAGCAGCCGGCGACGATCGTCAGCATGGCCAGCAAGAGGTTCTTCATCGTCCCATTCATACGTGCCTCCATCTCGAGCAGGGCTCGAATCCGGTGCGCAGTATGCTCAGCACGTGCCACGCGACGATGACGCTCCGAGAGCGCTCGCTGGCCAGCGTTGACAGAAAGTGCGACCTCGACTCGCTCGCCCATGCGTGACACGACGCTGCCGGAACGATCTCGCGATGTTCCAGCGGGCGCGGCCGCACGAGTAAGCGGCTTCACCGCTAGCGGACTGCAACTCGAAGTGGGCAGGGGCGCAGGAGTTGACTTTATTGCAAGATGATTGCATTTGTATTCGCATGGCAGAGAACGCAAAGCGCCTCCCAGTCACCGTGCTGTCGGGGTTCCTCGGCGCCGGCAAGACCACCTTGCTAAACCACATCCTGGCCAAT
>QWHO01000794.1 GCA_021404945.1 bacterium CPR1
CCGGCCAGAGCGAGCAACTTGGCCTCGGCCCGCAGCATGGGATACAGAAAGTGGACTCCCACATCGAGCTGACCGGCCTGCATGAGCTCTTTGTCGATCAGGTCCAGGGTTGCCATCTGCTCGTCGCTGGCTCGGGTCATCTCCTGAAGCAGCGCGCGGCTGGGGAGGACCAGCTCCGCCACCCAGGGAGCGTCCTCATCGAGCCACCTCGCGCGCAAGGCAAGCTGAGGGCCTAGCTCCGGGTCGCTCAGGGAGCGGTCCAGCAGCGCCTCCCAGAGGGGATTGCCCACGGCGCCTTCTCCACCCAGGTGGCCCAGGGCGCCTGCCAGCAGCAAGTCGCGGGCCTCGGCGCGGCGAATGCCGACCCCGAGCCCGCGCAGCGCGGTGATAGCGAGTTGAGCCAGGTTGTCGTCGGCCAAAGCGCCGATCAGGTTGCCTCGCAGCACCCGCAGGTCGTACGGGCCGGGCAGGCTCTCCAGATCCAGCTCACCTGAGAGAAGTTGCGTGGTCAGCTCGTCCAGTCGCTCCAACTGGCTGCGCACCTTCGCAGCGGGGAACTTCAGCCCGGCCAGCTCGGGTCGCTGGTCGAGCAGCTCGCGCGCTTCCCTGCCGAGGTCGAGCGAAGCTTCCAGGGCAAAAGTTGACGTCCTGCAGCTTCCATGGTCGGTTATCGTCTGCAAGACGCGCGAAGCCTGGCAGGGGCTCAACCGACAGAGTTCCTGGATCGTTATCTCCGCTAACTTCCGGCCCGGGCCACCCGGAACTCTCGCCAGTAGAGCGGATTCTGATCGGCCCACCAGAGAAATCCCTCGTGCTCACGCGCCCCGAGTGAGAGAGCGCACCGGGGCCACCGGGCCCGGCCGGGGCGGAAGCTCTCTTTGACTTGCTGACTCAGAGACAGGGAGGTCATCCTGGAGTGCCTGTCCACCCTGGCCACTCAGGGTCTTCACCGGCAAGGTATCGAGCCATCTCGGGTGCGGTCGGCTCGGCCAGCACCGCGAGGCAAACCGCAGCTACGCGGTCTCAGGTCGGGCTGCCTGCTGATGCTGACCTCCGATGAGGATCTGCGCCAGGAGGGATGAACCACCGGGGCCTGGCTGCCGCCGCACCCGCACTGACGGTGCAGTTATGTGCCGAAGGTGGAAGTTCCAGGACGAGATCCCGCTCCCGCAGAATTCGGTCCGGTGCTAGAGCCCCGAGGCGCTTGCGGTCGTCGAAAGGCTGTTCCGAGAGCGGAAGGTCAGCATCGCTCCAAGGGCTCTACGCGAGGCAGAAAAGGAGCATAGAGACTTCTTCCCCGGTGGTGTAGACCAGCTGAAGGATCGAGTCTCCGAGAGCCTGAGTAGTTGACCAACCACCATCAAGTGGCCATTTTCCTTCGCAAGGAAGTCAAGCAATGCTGTGGGAAAACACTTAAGACCGCCGCAATTCCGAGCCCTGAGCCTCCGGCTCGGTTTTTCCGTCCCGGTGGGCGATCAACTCCCCCCCGCCCCGAGGGCCTGGTCGAGCGGGCTGTCAGCTCGCCCCGGTCGGTCATCGTCTGCAAGCCGCGGCTCAACCGACCGGTCTCGGCGGCTTCTCGACCGGTGATGCGGCCCATGCGCGCCCGTGAAGATGGCGATTCAGGCCTCGCCCGTGCTCAGGACGTGGAAGAGTCCAGGCTCGCCAGCTCGGTGCGGAGGGCCCGAAGCCAGGCCAGCCAGTCGAGACTTCGCTT